>DHKB01000017.1:3956-17966 GCA_002407045.1 Candidatus Bruticola papionis | reverse complement strand
CTAAAAGTTGAGCAATTTTTTATGCAAAAAAAGAGCTCCTCGGAAAACTTTCTTAGAGGAGCTCTTTTCTATAGTATGCGAAGGTATAATAAGCAGTTACTTCTTGGCAGCGGCTGCCTTTTTAGCTTTGTGCCAGAGTCTAGTAACTTTGCTTACATAGTTGATAGTCTCGCGAAAAGGCGGAATGCCTCCATAGTTACGTACATTGCCAGGGCCAGCGTTGTAGGCGGCTATAGCCAAGTTGTAATCTCCACCAAACATATTTAGCATTTGACGCAAATAACGACAACCGGCAGCCACGTTAGATTCAGGATCGAAACGATCGCGACACCCCAAACTGGAAGCGGTGGCGGGCATAAGTTGCATAAGGCCCCCCGCTCCTACTGGCGAACCTGCATAAGGATAGAAATTAGATTCTGTTTCGATGACGGCTCTCACTAACCAAGGATCTAATTTATATGCTTCTGCATATTTGCAAATTACCGGGGTTAAATTAAAATCGATCATCTTGCGGCGAGCTACCACACTTGTATCTTTGGCGCCTCGAGAGGCTAAAGAGCGACGGTGATGGCTCCTCTGAGCTGACGCTACACGCTCATAAACAACACCGGAAACCTTAATATAAATATCAGGCATACCGTATTTGTTAGTTACTTTTTTCTTGGATGCTTCTCCAGAAGCTAAGCTACCAGAGTTGCTCTTAGAAGCAGTCGCAGCTTTATTCTCAATTTGAACTAATCCTTGCGCCTTTAGTTCATCTTCACTGAATATAGAAGCTGGCGCTTCCTGACGTGAAGTTAAACCGAAATTACTCACCTCGAAAGCAGCATTAGAGCCCTCATCCGGCATAGTTAAAGCCGCTGCCGGTACAGAGCATACGCCTATAAAAGCTAAAACTGCAATAAATTGTTTAATAGACTTCAAAACTTGACGCCTACCTCTCGCAGTTTGAAAAAAGGTCGGGCCTGCGCTGGGCGAATCGTAGCGAGTGAGCCTCAAACCAAAAGTGCTGCCAAACACCTTCCAAACTTAATTTTATACCGCGCACAAAGAACTTAAATAAGCCTCAAAAAAACAAGCAAAAAACTCAACCAATAAGCCAATACTTGCAATCACAAAAATTGTACGCCGACCAAAAAAATAGAGAGCCTCACTTTTCTGCATCAAAAAGCGTACTCCCCAACAGCGCCAATAATACAATATTATTGGCAATAAGTCAAATATTACTGATATTTTGACAATAAATGAGAGGCATTTTTAGATTTATTGCATTATTTTTATTGCATATTTAACAAAAAAAAACAAACAATAAAGCGCTCTCCTCTACCGAAAATTACTCGGCTAAAGTAAAGCGCTTTGCTCTATTCAACTATCAAGCCGAAAGTTTCGACTCAATCGGAAGTATCTATGCTTTTACGTCCAAGCGTTTGACAATAAGTTCGGCTTGAGGAGCCAAAGCTTTAAGCAAACTGGCAGTAGAATGGACGTGAGTTATGTTATTTTCCAGCTTGCGTTCAACTAAAGCGGCTCTAGCAATGTCTCCCAGTTTGCGACCGGAAGCATTAGCCATAATTAAAGCAGCTTGCAAAGGAGAAACTGAAGGGTTGAAAGCAGCGTTTTCGGCATACCAGCCGCCCACCTTGAATCCGTCAGCAAATTGCAAAGCTACGCCAGCATTACAATGTGAGTAAGGAGCGTATCCCTTATTGGCTGAATTCCAGGCTAATTCGATAAGCTCGTCAGTTTCTTCGGGCTTAGCCAAAGGAGCTTCATAAGTAACCAACATGCCGCCATCTACGTCTAAATTCTTAGGGCCGAAATCATGAGGCAGCAAATCTTTTAAGCCAATAGCATGACGATTGGGAATGGTTATAATTAAGTCACTGGCGCAAGCCAATTCATTGAGGAATTGACGACAAGCACCGCAAGGCTCGGCAGAAACTGCCAAAGCGGCAACACCTTTTTCATTATGGCACATAGCGTTAGTAATGGAAGACTGCTCGCTATGTACAGTTTGAGCTAAATTGTCACCGCAAAATTCCATATTTACGCCTAAATATAAATCACCGCTCCGGCCCATTACACAAGATCCTACTTTGAAATTGGAAATGGGAACAACCGGAGCGGCGTACTGGCGAGCTATAGGAATTAATTCAATCATTAGCTGAGCTACGGTAATACCGAGCTTATCAGCTACCTTCACAGCCTCATCGGCTTTAATATGGAAGGGATAAGCGGGAAGCATACCCTTCAACTTTTCAGTGACTTCGGGCGAAGGGCTAGTTACCTGGGAACAACCCTCCAGGAGACCAGAAATACTCATAACACGGCTCCTTCTCTTAAAGTTGGAAGAATATTATAATATAAATGCACAACTTTGTATATAGAGAAGGCAGAAAAAGCTATGATCCACCCCTATTTTTCCTCTTCAGCCTCCATTACCAGTTGTTTAGCCTTGTTTTTGGGAATTTCTCGGAAGTGCACCAAGATTGAAGCTTGATCGCGTTTGGAAAGACCCAATCCACGTAAAAACTCCAAATCAAGCTTGGCTTGTTTATTTAGGCGCAGTTCCTCTTCCGTTTCGTCTATTTGTAAACCCTCTACAACGATCACGAACTCGCCGCGCGGATCTTCTTGAGCGTATTTCTCGCAAAGCTTGGCTAAAGTGCTTTGCAAACATTCTTCATAATATTTGGTCAGCTCGCGTCCGATGAAAGCGTTGCGATCGCCAAAAACTTTAAGCATAAGTTGCAAAGTCTCTTTGACGCGGTGCGGCGCCTCAAAAAAGATCATGGTGCGCTCTTCGTGAGCCAAGCTTTGCAAAAACTGTATACATTCGTTGCTGCGCCTAGGCAAAAAGCCTTCAAAGGCAAAACGCCTTAAAGGCAGGCCCGCCGCTGAGACGGCAGCTGTCAGAGCGCTGGCGCCGGGAATAGGCGAAACTTTAAAACCAGCCTGATGGCACTTGGCTACTAGATCTCGACCAGGATCGGAAACCGCTGGTGTACCGGCGCCAGAAATAACGGCCACTTTGGCACCTTCAGCCAGCAAATGTACGATCTGATCACCAGAAAGATCGCGTCCCGATTCGCGATAAGAAATAAGTTTGGCCTTAACGTTGTGCAATTGTAAAAGGCGGCGGGCCGACTGCACTTCTTCACAAGCAATATATTCAGCTTGTTCCAATACATGCCAAGCTCTGGGAGTAAAGTCGTCTAAGTTGCCAATAGGCACAGCCACTAAATATAAAACGCCGGGCTTTACTTCCATTTTGACTGAAACACATTCAGATAAAGCTGAATCCTTACCTTCAGCTTGATCTTGGGATGCTAAATTTGTATTGTTGCTGCTTTTTGCTTCTGAAGCGGTACTGTCGACCTCTTTATGCACTGCCTTTAAACCTCTAACCGACTATTTTTTGAGATTGAGTTTGACTCTTCTGCTATACTACCGCTAGTCGAGAATGACACCGCGAGAGGCACTGAGAAAACGGATCTTTTGGAAAAGATCGCGGCAAATGCGCTCCCAAGTATAGCAAGCGGCGGTACGTATGCCCTCGGCTCGCAAACTTTGATTTAACTTTTTATCGTCAGTCAAAGTTTGTACGTACTCTACTATTTCCAAGGGATCTTCAGTTTCTACCACAGCACTATTGACTAAAGTTTGGGCATAATCTTCGCCTGTAGCCCCTACAAAAGCCAAACCTCCACAAGCCATAACTTCCAAGCCTACCAAGCCGAAAGGCTCGTGACCGGAATTGGCTAAAACGCAATCAGATCCGGAATACAGTACGTTGATAAAGTCTTCAGCTACATAGAAGCAAAGTTCTAAAACATCATAGCTGCTCCAGCGAGCTAATTCGGCCAAAATGTCTTGAGCAGCAGCTTTAGGAGGTAAGTGAATCTCTTTCCAACTCAGTCCACACTTATCAGCTTGGTTGCGAACCTCTTGACGGTGAGGTTCTTTTCCACCTCGCACAATAAAAGTGGGCTTAAGTCCTCTTTGCTTCATGGCAGCTACGGCTTTAACAGCCATCACCCAACGCTTATCTACATCGTAACGACCGACCTTAGCGATAAGCAATTCGGGGAAGATTTGGCGCAACTCCCTAACAATATCTTGAGCTATGGGAGTTTGCAAAAGCCGAGCAGGGATACCGTTGTGAATAACTATCGGGTTGACACCCAAAGGCCACATCCGGTGTTTCATGTAGCGGCTTACCGTAGTTAAGGCACAAGACTTATTTAATTTCACCCAGTCGATGCCTTTAAAGCCGTACAAGTTGTTAGCATTCCAGAGTATACCGGCACGATCTTCTAAGCAATGCTCTTTGAGAACCTTCCTCAAATTGATCACAGCTGGAATCGTTTGCCACTCTTCTGCCAGCACGATAGTGGTAATGCCTTTTTGAGCAGCCGGAGCGATTACTTTTTCCACCAAAGCGGAAGGAATAGAATCGCCATAATCCTTAACTTTGGTATCTTCGGCTACATAGCAACCGCCAGGATTAGCCGCACTAATCCATTGGCACCAGCGATGCAGAATAAGCTTGCCCTGCTGCTCTTCAGCGGGTAAATCAGGATCACCAATAAAATAAAGGTGAGTCGTAAAGCCCATAGAGGCCAAACAATTACAAAGTTCCTGAGCTCTTATGCCAAGGCCACCAGCCATAGAAAAGAGATCGGGACCTTCGAAAGACAACATAACAAATTGAACTTTGTCTATGCTGAACATAGTCGGATCACTACACATAAAGCCGACTTTTCTAAATGCGGCTAAGGCTATTCCTTCAAGAAATACTTGCGTTTTCAACTTTTCGCCGCAATAGTCAAAATATTAACAAACTGAGCCAAAATTAAAACAAAATTTAATTTTTAGCGCAAAATTTCGGCTTTTTACATAAATAAAACAGCTATTTAAGTATATATTTTTACCCAAAATGTAATGAAGGCGAGAATTGCTTTTTGTAAATACAAAGAAAACAATTTTCGCCCTGCAGAAAAATATTACAAGCAGACAGTATTTTTAGCTTAAACTAGGTTAAAAACCGAAGTTAAGCTGTAGAAACCTTATTTTTTAGGTTCATTATCCTCTTCTTCGGGAGCTTCGCTGTCGTCTAAAATTTCAAAAAATTCTTCCTCTTCGTCCTCATCTTCATCGCATTCGTCATCACAATCTTCGCAACCGCAGCCGCATTTGTGGTGATGGTTGGTGCGCAAATCTACTTCGAAGAACTCGTCATCGTCGTCATAATCTTCGTCGTCCTCATGATCGTGACAACCGCAGCAACAATCGTCGCCTTCTTCATCATCCTCTTCTTCGTAGCAACTATCTAAAGCTTCGACAGCGCTCAAGCCTTCATCCAAAACGCCGGTAAAACCAATCCAGTAGCTGCGCATAGTGCCCAAAACGATTTGTACGGCTAAATCCAAATCATCTTCGTCGATCTTCATATCTAAATCGAGCAAAATATTTACTTTGAAACTGACGATAGGATGTTCGGCTGCTAAATCTAAATCGAAATTACCAATTTCGATATCATTATTGGCTCTAACAATAAACTCACTTAAAGAAGCGACTTTGCTTTGAGGAATTTTCAGAGCGGAAATAGCATGTAAAGTTACGCTGCAATCGCTAATAAAGAAAGAAATATCTATAGCGCTGCGTTTTTCCTCGGTAATTTGCTCTTTGAAAGAAAAGACGCCGCTCTCTTCGTCAAAATGAAATTCTTGAGTGTTCTCTTTTAAAAATTCGTTGATGGTCTTAAAGAGCTTTTTAAGCTTGCTCATAGTTCCTCCGCCAGGTGAAAAAATACAAAAAATTCAGGTTGGATCTTAACACGCTTAAGCTAAAAAAACAAATTGCCAAAACTTGTTGCTAAGTCTGTTAATTTGAAACTTCCTTGGCACATTGCTGCCACTTTAGTGATAAATCCGAAGTAGAATTTATAGCCAAAATTAGAAAGTGAAAGAATCGAAGAAAGCTTTGCTATAACCGTCGTCTGATTCATAGGGCATAGAACAAACTGATAAGGTGTAGACAGTGTCGCCATCTAAACGGATCATAAAGTCCCACTCGGCTTCGTCGGTAGTAACTTTATAAGTACAGCCTGGATAGCGAGCATTTTGGATCCTGCGTCTTTGGGAAACTTTGCCATTGAGGTTGCGGCTATTATTTTCCATATTTTCGAATAAAAATTCATCTGGATCTTTAGTGCTAATAGAGCCGCCGCCAAATTGAGCTTGTTGCAACTTAAACATATGGAGCGGTTCATCAGTTTCAGCTTCCCAAGTTTCGGCAAAAGCGCCGCTATAATTGGCGCGACTATAGCGACTCTGGCTAGGAAAGCGCACTTTAAAACCGTTGCCGTTAATTACTTGCCAAGTGGAAATATCTACGCTCGAACTATTATCGGCAGAATCACTTTCTTGAGCTACAATCAAGTAACGATTCGGCTTAACCATATTTTGGCCTACTGTGTCGCCTTTTAGGTTCGGCTGGCTCAAAGCGTTTCCAGTTTGAATAAGACAAAAAATACCAGTTACAAGAGCTGCTTTACCAATAATAGCTTTCACAGTTTTACGCTCCGATTTTTCTGCAAAAATTGAGGCTTGGTACCAACTTACGCTTACCCCGGCCAACATATTGGTGCCGGTTCTAGATAAACTAGGGCAAAGCCTTGCATATATAGAAAAATAGCCCCATTCGCAGAGAAAAACGAGAGAAAAATGGACAGTTTATTTGTAAGTAAACATAAAAAAATCATCTTCTGTTGGATAGTGCTAGCCTTTTTAAGTTTGATCGGTTGGTTGCTCCATCCCCAATTGGCTCAGTTTTTAAGCAATCCGGCAGCTAATGGCGGCGGTTACGATTTTTTCCACTACTATGCTTCCGTAAAAGCATTGCAAGACGAAGCAGCCAATATTTACGATCCGCAGTTTATGAAAGAATATTCACTAGCTCTTTCGGAAGGACGCTGGGCTGTTTTTGATAATCACCCTCTGCCCTTCTATCTTTTATATATTCCTTTTACGCAAGGTAGCTTAGCTAGTGGCTACATAAAGCACGCTTTCTGGCAATTTTTCCTTTACGCAGCCGGCCTACTCTTACTTTGCCGTCATTTCTTGGCTGACAGCGACAAAAAGATCGCTTGGATCACTTGGGCTTTGCTAACTGTAGGCAGCTTCAGCTGGGGCATCTGGCTGGACAACTTCCTTTTGGGCCAAGTGGGCGGTCTCTTCTTTTTCAGCTTGGCCGCTGTCTTAGTTTGTACCTGGAAAAAGCAAGATTTTCTCTGCGGCTTGGCTTTAGCGGTAGCTGTCTTGCTAAAGCTGTATCCAGCTTTGCTTATAGTTTGGCTTTTGGCCAAGCGACGTTATAAAGCTGTTGGCTATTGCGTCTTTACTTTAGCTATGCTATCTCTTTCGGTCGGCTTACAGTGGGGCTTTTTCCGCTTTGGCCAATATGTGCAATTTTTATTTACTGAGCAAAGCTACCAAGAAGTAGCTTCCAATCAGTCGCTTATGACTTTAGTTAACGCTTGCTTATACGACGTTTCGCCAATTATAATTAAGCTTATCAATGTAGCTTTGCTGGTCATTGGCGCCGCCTTTTTATGGCATAATGGCGCTAAAGTACAAGTGGCCGAAGTAGCTAGCAAGCCAACAAACGGCAATAGCAACAGTACCGACAGCAGCAACATTATTGGCAGCAAAAATGATAACATAGCAAGCAGTGCTCCAACTTACAGCCACACAACCGCCGACAAAAGCGGAAGCGAAAATAGCGGAAGAGACAACTTTACTTTATTAGCGCTAGATTATTCGACCTGGATTTTACTTATGCTTGTATTGTCCCCTCTCTCATGGAGCCATCATCATTTGGCGCTGCTTATTCCATTTTTGGCGATCATAGCCGCTTTACATAATGGCAGCTTGCCTAATGCTAACAAGCTACTTTGGGCAGCACTAGCTGTTGGCTGTATGCTCTTTGTAATTGACGGTGAAACCTTACACGGCTCAATCGGTGCTATTTTGTATATTTTGTTCTATATGGCTTTTTACTATAAGCTGGTGCTGCTACTTATGGTTATCTGGGAAGTGCTGTTGGCTTGGTGTGTAAGGAAGAAAAGTTACGAATAATAAAATAAGCCGCTCGTATAGTTGCAAATGCACTCTACACGAGCGGCTTATTTTATTTATATTTGCTTTTGGTTAAAAGTTTAAGACTTTAGCCATTTCTTGCTTTATGATGCGCTTAAATTCTTTTTGGTCTTGACCTTTTTCCAGCATAGAAAGTTTCCATTCGTTACCTTCTTTGCGGAAGTAGATATTTTTTATAGAAGCCTTTTTACCGGAGGGATCTATTACTAAACCAAGTTTTTGAGCTGGAGTACGCTCTAGCATTTTTATAAAATCGTCAAAAGTTTTGTCATTAGCTTCCAACATTTTGTTTATATTTTGCTGAGCCATTTTTCTAGCATTTTGGTTCATAGGCGAATTGGGAACATTAGCTTCACTATCCCAGCGCTCGATAAATTTTTGCTTTAGCATTTGTTTTTCTTGGGCATTTAAGTGGCGACCACGCTCGGCAGCAGCTTCTACCACTGCATTGGTGAAAAGCTTGACGGCAATCTTTTTATCGTGTCGACTGAAAAAACTTACTGGAGACTGCTCTGCGTCTTCATTGTAAACACAAAGGCAAAAATTTTTGAAAGTCTCGCGAACGGCTTTTTCGTCTTCTGTGTCCTTAACACCAGAACAAGCGCTGACGACAAAAAGTAAAACCATTAGTCCAATAAACGCGCTTAGTTTGTTTAGCTTTTTCAAAACTTTATTCCTCGAATCTAGCCCATTCTATAATATCTAACCTTGAGCACTGTGAATTTCGCCGTAATGTTCTTTGTCCCCCTACCAAAAGATAGGACAAATATCAAGGAAATCTAGCCTAAAATATGCACACAATAGACTTTTTTGTACAACTGAGCATAGATACGCTTTCACTATCTTAGAAGACGACTACTAAAAGCATCTTAAATTGCTCTTGAGCATATACTGCATGAGGGTGTTTGGCAGGCATAACGATCGATTCGCCTTCATGCAATTGGTAATCGGTACCGTCAATAGTAATTTTACCTACACCATCAAGGCAAGTAACAAAGGCGTCTCCATCCGATTCGTGGGTACTAATTTCTTCGTCTTTATCAAAAGCAAATAAAGTTACGCTAACATAGCCATTTTGGGCCAAAGTTTTGCTAACAACTTGGCCAGGCTGGTAGGAGACTTGTTCTTTTAAAGTGAGGACTTCAGCTTGGCTAATATTCTTAATTTTATGCATAATTGTACCTCCTATGCTGCTACATGTTTTTATGTGCTAAAAATTGTACTAACTTTGCTCTAAAATGCGGCCATCAACCGAAACGGTGGCTACTTGCCAAGGGATAAACTTGCCGCTATTTTTCAGCGCCCTAATAGTTGCTTGCTCCAAACCGCCGCAGCAAGGTACTTCCATGCGCAAAACGGTTACGCTTTTAATATCGTTGTTGGCAATAATTTGTTGCAACTTTTCGATGTATTCTGCCGGATCAAGTTTAGGACAGCCAATAATGGTAACTTTTCCTTTCATAAAATCTTGGTGGATATTGGCATAAGCATAAGCTGTACAATCAGCGGCGATAAGCAATTTAGCCCCTTGAAAATAAGGCGCTTTAATGGGAACTAAACGAATTTGGCAAGGCCATTGAGCTAATTGGGCTATAGGCTTAATATGGCCGGGAACCGTAGCTTGGAAACTTTCTGTATCGTAATTTGCTTCCATCTGGCGCTTTATAGCTCGAGCCATCTTGCCAGGGCAGCCGCCTACACGGCCTGCTGGATTTAAGCCACCAACTTTGCAACCGCCAGAATTGCCGATTCCAGGATCAAGGCTTATGCAATTGCCGCCTACTCCGGCAGCCGCATCAGCTTGTAAGGTAATTTTAGCTGCAACTTGATCTGGCTCAACCTGAGAAGCTGAAGAAGCGCTTTGCCCTTTTGCACTTTTAGTTTGCCGCTTTTGTTGATTAGCTAAAACGGCTGCTTCATTGTAGGCGGCTGCCTCGCGCTCAATAAAGCTAATAGCGCCAGTAGGACAAGTAGGCAAACAGTCGCCTAAACCGTCGCAATAATCGTCGCGCAGCAATTTGGCCTTGCCGTCTACTAAACCGATAGCGCCTTCATGACAAGCGCTTACACACGCGCCACAACCATTGCATTTGTCTTGGTCGATGTGAATAATCTTTCTAATCATCTTTTTTTGCCTCCGCTTCCTTGATTTCTTGGCTAAAGTCTATTACAACCAAGAAAAGAAATCGGTGGTTATAACCACGAAAAATAGAAAAATGGAAAGATTAACTTCACCTATATTTATTCACATAGACGAACAAGAATTGCTAGATATGCAATTTGGCTTAAGACGAAGCAGCTTTAGTAAAGGCGCTGTGATTTTTCGTTACGGGCAGATAATCAGCGAACTCGGTATAGTAGTTAAAGGCAGCGTCAATATCGAAAGCTTAGATTTAGCTGGCGGCAAAACTATTTTAAGCCATATTGGCATAGGTCAAATTTTTGCCGAAACTTACGCTTTTTGCCATGAACCTATGATGGTAGAGGCCATTGCCGACAAAGAAAGCGAAATATTATTCGTAAATATAAAAGCGCTGCTAAAAGATAATAACAGCAGCCGCTCTTGGTATATAAAGTTGCTGAAAAATTTGCTTAATATTGCCGCCCACAAAAACTTGACGCTTTCTAACCGCATTTTTTGTACTGCACCTAAAACTATTAGAGGGCGCTTGCTTACCTATTTAGCAAATTTATCAGCTAAGCAAAAAAGCCAGGTTTTGACGCTGCCTTTTAATCGGCAGCAACTAGCTGATTATCTCAATTTAGATCGCAGCGCCTTATCAAAAGAGCTAGGCAAAATGCGCGACGAAGGCTTAATAAGCTTTCACAAAAACGTAATTACTTTGCTGCAATAATACTTGGCGACGTACGCTTTGAGGCTACCACAGCCGTATTAGGCTTCATGCAGCTTGACGTAAACATGCAAAATTATCAAAGGCCTTTTTCTGATCTTCTAGCCTAAGGGCGTTTATCTTTAGCTTGAGTTTCTCTTTGCATCTTATACTCCCAATAAGTTCTTATTTTTAACTTACCGCCAAATAGAAATGTTAATGCTTCCCTTTATCTGGGTTAAATATTAGTTTGGGCATCAAACTGTACGAGTAAGCGCCGATTATGTGACAGTATTTGCCAATTATTCTAAGGCCTCCTTTACGGCTCTGTGTGACTTCCCTGCTATTGCGATCTTTTTCCTTACTAATTATATCGTCAAGCTTATGCCTAGCTTCAGGGTAACTTTGCTGAGCTGCTTTCCTTAGCCACGCTTTTGCTTCTTCAACTTGCCCTTCTTTTAATAACAGGCAGCCAAGTTTGTATTGAGCTTCATCATACTCAAGTTTAGCAGAAGCTTTATAACAATCTTTAGCCTTCTCGCTTTCACCTATTTTTTCATAATATCGACCCCAAACATATTGAGCATATCTTCTAAGTTTATCATCTGCAAGGCAGTTAATTTCGCTTGCAGGTAGAATGCGCAGTTCTCTAAAGACTTTGTCATAACATTCTGAAGCTTTTACTTTGTCAATTTTAACGCCCTTACCATTTTCATAGCACCAACCAAGCCCGTAATAAGCTAAAATATTTCCTTTAGCAGCAGCCCTATAATACCCATCAAACGCTCGGTCATAATCTTTCTTCCTCCTATAATCATTGGCAGGAATTAGCATTTGACTAGCTTTTTCCAAAGGAGATTTAGTTTTAGTAACTACTTTTGCCGTTATATGTTCAGTTGACGGCTTTTCTAGCTTAGGCTCATGTTCTATTTGTTTATCTTGCTCCGGCTTATCTTCATAATCTGGGTTTATATCATTAGGATTTACATGAGCTAAAGCTTCTTTTAAAGCATTTATATCGTTATCAACAAGAAATGCCAATGAAATATCATCTTGGCTACCTTGAGAAGTCATACTAGGAAGTAAAGAATATTTAATTTCTTGCTTTAATTCATCTAAAGCCTTTGCAGAACTATCAGCTGATAATTTTTTAAGTATTTCATAATACAAGCGATATAGATACTTGTCGTTATGATATACAGGATAACAATCATCAAGGCCATCTGAACTTAAAAATACTGCCACTGGAGCAAGTTCAGGCACGGTATTGTCTAAAATGGCATGTCTTATCTTTTTGTACGCATCTTCTTCACATAAAGAAACAGTGACATTCAAAAAGTTATTTTCATCGGCAGGGACAGGAACACTAAAAGTGCCATTCCTCTGCATTACAACACACGTTCCGTCTCCAATTTGTAAAAGTAAAATTTGAGATTCAATACTTAAAGCTAAAAGAAAGGTAGTACCATAAGCAGTATATAAGTACTTATCAGCTTCTTTAGTTAAATATCTGTCCTTGTACTTATTACTGACTTTTTGAAAACGGCTTTCATGTTTTTCGATAATATTATTTAAATCCTCAAGCTTGTAATTATCTCCGTAATTGTACTTACATTCTTCGATATATATACTAAGTTTAGAATCCCAATCTTTTTTTACGGCAGCACGCCATCTTTTCCAAAATTGATACTTAAAAGACTTTATACCATCTTCACTAAACTTTATAAAACTGTTGCCCAAATAAGCATAATTTTTACCTTCTACACCACCTGTCTTTAAGGACATAGCCGAATAGACATTTTTGCGTCCCTGTAACCAACTATTATAATCAACGCTAGGAGCTTTCTCTTCATAAAGACCATGTTTTTGGCCTTCCAATCCATCTTCAATAATAGGCAACTCCTTCATTTCAGCATTGACACTATCTAAATACTGTTGCCCATCACTATTAAAACTGAAGCACCCCTCAACTTCATATTCAAAGATCATTTGGAAGGCGGTTTTTACAGCTAACTCAGAGCCAATATCACTGCGAAAGCAATCATTGCTGCCATGACCGTCGGCAACAGCGATTATTTGGACATGACCAAAACTTTGCTTATCTGAATAATCTTGGCAAGCATAGCCTTTAGACTTGTATTTTGGTCCCCAAGATGAATGCGCAAAAGTTATGTAATCCATAAAAACCGCCCACAAAAATCAAGACTACTGACACAAAAATACTTAATATCAGCCTCTATAAAAACTTTTAATGTTTTTCATTACCACTCTTCGTTAGGATCACAAGCTCCACTAACGCTGGCCGCGGTTTCCGGCCCAAATCCATTGAGCATAGAACTAATTTCTTCAGCTGCTTTGTCAGTATTATTCATACCCTCATCTGTTTTTGTACTGCTGCTGCCTTTACTGGCGACCATTGAACTGGTAATAGTGACAAATTTAATCATCCTGGCAAGATCAGTAGGATCGTCTGTTTCTATAACGGTCTCTTCATTTTGAGTGAATTTAATCAAAAGATCTCGATCATATTTTCCGCCATATCCAATAGCGACCCTTACGGCAAGCTTATACCAATTGTTATTTTGTAACTGTTGCAAACCAGCTTCCGCGTCATCGGTAGCACATCCGTCGGTAAGCAAAAATAGTACTGGAGCGACAGATCCACTAGCTCTTTTCATAAAGCCATGCTTAACTGATAAGGCATCATTTAGCTTTTCAAAAGCTTTACCCATAGGAGTTATCCCATAAGCATCAAGATATTTCCAATTATATCCATTTAAATTTACTAAACCATCATCACCTGTTACCCATTCTACCACTTCGCTGTTATCAGATTTGTCGCCGCAGAATTTCAAGATAGCTACCCTTATTTCCGTATCAGAGTTGGTAGTATTCATATCAGCCAATACGGGAAGAACATCCTCTATAGCGGTATTTACTGCCCCAATTTCAAGCCCATTCATGCTTCCTGAACAATCAAGCAAAAAGAATACAGGGCAAATACGTCTAACAACTCC
>DHKB01000017.1:0-3861 GCA_002407045.1 Candidatus Bruticola papionis | reverse complement strand
AAATGATTTAATAAACCTTAAAAAACTTAAGAACAAAAAACGACCTTAGCTGTTTGACTATGACTGCCGCCAAAATCGATACAGAAACCATCCCCCAAAACTGCCACTTCCCCTGGATGTCTACAAGCTTGCTTGCCATTGGGACTAGTAACTATCCAATCATATTGGGACAAATTTTGGGCACCTAATTTGTTGGATTTTACCAAAAACTCTGCAGAAGGCGTGTTGAAGTCTTCACTAAGTAAATCAGTCAAGCAACTATAAATCTTTACACCTTCAAACACTGGTATATTTATACCATTTTGAAAGCTTATATAAGCTGGAGCTTTACTCAAAGCACTACATCTAGCACATTTATGCACAAATACCGGACTACCATCATTATTGGTCAATTCAAGAATAACAGAACTAGCTCCGCATTTATTGCATTTAACGATAAAGCTCTTGAGCTGGCTTAATACGCCAAGCCATTCACGTTCAGTTAAACGCCCTTGCCCATGAAGCATACTTTCTTGACTAAATGAGCGGCAAAACGATTTTCTTATGCAAAGAGGATATTTACACCACAACCTAATGGGATCTTCATGCAAGCCGCTAACTGGTCTATTGGTGCTGATTGATTCATCAAAAATGAAAACTGGCTCAGTGCCAAAAAATTTGTCTTGCATTTTGTCAGTTAAAGCAGGCACTGCCGTTTTAGCTCCCTCTAGCGGGTGGCCTCCCATTAGCAACAAAAACAAAACTACTGCTAAGGAAAAACGATCAGTAGCGGTACTAGGCATAACTTCATGTCTAACGATCTCGGGAGCCATATATCTAAATTTGCCCAATATTCCAAAAGAAGCACCTTGGCCGACAGCATTATCGTTGTCGCATATAAGTACATCTCCAGTATTTCTATTTATAGCGAAGTTCCCATCATTTAAGTCTTGATAATTATATCCTTTGCTATGGAGCTTTTTAAAAGCCTCAACAATATTGAGAGCTGCATTTATTAATGCTGAATTGGACGCAAAGCTAACCTTCCCCAATAGGAACTTATTAAAACCATCATACTCTTTGGGATAGACCCTCATTATGTAACCAAAAGGCTCATCATGATTACTCCATTCAGTTACAGCCTCAGGCCAAACGAAGCTACTGTCAGGAGAACCATGTTTTATATTTTCACGAAGATGATTATAAAAAGCCTTAGGATTTTTTATTTTTTCGAGGAAATACCATTTTAAGGCTTTTTCTTCACCAGTTTCGTCTAAGAGAACTCTATAAGCTATGCCCTGTCCGCCAGCTCCAAGCTTGCCCACAACAGTTACAGTCCGGCCATCCTCAAGTTTTATCTTTTGGTTCTTGGTTAATACAACATTTGACATACAATATTCACTCCGTTTTGTAGCTGCATTTTAAAAGTGTAGTCAATACAATAGATGTGCTACATTACTGAAAAAAAATTACTAATTGTTCGCTTCCATAAGCTGTTTACATATAAATTAGAAAACACAAAGGAGCAATAAGAAGTGTTTGTAGCTATATCGTCAATATTAACACAGATCGCTTAGGCCCATGCCGCCTAACTCATATTTAGCATAAGCATGTCCTTTTCGAGCAGCTAAGTAATAGTATTTTATAGCTTTCTTTATATCTTTATCTACATCATGACAGAAAGACTTATAGAAATTAGCAACTGAATAAAAAGACCAAGAGTAGGATGAAGGGAAAAAATACTCTTCCGCTTTATGATATAACTCTTTAGCCTTTGAATAGTCCTCACTTACACCACAACCACGTCTATAGCAATCAGCAAGGTCTACAATGGCAGAAATATTCCCTTTTTCAGCTGCTTGGTGGTACCATTTTGCAGCGTTAGCATAATCATTTACTTTACGAAATAAACAACCAAGTCTATACATAGCCGCCAATTCATGTCCTTGATTGGCAGCTTGGTAGTACAATTTTGATTCTTCAATGTGATCATTATACGATTTACCAGCTTCATTACCAAAGTAATGGAGTTCACCAAGCATATACTGAGCAGCAGCATTTCCTTGCCCAGCGGCCTTTTCAAACAATGAAAGATTTGCCCAGCTCATTCTAGAACGATACACACGATTGCTATTGCGACTATATTGACTAATATCATACTCCATTCCCCACTCATCATAGCGAAGACGGTCTATAGCAATTCCACTTCCTCGTTCAGCTGCCTGACGGTACCATTTGTCAGCCTCTGTACTATCTTTTTTTACACCATCACCCTCACCATAGCAAAAACCAAGCATGCGCATGGCACAAGCATCTCCTTGCTCGGCTGCCTTGCGGTACCATTTTACAGCCTCAGTATAATCTCTATACACCACACCATCGCCATTGTGATAGCATCCACCAAGCATACACTGAGCATAAGCATTTCCTTGCTCGGCCGCTTTGCGAAACCATTTTACAGCTTTAAAGTAGTCATCCGCCAATGATAGAACACGTGCAGCTACAGCACCACTACCATAGTAATAGCAAAAACCGAGCATACACTGGGCATCGGAATTTCCTTGCTCGGCCGCTTTTTCATACCATTTTATAGCTTCTTCAGGATCTTCATTTACACCAAAACCAAGATAATAGCAATCACCAAGTTTGTATTGAGCTCCAGTATCTCCTTGTTCAGCTGCTTTGCGATACCATTTTGCAGCCTCTTCAGGATCTTCATTTACACCAAAACCAAGGCAATAGCAATCACCAAGCTGATATTGAGCCTCAGCATCTCCTTGTTCGGCTGCTTGGCGATACCATTTTACAGCTTCTACACAATCTTCATCCACACAAATGCCATAGTAATAGCAATCACCAAGCTGATATTGAGCCTCAGCATCTCCTTGCTCAGCTGCTTGGCGATACCATTTTACAGCCTCAGCTTCATCTTCATCCACACCATCGCCATTGTAGTAGCATTCACCAAGCTGATATTGAGCCTCAGCATCTCCTTGTTCGGCTGCTTGGCGATACCATTTTACAGCCTCAGTATAATCTCTATACACCACACCATCGCCATAGTAATAGCATCTACCAAGCTGATATTGAGCCTCAGCATCTCCCTGCTCGGCTGCCTTGCGGTACCATTTGAAAGCCTCTACACAGTCACGTTTAACTCCATTACCATAGTAATAGCAATTACCAAGCTGGCATTGAGCTTCGGCATTTCCTTGTTCGGCTGCCTTGCGAAACCATTTTACAGCCTCAGTATAATCTCTATTTACACCATTGTAATAAAACCGGCCGAGTTCAAATTGAACCTTAATATCACCTTGCTCTGCGACTTCACGAAAATACGCAAAAATATCATCAAATTCTTGCTCTTTAGCTTTAGTTACAGAGCATTTACTATCAACAACTTGCTTATCTTCTCCCCATAGAGCAAGCGTAAAAACTTTTACCAATTCATTGGCTTGTTGCTCAGTTAATTTCTGTTGTTTAATTAAATACTGAATGCAATTATTAAATGCAAGTTGCTTTTCATTTTGAGATTTAGATGCAGCCTCTATTAAACTTCCACTTACTTCAGAGCAAATACAAGCGCACAAAATATTGCGCTCAACCTCAAAGCTACAACCAGGCAAAAAATCCGCTATAGCTGAATAAAATTTGTTTTTATCCTTTAAACAGCTAATTCCGAGTACGGATATTATTTGATTAAAAGCCTTACCTATTGCCTGAATATCTAATTGCATCTTTACTAACCTTATGAATTTTTGCTTTTAACTTGCTGTTACTTGCAATGTTATTTAATGGATCGCCAGATAGATTTAAGGCCAGTAATACATACGACCACAAAACTAAACACAGCAACCATAGTTAATTTTGTAGTTTGAGGAT
>DHKB01000004.1 GCA_002407045.1 Candidatus Bruticola papionis | reverse complement strand
GGTAGCGCAGGCCTCTGGCCACTAGGCCAGGCAGCCGGAGCGTAGATATGGTAAAAAATGCAGCTAACACCAAATAGTTAACTGGCGGGCGGCACACTATCAGCATCTTTAGGCGGAAAAACTACGAATAAACAGGCACGAGCTAAAAGGCAAAAGCGTAAAAGCATGGCTAACAAGTTTGCCAAAGTGACAAGGGCTGGGTGTATCCTAGGCGAAAGTGCCGGTATTTCATCAAAAATTCGGAGCTTTACCAACGTGAAGAAAACTAGAATCGGAATTTTAGGCGGTACTTTTAATCCTGTACATTGCGGCCATTTGCGTGTTGGCATAGAAATAAGCGAAAGAACGGGTTTAGACAAAATTATGCTTATGCCCAATTATTTGCCGCCGCACCGCGATGCACCCAAGGTTTCTGCTCAAGATCGTCTGATGATGTGCTGCTTAGCTGCTAAGAGCAATCCACTTTTTACAGTTAGTGATATAGAAATAAAGCAGAAAAAGCTGTCCTATACTTTACATACTTGTCAGCAATTGGTGGAAGAACACCCCGAAGCTTCTTTTTCTTTTATTACTGGTTCCGATTCTCTGGTAAAATCTGTTTGGTACCGTTTTGACGATGTATTAGAGTTGCTCGAATATTTTTATGTTATCCATCGTCCTGGCGTCGATTTGGAAGAACTCAAAAGTAAACTTCAAGAAATGAACTTAAGAAATGCTTATAAGATAATTTGGTTTGAAGCTCCCGGATTAGATATTTCTTCAACTTATATAAGGAAGATTCTCTCTGAGGGACGTTCTGCTCAATATTTAGTCCCAGATAGCGTTTTAGAATATATTAGAGTACGTTCTCTCTTTTAGAGTAAAGTATACCTATAAAAATAGCCGCATTCATTATATGAAGCGGCTATTTTTATATTGAGCAATTTCTAAAATTAGAACTTGAAGTTAAGATAGGTGCTAACCAAGAAACCTTGCCAGTTGAAGGGGTGGGCGCCTTTTTGGGGGCCGTAAGTTAGGTTCATGGCTGGAATGCCTGGGCTGGCAAAAATCTCTTCGTCCATACGGTCTTTAGTGGTAATAAATTCACCTAAAGCGCCCCAGGACATACTATCGTTAATATCCCAATCAAGGCTGATGTTGGGAATACGTTGCTCCAAGTTAATAATGTCAAAATCACTAGAGCCAATAGTGTTGGCATAATTGTTCATTACGCCTAAATGGTCCAAATGGCCAAACATATCAACTGACTTATAGCCAGTGTGAATACGCAAATTGTTGGTAATGTCATAATCTAAGTTGACTTGCCAAGCGTCTAAGTAGAAGTTGACATAGTTTTGACTTTCGGCTCCAAAACGAGTTGGAGTATTGATCAAATTGGCAAGATTAGAATGACGTGTAAAGTGAGTACTGCGAGCACCACCGGAAAGAGTAATGCAACGTTTGCTCTTTTTAGGTTCGACTGGATATTTGAAGCCGACGCCCAAAGACCAGTTGGTAGCTTTACCGCGTGGATTTTCCAAAACTTTTCCTAAAGCGTTAGTGCCGTCGCTCGCAAATGTTTCGGAAGAAAAACCGCAGAAAACTGGATCCATAAAACCGGGAGAAAAGCCTAAAACGGTCGTGTTAGGAGTACCAGGAGCAATAGAACCGGCCGAATAACGTACGTCTTGGCATGAAGTTTTGGTTTGCTCTAAGTCTTTATACTCAAAAGTAAATTTACCAGTACGGCAAAAGCGCCAATCAAGTTTAGCTGTCCAGCCTTTTCGGTTGTGGGTAAAAGTATTGGTATCGTGTAAAGAATAGAGCGAGTTGTAATAGTTAAAGCCAGGCACATTCCATAATGTGTTGCCTATTTCGTTAACGGTAGGATAGTTGAGTACAAAAGGATCGTAAGTGGGATCGGTTCTTACGTAGGTGCCCTGAATATTCAAAGCGTTTTTAAACATTTTGAAATCGGCGCCGAAACGATAGGCATCACCTTCTACCGAATAGGAAGAATGTATGGAAGGCTTATAGTCGGTGTGGGCATAGTCGGCAAAAATGTCGGGTTTGAAATTGCCTAAGTCAAATTCGTAGCTGGCGCTGAATCCATAGTTGAGCATATCTTGAGCGCCAATGCCGCCAACATTGGGGACGCCTGGTTTGCCAGTGATACCATCATTGCCCGCTGCTCCTACCATAGCAATAGGACGTTCGTCAGTTGTTGAGCCCATACCAGCTACTGATGGAGAGCCAGGGCCGCCCAATTGGTTAATATAATAACCATTGGGGTTTACCCAGTTTAAGGTAAAGTTGTCCTGGAAGTGTAATCCCGAGGAAGCTTTGTCGTATAAACCACAATCTCTGGCATGAAGGATATTAGCTTTAAAATTGCCTTGTCCGTCGTTGAATACTAGTTCAAAATTAGCACCAGCAGCTCTAGACTGATAGCCATCCTCATCAAAAAGGCTGTTAGCAATACCGTTGGCTAAGCGAGTGCCCATAAGCTCCCATTTGAAGGTAAAGTCGGATGATAAGTCTTTTTCGCCTTTGAGCTGAACACCGTAAGTATTTAAGTAATAGTCGCCCCAGGCATTGGGATTGCGCTCTGGTACGTAAACTAAAGGAGAAAAGTTCTGCTCTTTTAAGCTGCCTACGGTTAAGCGTGTTTTGCTAGGCTTGTGCAAAAGCCAGAAATTATCTAAGGCTAATTTGGCGTAAGGCGCGTGCTCTAAGCCTTGCGTGCTGCTATTGGCTCCGATAGTGGAAGTGAAAGGATTGCTTAAGTAGGCTTGGGGAACTCCCCAGAAAGCATCCATTACTTTGTTCCCGCAACTGGAATAAGCGCTAAATTCGGCGCCTCCCTCTAAAGAGTTGCCCAAATCGAATTTGGTGCCGAGCATAAGTTGCTGAGAAATACTGGTTCCGCTTACCATGGGACGGCCGGTAGACCAGTCGGTTACAGAAGCTACTCCTATGAAGAAAGTATTAAAGGTCAATCCAGCAGCTACTGATGGAGAAGGAATGATACCACCGGCACCGGTGTTGCTGCCTACTGCAGTAGTGTAGTCCAGAATAGGAGGATTGCCTAAAGAGCCTATGCCTACATTGCGCAATGAAGAAGTAGTAATGCGGGCTTTGTATTCTCCGTAGAAACTAATCCTCTCTAAGTCGCTTACGCGGCTGTCCAGCTTGGCAACTTCTGCTTCCAAACGCTCGGTGCGAGCCCCCAAAACATTTAATTCGTCCTTGAGGCTAGCAGCCAATTTTTGCAATTCATCAAGCTCGGCTTTAGTAGCCAAAGTGGCGTGCTGATTTTGCAATTGGGCCAGAAGGCGAGCTACTATAAGAGCTACTTCCCAACGTGAAGCTTGGCGGTCCCCTTTAAATGTTCCATCGGGATAGCCTTCAACCAAACCTTTGGCCGCTAAAGTCGCTACAGCGTCGCGAGCCCAAGTGTTTTCCGGAATATCTGGAAATAGGGGAGCGGCCCAAGCGGGAGCAAAAGCGCTTAACCCTAAAAGAGCTCCTAAAATTGGAGTCATATATTTAATAGTCATTACTAATATTACCTTAAAGATCGGCAATCTTATGTCAGCCTAAATATGTACACTAACGGTTTTGATTGAACGATCATGATAGGCTGCCCGTTTTGACACAGTAAAAATTGGCTTGCACAAATGAGTGGAAGAAAAATTCGCTAGTTGAAAAACAGCAGCCCGCTCGGAAAAGCCCTTACTGCTTGTATTGTTATTTTGCGATTCCTGCTTTTTTATTGAATGGCTTTCAATTTTTTTGCCGATGCTGAAATTTTATTATTAATTTTTTTTCTTGCAGAAACAAAATTGATTTGTTAACATTGAAAGGCATGTGGCGCTGATAGTGCTATTCGGCGTCCAGTTATTAAATTGTAAACAATGGGTGCTTATTATACATGAAGAAATTTTTTCTTACCTTAGGTTGTTTGTTAGCCGTAGCCGTGGCTCCAGTTTGGGCTAGTTTAGCTGAGCGTCTCACTTGGGTAGATAATATTCCAGGTCTTCGCGTGGTGAAGTATGAAGAGTCCATGCATAAGGTGGAAAAAGATTATATTACCACCAACACTCAGAAAGAGTACAACCAGATAGTCAACGGATTGAAGAAAAACGGTTGGCGCATTGTTAAAACTGAAATAGAAGATGGTTTGACTAATATGCCTGATGTTACCGCTGTCAAAGATGGTATGAAATTCGAGTTGGAAATTGACCAGGATGTAAACTTCTCTGGTAAGGTAGTTTACAAATTCGAAGTAAGCTTGAAGTCTTATAAATAAGCAAATAAGCTTTTAGACACTAATAACTAGCCCCAAGATTTTGCGCTTGGGGCTTCTTTTGCTTAAGAAGGACGCTTTTTGCTAAATTTAACGTAGGCAAAACCGGCCAAGGCTCCACCTAAGTGGCCCCAGTTGTCTAAAACGCTAAGTCCCATAAAATAAGTCATGGCAAAGCCTAGAACTAGTAAAAAGAGCGCTCCTTGGCCATAAGCTTTGGCTCTTTCGGCTGAGCCTAAAGCCCAGCGTTTGTTGTAAGCCCAATAGCCGACCAGTAGAGCAAATATCCCTGTGGAAGCTCCAATACCGCCGGACTGGAAGTTAAGGAAAGTGGAAACAAGGTTGCCACCTACACAACCGACCGCAAACAAAGCGGCAAATCTTTTATGACCTATTAAATCTTCAAGTTCGGGGCCGATAAGGTACAAACAGTATAAATTGCATAGCAAATGGAAAAAGCCGCCGTGCAAAAAAGCTGCTGTAAAGAGGCGCCATATTTCCCAAGGAGCATAGGTGGGCGCGTAAGGTGACAGCCAAGGAAAAACTAGCATACGAAATTGCAGCGGCCAGATAAGTTGTAAAATATAGATTAGAGAACAGGCTACTATAATCGCTTGGGTAATTTTAGGAGAAGAGTGAGAAGCTTTATCGCCTGGGGATTGATACTTCTCTAAAATTTTTTGTTGGAAGTCTGAAGTTATGCGGCCACTTCCCCCGCAAGATTCGCATACTTTGGAGCAAGGGACAGTTTTACTTCCTTTGCAAACACGGCAGGGGAGAGGAACACCTTGGCTGTTATGGCCGGCAAAGCCGCGACCTTCGCAATTAGGGCAAGTCATAAGGCCGCTGCCTTGGCAATCGACACAAACTCCGCTTCCTTTGCAACGTGGACAAAGACGCCCTACTTGAGTAGAGTCGGATTGAGCTACTGCATCAGAAAAAGGAGTAGGCTTCGCTTTTGTGGCACTAAGGTTGGGGGTGTGATTTTGCGTCATGCTCAGTTCTACCACACCAAGTTAGCTTTGCCCTTTACGTAGCAAACACTTGGCACTATACCTGGAAAGATGATAAGCTCCACCTATGAATATGATAAAGGACAGCTTCAATAACTTGCGCCTAAGTTGTTTTAGCCAAGGATTTAGTTGGAAAAAGAAGTCAATAGGCTCCATGTTGTGCTGGGCAGTGGGCGCCATGTTACTGGGCTTTGGGACGTTAGTTCCGGCTTATGCCGATGAAATAAGGGCCGAAGTTCGTACCGTAAATGGGCAAAAGGAAGTTTTTTACACCAACGCGACTAACGATTCTTTTATGCATGGCAACACTTATCCCACCTATAAGGGAAAGAGACACTCTTCTTCTGCTAAAAAAGCAGCGTCTGCTTCCAAGCCCAAAACTTCAGCTACTCGCGCTGCTAAATCATCTGCTACAGCCAAAGCGGCCCCCCAGGGCAAGCGTCGTCCCGATGGCACCTACGAATTTGCTCCGCCGCAATATAAAGTCTATGAAGTTAAGCCCAGATATGCTTACAGAAATGATTGGTCTTTTGCCACCTTTGATCCAGGCAAACGGCAGCCGCGTTTTGTTAGCTATTACGGCTGGGACCCCAACGATCCGCAGCAAAAGCAACGCGCTTGGGTAGAGGTCGACCTTAATCCCATTATTTTGAAGTATGCCAAAATTTGGGGCGTAGATCCTTTGCTGGTAGAAATTGTTATTTGCCATGAATCTGGCTTTAATCCCAATGCTGTCTCTCCTGTAGGGGCTGTAGGCCTTATGCAACTTATGCCTTCTACTGCTTCCGGCCTTGGCGTCTACGACGCTTTTGATATTGAGCAAAATATCGCTGGCGGCACTCGTTATATCGCCTCCCAATTGGAACGTTTTAATAGTGTGCCTTTAGCTTTAGCTGCTTATAATGCTGGCCCTGGAGCCGTTATGCAATATGGAGGAGTGCCACCTTACTCCGAGACACAATATTATGTTGAAACTATTTATGGCGAGTATTTAGCTGGTAAGAGAGCTAGAGAGGGTAGATAGAGAATTGCTTGGCCTAGATAGCATGAAATTAAATAATTGGCGCAAATTTTGGCTGCTAATTTTGTTTTATGTAGCTGTCTTTGGCACTGTTTCTGCGGCTGTGGCTGCAGAAAAGAAAATTGTTTGTAGCAAGTGTGGACAGGTCATTTATGGCACTTACTATCAGTTTGGCAACAAGATTATCTGTCCCAAGGATTTGCCTCGTTGCGCTGTTTGTGGGCGTACTTGCACTAAGTACTATACTATAGACGGCAAAATTTTATGTCAAAAGGATGCTATAGCTTCTGCTCCTGTTTGCTCCAACTGTCATAAGCCTATATTGTCTGGAAAGTATTTGCGCTTACGAGATAATCTTTATTCTTGCCTTAAGTGTGAAAAATCCGGTTTGCCACGCTGCTTTGTTTGCAATTTGCCTATAAGTAGCGGAGGTTTGGTCTTTTCAGATGGACGCCGTCTCTGCGCTTTCCATTCCAAGACTGCCGTAAATGATCAAGCCTCGGCTCAAGTCTATTTCCGCAAAGCGAAATCTTTAATCAATCAATATATTTCGCCTTCCATCAACTTAAATGATGTCATAGTTACTATCCATATTGTCGATCAAAAAGTCTTAGCTGAGAAAATGCGCTCAGATTATGACAAAGATCCTTCTCTAAAGATGACCTGTGGCAAAACTTTGGAATACAACGTCGGAGGAGGCAAGAAAGTTTATCGCATTTATGTTTTACAAGGTCTGCCTTCTGAAGATTTCTTGACTACTATGATCCATGAGTGTGGTCATGTTTGGCAAATGTCTCATAAAGTCAGACGTTTAGGCTTGCGTCATCAAGAAGGCTTTTGTGAATGGTTGAGTTATAAAATAAATAAGCAATTGCGCCGCCGAACTCAGATCATGCTACTGGAAAATAAAAAAGATGCTATTTATCATGCTGGTTTGCAAGATTATTTGCGCTTGGAGTCCCAAAAGGGGAAAGAAGGAGTTCTACGTACTGCCTTAGGCTATTAGTGCAGGTATTGACCGGACGACATAGAAAAAAACGCTCAATCGAAAGTGTAAAGTTAGGGAGATTTTTAGACTATGGCCGAAAAGCGCCGTCCCGTTTTGCAAGGTGAATATAAACTAGTTAGTGTTTTAGAGACTGTCGGAGACAGTATCATTTATCGCAGTCAGTCTGTAAGCCATTCCGAGCGCGTGTATGCCATTCGTGAGTTTAAGCTTGAAGGGTATGAAGCTCCTGAAAAAAGAGCAATGGTATCTTCTTATTTCCAGCCTATTGCCCAGGGATATATGGATTTTATCGATCCTTGTCTCACTTCTTTGCGCGATTTCTTCATTGAAAACGGCTACATCTATTTTGTTTTTGATTACGTGCCCGGACGCCGTTTGAGCGAGTATTTCCGAGCCCGCCAGCGTCCTTTCCCGGAAAACTTGGCTTTGGATATCGCCTATAAAGTTGCTAAAGCTTTAGAAACGCTCCATTCCAGTAAGCCGGTCAAATTCTTTGCCGACATGTCCATGGCCAATATTATTTTGGCTTCCAATGGTTATGCAATGTTAACAGACTACGGCTTAGGAAAGCTTTTGATAGATTTGCCTGTTGATGCACCTCGTATGGGTACTATAGGTTATGCCGCTCCCGAGCAATACGGTTTAGCTGGTATTGTCAGTCAGTCTACCGATATTTATGGCTTGGGTGTGCTTATGCACCAGATGGTTACTTATATCGATCCTGTTGACCATCCTGGAAAATTGGCTCCTATTGCCGATGTAAATCCGGCTATTAGCGACGAATATATAAAGATCGTGCGCACGGCTACTCGCACCGATCCTAAGAAGCGCTTCCTCTCTGCTGCTGATATGGCTGCGGCTATTCGCTCTATTTCTCCTGGTCGAGGCAAGAGTTATAAGGTCTTGAAGCGTGACTTCTGGGGCGAGTTTGTAGCTTCCTTAAAAGCTCCCTTTACTGGCGCTAAGTAATTTTCGCTTATTTTTAGTCGCCTAAAGAGAGCCGTTTTTCTCGCGAAAAACGGCTCTCTTTTTGTTTGTAACAAAAAAACTTCTGAACCTCGGAGAAACTTTCCACCCTAAGATTCAGAAGCTCTTTTGGCGTGCTCTTGTTTGTAGTAGTTAAGAACAGCGAAAAATTAAAGAAGTTTTACTTTTTCGGCCATCTTAATTTTGTCCGGGGGAATTTCAGCCATACCTACGCGGTATTTACCGTCTACAATGCCTTTTTCGTCGATAGTGTGGCCTTGCTGTTTGAGTTGGTTAAAGTATTGCTCGGCTACCTTCTCTTTGGGAATGGCTCTGTCAGATTCGATAGCCACGTTGGTATTTTCAACTGGCTTGTTGTTTTCGTCTACGAAGAAGAAGCCCCAATGGATTAAACGTCCCAAAAGGCGTAAACCTTCGCGGTGGTGGCTGACAGCAGCTCCGAGGCGAGCTCTGCTCTCTTCGTGGTGGCCTAAGGAATTTTCGATACCGGCTAAATGACGCAATAAAGAAGCTATTTGTAAATGTAATTCTCCGCTTTGAGGCAGAGCTTTAATACCTTCTTCAAATACGGCCAGGGCTTTGTCAAATTCGTTGCGACGCACATAGTAGTGAGCTTTGTGGAACCAAAGCTCGGGACTTTCGGGATCGAGCTCAATGGCTTTTTCGAAAGAAGCCACGGCCTCAGCCTGACGATCTGGAATAAGAGCTAAGGAAATGCCGTTAATTACATAAAGCTTAGCCTGATCGGGATATTTGGCTAAAGCAGGCTCTAAGATTTTAACAGCAGACTCAGGCTCTCCCATGCGGTCGTAAGTCATGGCCATATTGCCGATAGGAATATAGTCATCGGGATTCAGCTCTAAAGATTTATCGAAGAATTCCTTTGCTGCTTCGAGTTCTTTTTGGTTGGCTTCCTGATCATCCGAATGGATATTATTCATATGAGCTTCGCCAATATGATTGAGAACTCTAGCTCTGTCTACATTGCTGAGATCAGTCTCCAAAGCTTCGGTCAAGTACTTGATGGCTTCAGAGAAATGGCCCAGCTTGAGCAAACAATTTCCCAAAAGAAGTTTAACTTTGGGATAGTTGGGATCAAGCTGATTCACTTTCTCAAAGCACCCGGCAGCTTGACCAATATTGTCATGCTCGCTTAAAAAAGC
Organism: Candidatus Bruticola papionis; assembly: GCA_002407045.1. Taxonomy (GTDB): domain Bacteria; phylum Vulcanimicrobiota; class Xenobia; order Xenobiales; family Xenobiaceae; genus Bruticola; species Bruticola papionis. Next base: position 22,328 of record DHKB01000004.1, on the reverse strand, counting down.
GCCAAGTTCGAAAAGGCAATCCGTGTTTTCCGGCATGTCTTTGCAAGCTTTAACGAGAACTTGGAAAGCTTCGTTGGGTTTGTCCATATCTTGAAGTAAACCTGATTTGGCGCAGTAAGCTTTGCCATTTTGAGGGGCAAGTTTAATAGCTTTTTCTACAGCTTTGAGGGCTTCTTCAAGATTGTCGTCGTCTTCTAATTGCTCGGCCAGCTCCAGAAGCTCGTCAGCGCTGGAGATGGAATCTATATCTTTAGTCATAATTCGCGCATATTCAATTGAGACAGGCCTTTTCCTGTTGCTATTGAAGGTGCTGTTGGTTCGACACGAAAAATAAAACTTGGTCTTGACAAGTTCTAGGTAAATGTGCATAATACCACCCGTGGTCAGCTACTAGCGTGGTTGGCGTTCGCTTGTATGCGGGAGTGGCGGAACGGTAGACGCACGGGACTTAAAATCCCGAGTCCGCGAGGGCGTGAGGGTTCAAATCCCTCCTCCCGTACCACAAACGGAAGAGGAAAGCAGTGGATTTTGCTCCGCTGCTTTTTTTTTTGCAAAAATTGCTACGAGGGTATGAAGAATGGCTGACAGTTTGCTAAACAACTATAACAAGAAGTCCAGCTTGTCCGAGAGTGGAGGAGAAAAGGCTGATTTTTATTCAGATTCGCTGCTAAGCCAAGTCGACTCCGGTTTAGCTTTTTTTAAGCTGTCCGAGCGCAATAGCAGATTAAATGGGCAAGATGCTTCGGCCTTATCCATTTTAGGTGAAAATCTTGATAAACAATTCAGGGCAGCCAGCACTATAAAAATACCTATTGTGGCTGCTTTGTTTTATGAAGCTATGCACAAGCGCCTCAATTTAGCCGACTTGGTAGCTATATCTGAAGCTGATATCGTAGAGGGAGGTATCCTTTGCGAAGTTGGGGTGGGGCGTCATTTTAGCTGGCGTGAATTGGCTCGTTTGGCCATTGTCATTAGCGACAATAGCGCTTCAAATCTAATTATCAAAAAATTGGGTTTTACTTTTATCAACTCTTTTATTAAGGATATTTTGCAAGCTCATCATACTGTATTAAACCGTTATTTTATGGCTTCACCTCAAGAAATGGGCGAAAATTATACCACGGCTCGAGACTTGGCTTTAATAATGGCTTCTCTTTGGCAAGGCCGCATTTTAGACAAAAGCTACAATGACGAATTTTGGGCTATTCTAAGTAGACAGCAATTTATTGAAAAGTTGCCTTCTCGCATTTTGGGTCAAGTGAAAAGCTATAATAAAACTGGTGAACTTGATGACGGCGCTCGTCACGACGCGGCTGTCTTTACTTACAAATCTCATGCTTGGGGATTAGTAGCTTTAACCGATCAGCAGAAGTTGCCAGCTTGGCAAATAGACTGGGCTATGGGAGCTTGGTCTGAACTTATTTTCCATTCTCTACACCAAAAGGCGGAAGGAAATCGCGCTTTTTCCTAAGCTTAAACAAAGGAACGCGACTAGGCTGAGTAAAAACTTGGCTTATATTTGCTGCGGTAAAAGATTTTATTAAAGATCGTATTGGGAGAATATACATATTATGCACAGCGCTAAAGAATTTCACAGCGGCTTTGTGGCCTTAGTTGGACGTCCTAATGTGGGCAAATCTACTTTGCTTAACGCTATTTTGGGCACTAAAGTCGCCATCACTTCCGGCATGCCGCAGACGACGCGCCATAGAGTTTTGGGAGTTAGCCACTCTCGCGATTGCCAAATCGTTTTTGTCGATACTCCAGGTTTCCACCCAGCCGAAACTCGCTTAGGTGAATGGATGCTTGATTCTGCCAAAACTGAAGGCAGTGAAGCTGATGTCACCGTCATGGTTGTAGACGCTACTTGCAAGCCTAGCGATGAAGATCGTCTGGTTGCCAAATTCTTGGCTGAAGAAGTCCACTCTCCCAAGTTGTTAGTTATCAACAAAGTTGACAAAGTAGTTCCCAAAGAAGCTTTGTTACCTCGCATGGAAGCCTACCGCAAGTTGGGCGATTTTGTAGATGTTTATCCAGTTTCGGCCAAAGATGGCGATAATTTGCCGGAATTGCTCGAGCATTTGCGCAAGATGATGCCTGTGGGTACTCCTTATTTCCCAGAAGAGCAAATTACCGACCAAGACGACGAGCGTCGAGCGGAAGAGATTATTCGTGAAAAAGTGTTGCGTTGCACTTATAAAGAAGTGCCTCACGCTGTAGCTGTCAAGCTTGAGGAATGTCGTCCAGCCGTGAAAAATGAACACGTGCAATATCTCAGAGCGGTCATTTATGTGGAGCGCGAAGGCCAAAAACATATTATCTTAGGACGCAAAGGCGAAAAATTGCGCGATATCGGCGCTGCCGCCCGAGAAGAATTGGAAGAATTGTTCGGCAAGAAAGTTTACCTTGATCTGTGGATTAAGGTTAAAGAAGATTGGCGCGACCGTCCCGACTGGTTGCGTGCTTTCGGCTACGATTACGAATAAAGTAAAGTTTTGAGGGCTTGCCCTTGGCCAGGCAGGCTTGGCAAGTTTTTTAGCGTAAAACTTAGGAGCTTTTTGTCTGTGGCTGGGCTTGCAGATAGAAAATTATCTTTACCGCGTCTCATGGGGCGCAGGAGGCAGTGTCAAGTGGAAAACAAACAAATTACCGGACGTATGATTGGCGATATGATCGACCATACTCTTCTTAAGGCCGATGCCGTAAAAGATCAGATTATCAAAATTTGTGAAGAAGCTCGCCAATACAAGTTCGCTTCCGTATGTGTCAATCCCGGTTGGGTCAGCACTGCTGCCGAAGCTTTGCGCGGTTCTTCCGTAAAAGTTTGCACAGTAATTGGCTTTCCTTTAGGAGCCACTACAAGCTTTGCCAAAGCTTGTGAAACCAGAGACGCTATTGCTAATGGCGCCGATGAAGTTGATATGGTTATCAATGTTGGTGCTTTAAAAGCTGGTGACGACGAATTTGTGGAAAAAGATGTCCGCGCTGTAGTAGAAGCTGCTGGCGGCCGCTTAGTAAAATGCATTTTAGAAACTGCCATGCTTACCGATGAAGAAGTTGAAAGAGCTTGCCGCTTAGCCGTTAAGGGCGGCACCGACTTCGTGAAAACTTCCACTGGCTTTGGCCCTGGCGGCGCTACTGTTCACCACGTTGCTCTTATGCGCAAAACTGTGGGCAAAGATATCGGCGTCAAAGCTTCTGGTGGCATTCACGATTTTGAAAGTGCTGTAGCTTTGGTGGAAGCTGGAGCCAACCGCATTGGTGCCAGCGCTTCTATCAAGATTATGCAAGGCGATCCCAATTTCAAAATGTAAGTTCTGTTTTTAGTATGGAGCCGAGCCTTAAAATTGAGTTAGCTTAACCAGCTTTAAGGTTTGGCTTTTTTTGTTTAATAAAGCTTATGGGTGAACTTTTTTCCGCAAAAAGTATTGTGTTGCACCGTCGTCACCTCAACGAAAGCTCGGAAGTAGTGCTGTTGCTCAGCTCCGACAAAGGACGTATCGACGCTGTGTGCAGCGGAATAAATAAACCGCACAGCTCGCTGCGCGGTAAGGTCGAACCTTTTACAGAATTGGAAGGTTTTTTTGTTAAAGGACGCGGCGCTTTGGCTCGCTTGACCCAGGCCAAGACTATAAAGGTTCGACCTGCTTTTTACGCCGATTACGAATGTTTATGCTGGGGCAGCTACTTATTGGAACTTTTTGCTTCGGTAGCTCCAGGGTTGCAAGAAGGTGGCTATGTAGCCGAACCTTCCGAATGTGAGCACTTTTATGCCATTTTGGCCGAAGCCTTGGACAACTTAAGTGCTTATCCGCGCAAAGGAGTTGCCGTTTCGGTGTGGGTCTTATGGCATTTGCTTAAGCTTATGGGCTCGGCTCCAGATTTAGACAAGTGTGCTTTATGTGGAGTTGAGTATGACTTAACTAGCTTCAGTTCTACTGCTGGAGGTACGCTTTGTGGTCACTGTGCCTCTGGGCGTTTGGAAGCACTAGAAATACGTCCTGAAGTATTTTCGCTCTGGAAACAGTTTGTAAGTGCCTCTTTGGCGGAATCGTTGCAACAGCGTTACTTGCCTGCTGTCTATGCTGAAGCTGAATATCTTTTGTGGGATCATTTTTATCAAAATTGGCATATAAATTTAAAATCGCGCCGTTTATTACAAATAGGGGAGAGAAATATTGAGAGTTTTAGGCATTGATTTGGGGGAAAGAAGAGTCGGATTAGCCATTTCCGATCCTATGGGAATGATCGCCAGTCCATATGATGTATGGGATGGTCGTGATCGCGACGGTTTACCTGGGCGTATTCGTCGTCTGGTCGAAGAGCGTTCTATTGGTACTGTCGTAGTAGGATTGCCTAACCGTACTGATCGCCTGGGCGGTGAAAGAGCTGAAGCTTGTGAAGCTTTTGCCCAAACTTTACGTGAGCGTTTACAAGTGCCAGTCGAGATGATGGACGAACGCTTGACCACCGTTATGGCTCATCAAGCTATGCGTGAAGCTGGAATGAAAGAAAAAAAACATCGTCAGTCTGTAGACAAAGTAGCGGCAGTTATTATTCTGCAGAGTTGGCTGGATAAACAGAGCAGACCGAGCAATTTCGATCCTCCGGAGTGGGATTTTTAGAAGACAGTTCTAAAGTTTCGACATTTTTGCACAAGGATTGCCTGCTTTATTTTTGCAATAGACTATCCTTTTTGAAAGAAGGAGCCACTTATGAAGAAATTTTTGATATTTTTGCTGATTTGTATAGTCGGCTTGGCAGCTGTTGGCAGTTGCTTCTATCAAAAATTTCAAGAGTTCAATCAGCCTGTAAAAGCAAAAGCTCAGTCTGTTGTCTATAAAGTGGAGCCGGGGGCAACTTTGCGCAGTCTGGGCACCGATTTAGAGAAGCGTGGCTTGCTGCGTTCGGCTCGTGTTTTTGAGTTTTGGGGGCGCTATCTTAAAAATGGCCATTTAATAAAGGCTGGCTATTATAATTTAAGTGCCTCTATGAGCCCTAAAGAAATTCTCTCTCTTATTGTAGAGGGGCGTACCGCTTCCAAAACGGTTACTTTTCCTGAAGGGCTTACACTTAAAGAGTGCGCAGCTATAGTTGAAAAGCATAAGATCGGCACAGCTGCCGAGTTTTTACATTTAACTACTACGCAAGGCAAAAAATACGGAACAATCTTCCCATACAACATGGAAGGTTATTTTTTGCCCGATACTTACACCTTGCCTTTGGATTGTAATGTAGAATTTTTGGTAAAAACGGCTGCCGAGCGTTTCAAAGAGTTGGCTTTGCCTTATCACAGCGCTCAATCTCCTCTTTCTTTGCACGATACTATTATTTTAGCTTCTTTGGTAGAAAGAGAAGCTCAAGTCGCTTCTGAGCGTCCCATTATCGCTGGTGTTTATATCAATAGACTCAATGATGGTATGAAGTTGGAATGTGATGCGACTGTGCAATTCGCTCTTGGTTACCAAAAGGAGTTTTTGCTTTATAAAGACTTGGAGATAGATTCTCCTTATAATACTTACAAATATGCCGGTTTGCCGGTTGGCCCTATATGCAATCCTGGGATTGAATCTATAAAGGCTGCTTGCAGCCCTACCCCCAGCCATTATTACTATTATGTGCGCAACGATGTGAAAGGAGACGGGAGTCATGTCTTTGGACAAAACTTCAGAGAGCACGAAAACAACATCAGGAAATACCAATTGTGAGTGCCCCAATAACGGAGGTGTAAAAGGAGCTGCTCTGATTATCGGTATCGCCGGTGGCACTGGATCTGGTAAAACTACGGTAGCTCGTAAGTTAAAAGAGTCCTACCCGCCTCATTTAGTTCAAGTTATCGCTCAAGATTCTTATTATAAAGATCAGTCTGATATTCCCTTAGAAGATCGACCTAAGACGAATTATGATCATCCAGACGCTTACGATAACGATCTTTTGATTCAGCATTTAGATGCTTTGCGCCGCGGCGAAGAGGTCAACCAGCCGGTTTATTCTTTTATTTCGCATACGCGTTGCAAAGAAACTAAACTTATTAAGCCAGCTCATATTTTAATTGTTGAAGGCATTTTGGCTTTGGCCGATCCCAGATTGCGCGAGCGTATGGATGTCAAAATCTTTGTGCAAACCGATGCTGATGTGCGCTTTATCCGCCGTTTGCGTCGAGATATTATGGAGCGCGGCCGCAGCTTAAATGAAGTAATTGAACAATACCAAAAAGTGGTTCGCCCCATGCATATGCTGTATACGGAGCCTACTAAGCGTTATGCCAACATTATTATCCCTGAAGGAGGATCCAACGCTGTGGCTATTGGCATGGTTAGAGCTTGGATTGAACAAGTGGTCGAGCGGGCCAAAGCTGGTCTGCCTCCGAGGGTAAACTATTTCGCTCAAGAAGAAAATGAAGCTTAGCATTTTTGTGAAGCATTATTAGCCAAAAACTGTTCGTCGTGCGTCGGCAAGGCGAATGGTTTTTTTTTGTTTGCCCTAATTATTCACCCCTGTAGACAGGATAAAAGCTAATTTTGCTTGAAGCACTCCTACCCAGTTGGCGTGTAATTTTTTTCCGTTTTTGCGAAGAAATGATGTTCGCGTCGAGTGAAATGCTTGCAACGGAGTGGGTTTGGGATGGTTAACAAGAGTCCAGAAGAAATCGGGGCTATGCTGGTAGAAGAAGGCTTTATTACCCAGCGTCAGTTGGAAAAAGCCAAAGCTCAGGCAGAAAGCACCAAAGAACCTTTGCAAAAGGTCTTAGTCGCTAAAGGTTTTGTTACCGATAAGGACATCGTCGAATCTCTAGGCAAAGCTATGAATGTAGCTTTCGTAGATTTAGACGGAAAGACTCTAGATGCCGAACTAGTAAAGTCGATCCCCGAACACTTAGCCAAACGCTATAACGTCATTCCTGTCGAACAGCGTGACAACAAACTCACTCTGGCTATGGTCGATCCGCTTAACGTACTAGCTATCGACGATATTCGTTTAATTACTGGCTTTGATATTAAACCTGTAATTGCCACCGAAGACGCCATTAAAAAGGCTATCAGCACTATGTTCGGTACTACCGACATGGTAGCTGTAGATGACGCCGTAAAAGATTTGGTTGACACTGATTTTGGCGATGCTATGGAAGTTGAAGACGATATCGAAGAGAACGAGATCGATATTAACAAGCTCAAAGAAATGGTCGACGAGGCTCCTATCGTCCGCGTTGTAAACTTGATCATTTCTCAAGCTATCAATGATAAAGCTTCCGACATTCATATCGAGCCTGAAGCTCGCAACGTAAAAGTGCGCTATCGTGTAGACGGTGTATTGCACGATGTAATGAGTCCTCCTAAGCATATCCAGGCTCCTATGGTCTCCCGTATCAAGATTATGGCCAATATGGATATCGCTGAGCGCCGTATCCCTCAAGATGGTAAGATCCACTTGCGCCACGATGGTCGCGAATTTGACTTGCGTGTTTCTACCGTGCCTTGTATTCACGGTGAAAAAGTAGTAATGCGTATTTTGGACCGCGGCTCAGTAATGCTTGGTTTAAATAAGCTTGGCTTCTCTGATATTAACCAGCGCATGTTCGAAGATGTCGTAGAAAAACCTTACGGCATGATTTTGGTTACCGGCCCTACTGGTTCTGGTAAATCAACTACTCTTTATTCTTGCTTAAACAAACTCAATACAGGCTTGACTAATATTCTTACTATTGAAGATCCTGTAGAGTATCAGTTGCCTGGTATCAACCAAGTTCAGGTAAATAATAAGGCCGACTTGACCTTTGCTTCGGCTTTGCGTGCCTTCCTTCGTCAAGACCCCGACATCATCATGGTCGGTGAGATTCGAGACACCGAAACGGCTCGAATCGCTGTAGAAGCCGCTCTGACCGGTCACTTAGTACTTTCTACTTTGCACACCAACGACGCTTCTGGTGCTATCTCCCGTCTGGTCGAAATGGGCGTCGAACCCTTCTTGGTAGCCTCTTCTGTAATTGGTGTGCTCGGTCAGCGCTTAGCTCGAACTATTTGCCCCAATTGCAAAGAACCTTACGAGCCTACTCCTGAGGCTGTGCGCCGTTTCGGTCTTTCTATGTATTCCGACACGACGATCAACTTCTATCGCGGCCGCGGCTGTGATAATTGCAAAATGACTGGCTACCGCGGACGTACTGGTATTCACGAAATTCTTACTATTACTGATCGTGTACGTGCTCTCATTTTGCACCGCAGCTCTACTGCTGAAATTAAGCAAGCTGCTATCGAAGAAGGCATGCGCACTATGCAAGATGACGCTTTGGCCAAAGTGCTCTCCGGCGTCACTTCAATGGAAGAGAGCTTGCGCGTAGTTTACGTGGAAAGTTCTGGCGATTTCTAATTTGTATTCTGATGCGCTTTGGGCTTGTGCCTGAATATCTCTTTTTCAGGCCAAGTGCTTAGCGCTGTTTGTTTGTCAATTTTTTTTGTACCGTGTTGCAAAGCGCTGGCTGTTCGCTTTAGTCGGATGGGGGAGGAGCGCAGTGTCGAGCTGAATGTCTGCCAGCTCAGAATTTTTGCTCGAAGTGTAAAGCGGTTTTTTTAGTTAACAGACTAAAGCTCAATACCTGGAGGTCACAATATGTCAGTAGCATCTACGTTCCGCTACACCATGGACGACTTGCTTAAACTTACCGTTGAGAAGGGCGCTTCCGACTTACATTTGTCTGTAGGTCTGCCTCCTATTCTGCGTATCAGCGGCAAGCTTACTCCCACCGAACTGCCTCGTTTGGTGTCAGATGACAGCAAGCGCTTGATTTACAGCATTCTTAACGAGCGCCAAAAAGAGAAGTTCGAAAAGACTTGGGAATTGGATTGCTCTCACGGCGTGCGCGATTATGGTCGCTTCCGTGTCAACGTTTTTAAGCAGCGCGGTAATGTTGGCGCTACTTTGCGTGCAATTTCCAGTGTGATTCCCTCTCGCGCCGAATTGAACTTGCCTCCCGTTATTGAAGATATGGTGCGCAGCCCTCAGGGACTTATATTGGTTACCGGTGCTACTGGCCAGGGTAAATCCACTACTTTGGCTTGCATGTTAGACTTGATTAACTCCGAGCACAATTTCCATATCCTCACTATCGAGGACCCTATCGAGTATGTGCACTTCCACAAGAAGTCTATGATTAACCAGCGTGAGTTGGGCCAAGACACCATGAGTTGGGCCAACGCTTTGCGTTCTTCCTTGCGTGAAGACCCCGACGTTATTTTGGTCGGTGAGATGCGTGACTTAGACACTATGGCTGGTACTTTGACCGCTGCTGAAACTGGACACTTGGTCTTCTCCACTTTGCATACTTGTGATGCGTCTCAAACTGTAGATCGTATTGTTGATGTCTTCCCGCCTCACCAGCAGCAGCAAATTCGTATTCAGTTGGCTTCTGTGCTCGAAGGTGTCTTCTCTCAGCAGTTGATTCCTCACGCTTCTGGCAAAGGCCGCGTACCTGCTGTAGAGGTTATGATTACCACTTCTGCTGTGCGTAATCTTATTCGTGAAGGTAAGAGCCATCAGATTTACAATGCTATTCAGACTGGCTCTAAGCATGGTATGCAAACTATGGAACAAGCTCTTCTCGATTTGTACAACACTAAGCAAATTACTATGGAAGAAGCTCTCAACCACACTACTCATGCCGACGATTTACGCCGTATGATTGAGAGTGTCAATCGCAAATAGTGACTACAGCCAGTCTCCTTCTTATTTATAGAAAGGATTCTGGCTCTCTTATCGAATGAACGAAAATTGTGTAATTGGGACAGCTGCTCTTTTATAAGGGCAGCTGATAGATGAACAGGAGGTATTCGCTATGTCAGCTATTTGGTGGCTCGTGCCCGCTATGTGCATTCTTGTCGGTTCTTTGTCTCGTATCTAGTTTTTTTGTTGAAAAGAGAGTTGTTGCAAGGAGGTTAGGCGCCAATGCCTGTCTTCGTATACGAAGCACGTGATCAAGAGGGTCAGATTAGAAAAGACCAATTGGAAGCTCCCAATATTAGAGCGGCCCAAAAGATCGTCCAACAGGACATGAAGATGACCATCGTAAAGATGGAACAGCGATCTGGAAGCGCTGCCGATGGAGATATCCTTGGCTGGCTCCAGAATATGAAGAAAGTTGACGAGCAGGCGCTTACGGTTTTTAGTAGACAGTTCGCCACGATGATTAATGCTGGCTTGGCAATGGTTCGTTGCCTTGACATTTTGTCTGAGCAAACTGAAGACAAGAAATTGCAGCAAACTCTCGTCCAAGTTAGACGCGACGTAGAAGGCGGCTCTACTTTATCGAGCGCTCTGCAAAAACATCCTGATGTTTTCTCCACATTGTATTACAGTATGGTAAAAGCTGGTGAGATGGGTGGTGTGCTCGATGAAGTTTTGGAGCGTTTGGCCGGCTTCATGGAGAAAGACTTCGCCTTAAAGAAAAAGGTGAAAGCTGCTCTGACCTATCCTGTGGTTATTTTAGTTATGGCCATGGGTATCGTGTTCTTCTTAGTTACTTACATCTTACCCACTTTCGTATCTCTCTTTGAAGGTATGAACTTGCAATTGCCTTTGCCTACCAGGATTTTGATTGGCGTTACTAAGCTGGCTCGCAATCCTGTTTTCTTGGCTTGCTTCTTCTTGGGCGGCGGCGTCTGCGTTGTGCTCATCAAGAAATATATCGAGACTCCGGCTGGACGTAAGCAATTTGACCAGCTTAAGCTCAACTTGCCCGTTTTTGGTTTGTTGAACAAAAAAGTGGCTATATCTCGTTTCTGCCGTACGTTAGGTACTTTGCTCTCTTCCGGTGTGCCTATTATGCAATCTTTGGAAATTGTAGGTAAGGCCTCTGGTAACGAAGTGATTGCTGCTACCGTAACTCGAATTAGAGACAGTATTCGCGAAGGTGAAAGTATCGCTTCTCCTTTGGGTGCTTCCGGTATGTTCCCTCCCATGGTTACTCAGATGGTAGCTGTAGGTGAAGAAACTGGTAACTTAGACGCTATGCTTTCAAAAATCGCCGACTTCTATGATACAGAGGTAGACTACTTGCTTTCCTCCCTGACTTCCATGTTAGAGCCTATCATGATTGTTGGTATGGGCGGTATCGTAGGTTTCATCGTTATTTCCGTATTCTTACCTCTTTATCAATTGGTTGGTAGTATGGCTTAGGCTGTAAAAAAATATATATGCCCGTGCGTAGTGTATAGGCATCTTTTAACTCAAAAGTTGGGACAGTTCCTTGAAAATCGTCGAATTGGTGGGAATTTTTCCAACTTTTGCTTTTTTGTAAAAAATGTTAATTTAGATCAAGAATCAGTAAGGCAAGGTTGACAAAGGCAGGGGAGTGCATTAGTATTTGACCATACCTATAGAGTTGTTGCCTCGGGCATAATTCTACTAGGCCTGCATTCGTAAATATTTTGGAGGAAATCATCAGATGATGCATCGCTTCTCTTCTCGTAAGGGCTTCACCCTAATCGAGCTCATGATTGTTATCGCTATTATCGCCATTTTGGCTGCTATCTTGGTTCCTAACTTCATCCGTGCTCGTGCCCAGGGTCAGGTTACTTCCTGCAAGTCCAACTTGAAGAACATCGGTACTGCCTGCGAAATGTACGCTACTGACAACGGCGGCCGTTACCCCATGAATCTTGATATTCTGAAACAAAACGGAACTGCTGACCAGCCTTACTTAAAGGCTATTCCTAAGTGCCCTTCCGAGGGAACTTCCACTCCTTACACCAAGTCTTATGAGCGTAGCAGCAACCCCGACGTATACACCGTATATTGCTCCGGTTCCAACCACAAGGCTGCTGGCTGCGAGCCCAACTATCCTAAGTTCACCGCTACCCAGGGCTTGATCGAGAATCAGCTCGCCGACCCCGATAGGGGGAAGACCAAGGGCTAGTTCTATTATTGCTAATATCTCGTAAGTGAGAAAAAGGAGTCTCCTTCGCGGAGGCTTCTTTTTTTTGTTGACACTCAGTCAAGTTTGCTCTATCCTGGTAAGAATCGCAAGAGGGAGCGCTTTGCTTTTTATGTTGGAAGAACTATACAGCAGCAATCTGGTAGGGGCCATTATTGTTTTTATTTATGGCTCGTTAATTGGCAGTTTTCTCAACGTAGCCATCTATCGTCTTCCTTTGGAACGCTCTGTTGTCTTACCGGGATCAGCTTGCGGCACTTGTGGTACGCCTCTGCGTTGGTGGGAAAATTTACCCATAGTAGCTTATTTCTATTTGGGCGGACGTTGCTCAGTTTGTGGTAGCTCTTATTCGTGGCGCTACGCCGCTATAGAAGCTTTTACCGCTTGTATGTCCGTTTTTCTGTATTATTTCTATAATGGAGTTAATGCAGAATTTATTTATGCTTTTATTTTCTTGTGCTTGCTCATTGTTGTCTTTTTTACCGACTTTGACCACTGGATTATTTTAGACTCTGTTTCTTACGGCGGCATGTTTGTCGGTTTTATAGGTGCTTTCTTTATTCCCATGCGAGCCGATTTTACTTTTTTTGATTTTTCTCTTTTGCCTGATTGTTTGAAAACGTACGAAGCGGCAGGAAACTCATGGCTTAATGGTTTGTCTTCTCTCTACGGTATGGCCTTAGGAGCTGCTTTCTATTGGGCTATACAGTCTGTGGGCAAATTTTTTAGTAAGCAGGAAGCTATGGGTAGCGGTGACATAAAATTGGCAGCTATGATTGGCTCTTTTTTAGGATGGAGTTTGGGACTTATCTCTTTCTTCTTAAGCTTCGTCTTAGGGGCTGCTTTAGCTGTGCTTATAATGATAGTCTCTGGAAAAAGAGGCAAAGACCCGCTACCTTTAGGCACTTTTATGGCTGTTGGTGCTTTTGTATGTTTGCTTTATAAAAGTCAAATCACCGATTTTATAGTCAATTGGCCCTACTATGTAGGCATTGGCTATTAGTTGTAAGTGGAAGGGGTTTTGCCTTCTGGCTCGAACTGAGGAAATTCTCCGTGAGTGTAATTTGTTTATATAAGGGCTAGCTTGGAGGTTTTTATAAAACCAAGAAGAAAGCTTCTATCGCGGTGGCCGGTGCTAGGTATATCTGTAGTGCTGTTTTAGAGAAGGGGTCAATAATGGACTTTATCAACGGGTTGTTGAAGAAGATCTTCAAAAAAGAAGAAGAAGTTTGCGGTATGGATATTGGCAGCAATACTATTAAAGTTGCTGCAATGGTTCGTGGCAAAAAGGGACTTCAACTTACGCGTTATGCCTCTTGTCCAACTCCTCCGGCCACTATTAAAGATGGGGCTATTGTAGACGCCCAGACTTTGGGAGAAACTATTAAAGAGCTACTTAGGGAAAATAATTTCCCCGCTGAGTGCCCTATCGTAAGCGCTGTATCTGGTCAATCAGTGGTTATTAGGCCTATCAGAATGCCTATTATGACCGAGCGCGAACTCTCTACCTCAATCCAATATCAGGCTGAGCAATATTTGCCTTATGCAGTGTCAGATGCTCAGGTTAGCGGCATTATTCTTCAGGAATCGATTCCCGACGATCCTAAGATGATGGAAGTTCTGTTGGTAGCTGCTCCTAAGGAAATGATTACCAATACCCGTGAGCTCATTCAGATTGCTGGTGCTATTCCTGAAGCCGTAGACTTGGAGCCTTTTGCCCTTTTACGAGCTTTGCAAGAGAGTAATCCAGAGTTTTCTACCAGTGATAAGACTATTGCTTTGATAAATTTGGGGGCTTCATCGGGAAGTATTAACATTTTTAAGGCGGGCTTGCTCCGCCAAAATAGAACTATTTCTGTAGCTGGTAATAGCTTTACGAAAGCTATCGGACAGGAGCTGAACTTATCTTTCGAAGAGGCTGAACGCTTCAAGATTGAAAAGTGCGCGATTAGAGTTGGCGACGACTCTACGCCTGTAGCTCCCACTGCGATGCGTGTTTTTAAGATTATCGTTCCTGTTTTGAACGATTTGGTTAGAGACATTCAGCTTTCTTTTGACTATTATCGGTCTAAAGAAAAAGCAGAGTCGGTAGACTTGGTTGTTCTTTCCGGCGGTACGGCCAGAATGAAGAATATCGATGTCTACTTGGCGAATGAGTTAAGTATCGAGTGTCAGATAGCTAATCCGTTCCGGAGCGCTTCGATTGAGAACGTTCAGGGCATTGAGGCTGATGATCTCGAAGCACTTGCGCCTATGGCTATGGTTGTAGCTGGCTTGGCATTGCGCAAGCAATAAGTGCAATGAAAAGTCGGTTAACTTAGTCGAGCTGATACTCCAAAGGGAGGTGCACGATGACCATCAAGGTCAACCTATTGCCTACTGAGCGTAAGAGGTTTACTTTCGACCCGCTGGTCGCAGTTTTGTTTGTGTGTGTCTGCGCCGCGCTAGTTGGTTGTATAGTTTGGGGCTCTCGTCTGCAGTCAGATGTAGATGCTTCTCAAGCTAAGATCGAGCAACTAGACGAAGAGATCAAAAAGACAGAGCAGAGCTTGCCCGTCATTGATGAGATCAAGTCGCAGATTGCCAAACTTAAGAGTGAGATTAAAATCATCACCAGTTTGAAATACGACCCGGTTCGGTATGCGAATCTCTTGACTGAAGTAGGGAAGGTCTTACCAGAAAATGTTTGGCTAACCAGTTTGTCCGTTGAACCTTCGACGACAGCCGTTACTATGAGCGGTATCGCTGCTCATCGCCCCGGCAGACCTCCGTTAGCTACTGTGGCTGAGTTCATTAAGAAGATGGATAATTCTCCTATATTTACGGAGTCTTCCTTGTCTTCTACCTCTCAGACTAAAATCGAGTCTGGTGTAGGCTTTACTTTCCAAATCGAAGCTCGTTATGATGCTGACGCTGCTGCCGGTATCGCCGCTCAACAGTCTGCAGAAGCTTCGAAAGACGTTTCATCCAGTGAAACAGAATCTTAGGAGGTACGATGACTATAAATACACCTGTTAAAATCGTCGTAGCCTTCGTAGTAATCGCACTCATTGTTGTTATGTTCTGGTTGTTTGACTGGAAAGAAAAGACAGAACTTGTAGAACAGAACAACGCGAAAGTTGCAGAACTTGAAGTCAAATTAGAAGAACAGCGCAAGCTGGTCGCCGACTTACCTGCTCTTACTAAAGAGAAGACTGAGTTGGAAGCTGAACTGGCCCGCGTCGTACAGACCAATCTCGTTCCTGAGAAAGCTGAGCTCTTCGTAGCCAACTACATCAAAGAGATCGAGAAACTGACCGACGAAGAGGGCTATCGTACCGGTGATGACTCTTTCGAGATTATCTCCATTACCCCCGGTGCTCTGACTTCTCAGGCTGCTAAAGGCTCCGATGCCGACAACACTGAAGCTGCTGAAGAGGACGAAGGCGTTGATGCGACTCCCGATGCTCTCAAGCAGTTCCCGACTCGCGTATTCCAAATGACTATGAAGGGTAGATATGCCACTCTGATCGAGTTCCTTTATCAGTTGGGTGATCTCCGCTTAGAGCGTTTGGTAACTATCGACAAGATTGCTCTGCAGCCCGAAACTAAAAAAGAAGGCGACCATCGCAGTCCCGTCTTGACGATCCAAATCCCTATTACAGCATACATGAGACAGGGAGGTTAGAAAAAATATGAACCTGCCTGAATTTGGCTCAAAATTTAATAAGGGTTGTAAAGTTTTTGCTCTCTCTCTCGCTATGTTGGCTTGTGCCGCTTGCGGTGGAGGAGAGACTGCCGAGGAAACTCCCAACTCTCCCGTTAGCAGTGAAGTAGAAGTGTCTGAGAGCACTGATACTGAAACTCCCGCTTCTGAGGACGGTGAAAATACTGAGTCTGCTACTGAAGGAAATACTGAAGTTACAGACGCCGGTACGGCCAGCTCTGGTGAAGGAACCGGAGATGGAACAGCTGTCGAACCCACTCAGGGTACCGAAGTAGCCGCCGATAAGGCTGCTGCCGAGCAGAAGAAGGCTGCCCCCGTGAGACGTAAAGTTTCCGTTCGTGACCCCTTCCTCAACATGGTTGTCGGCCCAGCTTCGATTTCCAATGCGCGTCTCGCTAAGATGTCTGCCGCTCAGAGAGCTGCTCTTAAGAGAAGCCAAAAGAAAGCTGTTACTAACACTTCTGCCAGCAAAGCCAAGCAGCAAGCTGCCAAAAAAGTTGTTAAAGTCGTCAAGCCCAGCATTACCGTCAACGGTATTCTGCGTGGTGCTTATGGCTATGAAGCCATGATCAGCGACGGAAGACAGACCAGATTAGTTGCGGTCGGCGAGAGAGTTGATAAGTATCGCATTTTGGACATAAATCCTAAGGCGAAGACTGTGACTATCGGTCTCGGCAAAGAGCATAAGTTCTGCTACACCTTGGAGAAAGAGCAATTCGGAGACGCAAAAAAATAACGGCTTCTTTCGAATATAAGCCAGTCTCTTTTGAAAAATTAAAAATGATAAAAAGCACGGCCAGGCCTTCGAGGGTGTCTGTCCGTTTGCAGGAAGGTCTGCCTTCTTGGGAAAGAACTCAAAAAACTTTTGGGCTTTCCGGACGGTGGGTCGCACCCTCGGAATGAAACTTAAAGAGTTTCAAGTAATTAAGTTCTTAATTGAACGTGATGGCCAATAGGAGGTGGGTAAAACCAATGCTCTTGTCCAAGCGTAGAAGCATTCAGCTTCTGTTTGCATGCCTGATGGCCGTGGGACTATTCTTGTCTTCGTCCATGGCAGTAACAGCTCAAGGCAATGCTGCAACCATTAACGGTGTCAATTACAGCCTAGACAATGCTAAAGGTCTTATCAAGGTTGTTGCTGATACCACTGCACCAGTCCAGTACAAACAGTCTAAATCCGATAACGCTATCTGCGTTGAGATTTCTCCCGCTGTTTTAGGTAAAAACGTAAAACGCAACCAGAACATCAATACTGGTTTGCTTCAGAGTATCGTCGTCGCTCAGACTTCCGCCAACGTCGTTTTGGTTCGTATGAATGTTAGCGACACTCCCAAGACCAGCTATTGCACCGCTTTGGCGGAGAATAAAGGCGTAACCGTCGCTTTCTCCAAAAACGAAGTTGCTAGTGCGAAAGTTGCGAAAGCACCAGTTGCTAAGTCTGTCGCTAAAGCTGGAAGCAATGTAGCTCCTCGTAAAGTCGCTGCACCCGCTAAGAAGGCTGTTGCTGCTAAGAAAGCCCGTAGGGCTGCTAAGAGAGTCAAAGTTGTCAATATGGAATTTGTCAACGCTGACCTCGTTTACATCGTAAAATTCTTAGCCAAAGAGATGGGACGTAACGTTTACGTCGGTCCCGACGTACAAGGTTCCGTTACCGTAACTTTGAAGAATGTACAGCCCGAAGGCGCCTTGGCTTTGGTTTTGAAAATGCAAGAAACTCCTTATGACTACAAGATCGTGGACAACACCGTGATCGTAGCCACCACCGAGAAATTGCAAACCATTGCCGACAACATTCTTACTCCTAAGACCAAATCCAGCTCCGTCAGAAGAAACCTCGCCGAGCAGGAATTCGTACTCGAGGCCGCTCCCGCTGCCAGCATCGTAGAGTTCTTGAAAGGTCAGTATCCTGACGTAGTCTTCACTCCCCATCCCACTATCAACGGTTTCTATGCTAAAGGCACCCAGCATGAACTCAAAGAGATCAAGAGCAAATTGCCCAATCTCGACCAAGTTCCCGCTCCCGCTCCTGCCCCTCGCCGCGAGTACATCACTGTAAACTACGGCAAAGCTGACGAAATCCAGACCCTCTTGGCTACCTTGGTTCCCGATGTAGGCCTTAACTTAGACAAGCGCATGGGTATCCTCATTGTCGAAGGTACTGATGAGCAAATCGAGCAAGTCCAAGAAGTGTTAGCTAACATTGACCGCCCCTTAAAGCAAGTCATGTTAGACTTCAAAGTCGTAGAACTCAACGAAACCGGTTCCAAGAACTTAGGTATACAGTGGAGTGACGAAGCCGGCGCTATGGGTGTATTCAACACCACTTTCGCCGAAGTTGTACCTTCTCTCTTCTACGGCGCCGATAAGCACATGATCACCAACGAAGAGTTCAGTATTGGTGAGGAAGAAAGCAGTCTGACCGCTTTCAACCTTGGCACTTTCGGTCGTTCCCCTCTCTTAATCAAAGCTGCTCTCTCCTTCGTAGTTGAAAACAGCGACTCCAAGACCTTGGCTTCTCCTCGTATCGCCACTCAGAGCGGTGAACAAGCTGAAGTTTACGTAGGCCAGAGATATCCTATCGTATTCTATGATCCTCGTGCTGGTCAGTTCCAGGTTCAGTATGTTGATATCGGTACTAAGTTGGAAGCTACCCCTGAAGTTAAGGATGACGGCCACATCGTGGTTGAACTCACTCCTACCACTTCTAGCGCTGGTAACTTGGTAAACAACCAGTATCCTATCACCTACGAGCGCACTGCCAAGTCCAAAGTCCGCGTCAAAGACGGTGACACCATCGTATTGGGCGGCTTGATCAGTGACAGCGAGAAACACTCCGTTTCCAAGTTGCCTCTCTTGGGCGACCTCCCTATCATCGGTGCTTTGTTCCGCTATGAGAGCCACAGCTCCGACAGAAACGAAGTTGTCTTCATGGTCACTCCTCACATCATGGACTAATAGCTTGAGCTAGTAGTTTACCTAGTAAATAGGAGAATAAGCGGTTGAGTAACATCAGCCGCTTATTTTTTTTGTTTTTAAATGGTTGTAGCCTTACTCTATGATGCTGCATATCGTAAAGTTTTTATGCAGGAACTGATTCTGCTTAGTTCGAACTTCTAGCCCTCTTTAGACTTCTTCGGCTAAAGGTGTTCTTGGTTTTTTTAGATATTAACTGTCTATCAGCTGAGAAAATCAGGCGGAGAAGTGCCTAGGCGGAGTGCGGTCAACCGCTCCGCAGCGCAGCAATATTTTTAAGCCGCGAATTGGCGGCTTTAAAAGAGAGCGATACTTGTATCGAGCTTCATGGCAATGACGCAGGAATGCGCTTAGGGCATAACGCGTGGAGGTTGACTTCGACAAGATTGGACTAAACGGATTAGTAGATGGCTAACAAGTCGTTTAGAAGGTGGTGTGACTTACGTGGCTGATACCATTGAAGGGTTGATGCAGGAGGCCCGAACATTCGCTGACAGCAGGAGCTGGGACCAAGCCATAGAGAGCTATTCCAGAGTTTTAGAACTGGATGCTGACAATGATGAGGCTTGCAGAAACTTAGCTCAAATCTACGCTTTGCGTGGTATGCTTAAGTCGGTGATAAGTACCTATTTGCGGTTGATGCATATCTATATTGCTCGTAGCGATATGGATAATGCGATGGCTGTAGCTAATTATGTGCTTCTTTTGGAACCGGAGTCTGTTGACGTCCGTTCGGAGCTCATAAATATGTATCGTTATCGTGGCGATACCGCTGAGGTCGTGGCTCGTTCGCTCGATTTGGCTCGCCTTTACACTGAGTTAGATGAGGGAGATCGCTCTATCGAGTTGCTTCAGGCTGTCTTGAAGGACGACCCCAATAATGCAGATGTCTGCCGTGAATTGGCCGAGATGTATATTCAGTACGGTCAAGTAGAGCGCGGCGCCAATCAGTACCACCAAGTAGCCGACTTATATCAAGCCAACGGTCAGCTGGAAAAAGCTTGTGAAGCTTTAGAGCGTGTCTTAGTCGTCAATAGCAACGACTCTGGAGCTGTCTTCCACTTGGGAGAACTCTACTCTACGTTAGGACGCTGGGAAGATGCTGAAAAGCAATTCCGCAATGCCCTTAAGTTCGATTTTGAAAATTTAGACGTTATGTTTGCGCTTGGCGATGTCTGTCAGCGCAAAGGCGATTTGGACCAAGCCAGTTTAGCTTATCGCAAAATTATTATGACTGCTCCTGATTACGTTTTGGCTCAGGAACGTCTTGGTGAAGTTTACCATTTGCAAAACAATATTGAGTCGGCGATTAAAGCTTACTTAACTGCTGCTGGCCTTTATGCAAATAACAATGATTCTGAACACGCTATTGCCCTTTATCAGCGTGTCATTTTCCTTGATCCCAACAATCCTACAGCCACTCGTGAACTTACTAATCTTGGAGCTCCCGTAGTAGGCAATGATGGTGGGATTCAGCCTCTTGTAAAAGCGAAAGCTGCCAAGGGAGTTAAAGGCGAGTCTCGCCGCGATAAGAAAGATGGCGAACACAAAACTCGCAGCGGCTTAGTTCCTAAGGGCGCTGGAGGTGGGCGTGCTGGACTTATGGCTAAAGGGAGTGCAACCAAACCCGGATTGGGTGGTAAGCCTATGCTTGGCGCCGATGAGGGGGAGAGTGCACCTCGCCCTGGTTTAATGCGCGCTGGTTTGAAGCCCATGGGTGGAGGCAAACCTACTTTAGGTGGCAAACCTATGTTAGGTGGCAAGCGTGTTTTAGGCAGCCGTAAGAAGAAAGCTGAAGTGGCTCAAACTGAGGCTCAGGAAGAACACCAGTCTGTAAGTCTGGCCAAAGAAGCTGAGGCTGTTGCGCCAATTGAACATGATGTTCAAGAGAACCACGACGTTGCAATAGAGCAGCCTTTAGAAGCTCATGCTCATCTTGAAGATGTACCCGCAGCGGAAGCTGTTGAGCAAAGTGTAGCCGAGCCTGCTACAGAAAGTGCTGCTCTTCCGGAACACGAAGAAGCTGCTCAGCACGATTTGCCAGTTGAAGACTCCGCTATAGATGAACAGGCCCATCCTGAAGCTATCGCCCAGGACGTTGCTTATGATGATTATAGGTTCGAGCCACCTCAGGCTCCTACCGAGCTTCCTCATGAAGAAGCTGCGGTGCCAGAACATCATGATAGTGCTGATAGTGGCCTTTACGCTCCTGTAGAAGGGGCAGTTTCGGCTGTCGAAGATCAGCTCGGCTCTGTAGAGCAACAGCCAGACCATGAAGGTTTATCTGTGGAATCGAGCGAGCCGCTGGAAAATGTCTATGCCGATAGTCAAGTCCATGCCGAGCATGTTGAACATACTGACTATGCCAATAATTATGGCAGTGAAGAGGCTGCTTCCACCGAGCTTTATGGATCTGCTGCTCCTGAGCATACCGAACAGCTCACGGGAACTGAGCATCCTCAAGATGCCCCTTATGTTGGCACTGATGAACATGGTCAGTTTGGTGGTATCGACGATAGTGCTTTAGACAATACTTACGCCAATGCCCAGACTTATAATTATGAGCATGGGGCAAGTTTTGAGGGAGCTGGAGCTGTAAATTATCCTGAAACTGTTCCTCAGACTTATGATGAACAAGGACAGTTAGCTGGAGGCGAAGTCCATGAGGGCGGCTCGTATGTCGATCCTAATGCTCAAGCTTATGACGGTCAGCTCGCCCAATTTGACGGAACTGAAAGTTATGACGGCGCTTATCCTGAGTACTATGAGCGTCCGCTTATTATGGTGCCGGAAGGCCAGCTTATAGTTCCTACCCCTATACTTTACTTAGAACGTACCGATCTTTACGAAGCTATTTGTCAAGCTGTTACTGAAGCTCCCGACCCTTCAGTGATTCCTTGGGAACCTCTCAAAGCTGTGGATGAAGTCGCTATCGAAGAGAAGATGGCCCAGCAAAATGCTGAGGCGGCTAAAGCTGAAGCTGAAGCTGCAGCGGCTGCTCAGGCCCAGGCCGAAGCTGCTCATTCACAAGAAGACTTCCAAGCCGTGGAGAGCTTCGACTTCAATAGTGGTGTCAACTTGAAAGGTGTTTCTGAAACAGGTTTGCGTCATAAGCGTTCCAAGGGCGAATCATCTTCTGGTCGTTCTTCCAAGCTTATGGGCAGCCAGTCTCTTTCTGAGCGCATGGCTCGTATGCGTGCCGAGAACGCCGATTCTGAAGAAGCTGCCGAGCACCGTACCATTAGCGGCATCAGTCGCCACCATCAAGAGAAACCTCACAAAAAAGAGAGAGGACGCTCCATTATGGGCGGTATCTCTCGTCCTATCAACCAAATTATCGAAGAAGCCAACCAAAATAATGGTGTGGCTACTCCTCAAGAAGCTGCTCCCGAAGTACCTCGTCCAGAGCTTACTCCTTCTCGTTCTCGCAGCAGCTTGAGCGAGCGAATTAAGAAAGCCAGACAGTCTAAAGCAGCTGCTAAAGCTCAATCTGAAGAAATGACAGCAGTGAAGGCTGAACAGCAGCCCCAATCAGCTGAGCATGTCTCTGTAACTTCCGGTGAGTACACCGCTGCTCATACTGATGAAGCTCAATTTGCTCCTCCTGCAGGATATGAACAGCCTGCTCAAGGCCAACAACTTAATGATTCTCAGCCAGATGCTCAACCCGCAGAGTCTCACCCTGAAGGCGATGCTCAGCTGATGGGCGGCTATGATTATCAA
>DHKB01000060.1:33459-57480 GCA_002407045.1 Candidatus Bruticola papionis | reverse complement strand
AAGAACATGATCACCGGTGCAGCACAGATGGATGGCGCTATCCTCGTTGTTGCAGCAACCGATGGTGTTATGGCTCAGACCCGTGAGCACGTTCTGCTTGCCAAGCAGGTAGGCGTTCCGAAGATCGTCGTATTCCTGAACAAGTGCGATATGATGGATGATCCGGAGCTGATCGAGCTGACCGAGATGGATATCCGCGATCTGCTGAACCAGTACGGCTTCCCGGGAGATGACACCCCGATTATCCAGGGCTCTGCTCTGCAGGCTCTGAACGATCCTAAGGGACCTTGGGGAGACAAGATCATGGAACTCATGGATACCGTAGATGAGTACATCCCGGATCCGGTTCGTGATAACGACAAGCCGTTCCTGATGCCTGTCGAGGACGTATTCACCATTTCCGGTCGTGGTACCGTTGCTACCGGCCGTGTAGAGCGTGGTAAGATCCACACCGGTGACGAAGTTGAAATCGTCGGTGTTCATGAAGAAACTCGTAAAGTCGTCGTTACCGGCGTCGAGATGTTCCACAAAATCCTCGACGAAGGTATGGCTGGCGACAACGTCGGCGTATTGTTACGCGGCGTAGAGCGCAAAGACATCGTTCGCGGTATGGTATTGGCTAAGCCCGGTTCCATTAAGCCCCACACCAAGTTTGTGGCCCGCGTGATGGTCCTCAAGAAAGAAGAAGGCGGCCGTCATAAGCCCTTCTTCCCCGGCTATCGTCCTCAGTTCTACTTCCGTACGACCGACGTAACCGGTACCATTAACTTGCCCGAAGGCGTAGAGATGGTAATGCCTGGTGACCACATTGATATGACCGTTGAGCTCATTCAGCCCATCGCCATTGAGAAGAACCTCCGCTTCGCTATCCGCGAAGGCGGCAGAACCGTTGGCGCTGGTGTCGTAACCGAGATCATCGAGTAGGTTTTGTAAATAGGTCACTATTTAGTTTGTCATCCGGTTTCTGGCTTCGCGGCTGGGGGCCGGATGATAAATTGTGACCTGTCCATTAGGAGGAAAAATGTCCAAACAGAGGATCCGTATTCGTCTTAAAGCCTTTGATTATGCGCTTTTAGATGATTCGGCCGAAAAGATTGTGCAGATCGCCCGTCAGACTGGCGCTCACATTTCCGGTCCCGTGCCCCTTCCTACCGAGAAGAATGTATGGTGCGTAAACCGTTCTCCCTTCGTCGATAAGAAGTCCCGTGAGCACTTTGAGATCCGTACCCACAAGCGTTTAATCGACATCTATTTCGATCAGTCCCAGAAGACCATCGAACAGCTTATGAAGGTTGACCTTCCCGCTGGCGTCGATATCGAAATCAGAAGCTAATTAGCCAGCCAAGGCAACTATAAATTATGTTGTCTTGCAGCCGCTGGGTAAGGACGAGGTCGATTGTCCGCAAGCTGCATCCCACCTCGCTTGAGAGCGAGCAAGAAAATAGAGGAATAACAATGAGAGCCATTTTAGGCAAAAAAGTTGGTATGACTCAGGTTTACGACGAGAAGGGCGTGATCGTTCCCGTCACCGTTATTGAGGCCGGTCCCTGTGTCGTAGTCCAAAAGCGCACCAAAGAGAACGACGGTTACGAAGCCATTCAGGTTGGTTTCGGTGAGATCCGTGATAAATTAGTAAACAAGCCCCGTGCCGGTCACTTCAAGAAGCACGGTGTAGCCAATAAGCGTTATTTAAGAGAATTCCGTTTAGATGATTCCGCTTCTTACGAGGTTGGTCAGGAAATTAAAGTTGACGTCTTCCAGGCTGGCGATAAAGTAGATGTTATGGGAACCTCAAAAGGTAAGGGTTTCCAGGGCGGTATGAAGAGACATAACTTCGGTGGCGGCGGTAACTCCCACGGCTCCATGTCTCACCGCGTGCCCGCTTCCAGCGGCGCTACTGATGCTGCTCGTGTATTCCCCGGTACCAGAAAACCTGGTCACATGGGTGATGTCCGCGTAACAACCCAGGGACTTACCGTTGTTCGCGTAGATTTAGAGCGTAACGTATTGTTAGTAAAAGGCTCAGTCCCCGGTCCGAACCAAGGCTTGGTCACTATTCGGACTTCTGTCAAGAAGTAATAAACAGTTTCAGGAAAGGCTCAGGAAATTACGATGCCTAAGGTATCCCTTTATAACATGAAGGGCGAGACTGTTGGGGAGCTGGAGCTCAACCAAGAAGTCTTCGCCGTGCCCTACAACGAGGCACTTATTCACCAGGTTATGGTTTCTTTGCGCGCTAATCAGCGTCAGGGAAACGCTAAAACCAAGACCCGCGGAGAAGTATCTGGCGGAGGAAGAAAACCTTTCCGTCAGAAAGGTACTGGTATGGCCCGTCAGGGTTCCAGACGCTCTCCTTTGATGCGCGGTGGTGCTATCACTTTCGGTCCCGTCGTTCGCAGTTACACCCAGGCTATTCCTCGCAAAATGCGTCGTTTAGCTTTGCGCAGTGCTCTTTCTCAGCGTGTGAACGAGTCCGTGTTGACCGCTCTCGATGCTCTTAAGATCGAAGAGTACAAAACTAAGGCTTTCATCTCCGTTTTGGATGCTATCAAAGTTCAGCCTACCGAAGGCCGCGTTTTGGTCGTTCTCAAAGACGCCGATGAGAAAACCTTAAAGTCCGCTGCCAACGTTCCTAACGTTCGCGTGGTTGAAGCTCGCAACTTAAACTTGCTGGATGTTATCGATTATCCTAGGCTTGTTGCTACCAGCGACGCCTTGAAAGCTATCGAGGAGGGCTTAGCATAATGGCTACTCAGAAGATTACCAGCAGCGTACACAATCTCCGCTATAGCACTCACGACGTGCTCCTTCGCCCCCTCATCACCGAGAAGAGCATGGAGCAGCATGCTGACAATAAGTATACCTTCTTGGTAGATCTTAAAGCCAACAAGTTTGACATCCGCAACGCCGTAGAGTCCATGTTCAACGTTACCGTCACCAAAGTGACGACCGTTCGCATGAGAGGCAAAGTCAAGAGACGCGGTCGCGTTTATGGCAAACGCCCTGATTACAAGAAGGCCTATGTTTCTATCAAGGCTGGCGACAAGATTGAAGTAGCTGGCGCTCCTTTGTTTGAGAACTAATATCTCATTCTAATGGAAGAGAAAGGGCAGATCAGATTTGTGTCTGGTCTGTCTTTTTTTTTGTTTAAAATGTAAACATAAAGACATAATTGCATAAAAAGGAGGAAAAAGCTTTAAAAAGGCCTTTGTTTGCCATATATGCTCTTGAAAAATTGACATTTTTATGCTTAAATTGCCAAGCATGGCTATGAGGTTTCTCCCTCCATCTTATGGTAGATGATGGGAGCGATTTTTTTTTGTGAAACCTCAGTTGCGGGTGCAAATGGCTACCAAACTTTATGGCTTTGGTAGTTAGCGTATACCCGCGGAAGGAGAACTTAAGTGCCAACCAGACTTTATAAGCCGACTACTAACGGTCGCCGTTTTATGTCGGTGATGGACAACAGCAATTTAAGCAAGTGCAAGCCTGAGGAGTCTTTGCTCGCTCCTCACAAAGTAACTGCCGGCCGCAATGCTCAGGGCCGCGTTACCGCTCGTCATCGCGGCGGCGGTCACAAGCGTCAGTATCGTATCATCGACTGGCGTCGTGATAAAGACAACATCCCCGCTCGCGTAGCTACTATTGAGTACGATCCTAACCGCTCTGCTCATATCGCTCTTCTCAACTACGTTGATGGTGAGAAGCGCTATATCTTGGCCGCCAACAATATGAAAGTCGGCGACAAGGTTATTTCCGGCGACGCTCAAGATATTAAAGTCGGCAATGCCATGATGCTTCAGAGCATGCCTATTGGTACTATTGTACATAACGTCGAATTGAAACCCGGTCGCGGTGCTCAGATGGCCCGCTCTGCCGGTTCCTCTGCTCAGTTGATGGCTAAAGAGGGTCGTTTCGCTCTCTTGCGTCTGCCTTCTTCTGAAGTACGTAAAGTGCCTATCACCTGCCGCGCTACCGTTGGCCAGGTGGGCAACGTTGACCACGAAAACATGATGATCGGTAAAGCCGGTCGCTCTCGCTGGATGGGTAAGAGACCCCACATCCGTGGTGTGGCTACCAACCCATGTGACCATCCCCATGGTGGTGGTGAAGCTAGGTCTACCCCTGGCCGTCCCAGCACAACTCCTTGGGGTAAGCCCACTTACGGTTTGAAGACCCGCAGAAGACAGCCTGGCGACAAGATGATTGTGAGACGTCGCGGCTGCTAGTAAGGTCAGCTAGGTACTTGGCCTTATCTAGGCCCGTACCTCATTTATGGAGGATTTAGATGTCACGTTCAGTGAAAAAAGGCCCATTCGTGGCTGAACATCTTCAGAAGAAGATTGAAAAACTCAACGCCAGTAACCAGAAAAATTTGGTAAAAACCTGGTCTCGTGCCAGCACCATCACCCCTGAGATGATTGGTCACACCATCGCCGTTCATAACGGCCGTACTCATGTCTCTGTTTACGTTGCTGAAGAGATGGTCGGTCACAAGTTGGGTGAGTTCGCTCCCACCAGACTGTTCCGCGGTCACGCCGGCGGCAAAGCTGAGAAGAAGAGCAAAGTCGCTAAGAAGTAATTCTGGCTTATAGGAAAATTCTTGGAGGAATTATGGCAGTTAAAGGTTCAGAAGCAGCCGCCAAGACCGAAGAATTAACGGTTAGAGCTGTTGCTAAGTACGTCCACATGACCCCGCGCAAATTGCGCCTTTGCGCTCAGGCTATTTATAACAAGCCCGCCGTGGCTGCTGTTAACATGCTGCGCTTCACTAATAAGCGCGCTGCTGGCACCATGCTTAAAGTTTTAGAGTCCGCTATGGCTAATGCTGTAAACAACCACGGTCTCGATGCCGACAAACTCGTTGTTTATCGCGCTTTCGTAGATGAAGGCCCCACCGGTAAAGGTTGGCTCCCTCGCTCTCGCGGTCGTGCTAGTCAGCTCCACAAGAGAACTAGTCACATCACCGTCGTTGTCAAAGAGAAGGAGAATGTACACTAATGGGTCAGAAGATTCATCCCAATGGTTTGCGTGTTGGCATCATCAGAGGCTGGGACTCTCGTTGGTACAGTCAGAAAGAGTATGCCAATTGGCTGCGTGAAGATATACGTATCCGCGACTTCATCACCAAGTTCCATAAGAACGCTGGCGTAACCAAAGTCGAGATCGAGCGTGCCAGCAAAGTGCACGTCATCGTCAACACCGCCAAGCCCGGTTTGGTAATCGGTAAAAAAGGCGCCGGTATTGATGACCTTCGCAGTCGTCTCGAGAAGATGACTTCCAAGTCCGTCAAGATTTCCATCCAGGAAATCAACCAGCATGAACTTGAGGCTTCTTTGGTCGCCGAGAACATTGCTGACGCTTTGGTAAAGCGTGTGACTTTCCGTCGCGCTATGAAGCAAGCTGCTCAGCGTGTTATGAAAGCTGGAGCTAAGGGCATCCGCATTCAGGTTTCCGGCCGTTTGGGCGGAAGCGAAATCGCTCGTACCGAGCGTACTTTCAATGGTAAAGTGCCTCTGCACACCTTGAGAGCTGATGTAGACTACTCTATTAAAGAAGCTAACACCACTTACGGTGTGATTGGTGTAAAAGTTTGGATCTATCGCGGCGACATTTTGTCCAAGCGCTAACAAACTGTTTACAACAAGACGCTAAGTTTTTTCGCACGTAACTTGCAAAAGTTGGATCTATGTTTTATACTAGTCCAGCATTTTGCAGTTACGATCGCGTGGAGGATAGGATTATGTTAAGCCCCAAGAGGGTTAAGTATCGTAAGACGCACCGTGGCCGTATGACAGGAAAGGCCCAGCGCGGTAATACCGTGGCCTTTGGTGAGTATGGGATCCAGAGCCTTGAGCCTTGTTGGGTGACCGACAGGCAGATCGAGGCCGCTCGTGTCGCTATGACGCGTTTCATCAAACGCGGTGGTAAAGTCTGGATTAAAGTTTTCCCTGATAAATCGGCAACTAAGAAGCCCGCTGAAACTCGTATGGGTTCCGGTAAAGGTGCTCCTGATTTTTGGGTAGCCGTTGTGCATACCGGCAGAGTATTGTTTGAAGTTGCGGGAGTCCCTGAAGATGTAGCTCGTGAAGCTATGCGTTTAGCCGCTCACAAGCTCCCTATGAAAACCCGCTTTGTTACCCGTGAAAGATTGGGTGGTGAATAATTATGAAGCTGAAAGAAGAACGCGCTGGCTTGAGGAAGCTGGGTTTGGCTGTTCTCCGTGGACGTTTAGTAGATGCCAAGCAAGAGTTGTTTAACCTCCGCTTTCAATTGGCTACGGGTCATTTGCAGGATGTCTCTCGGGTAGGTCAAGTGAAAAAGCAGATCGCTAGAATTCACACCGTTATCCGTGAGCTCGAGCTTAAGGAGAGCAAGTAATGAACGAAGAACGCGGAATTCGCAAAGTAAGAATTGGCGAAGTTATCAGTAGCGCTGGCGATAAGACCATCGTAGTCAAAGTTACCCGTCAGTTCGCGCACCCCATTTACAAGAAGTTCATCCACAAGAGCAAGAAATTCCACGCTCATGATGAGAACAACGAATGCGGTAAAGGCGATATCGTAAAGATTCAGGAAACCAGACCCTATTCAAAGATGAAGTGCTGGCGTTTGGTTGAAATCGTCGAGAAAGCCCGTTAGTATTTTCTGACTTTTTTTTGCTAATACGGCGGAACGCCCGGGTATGGGGATTGCGCCGTGCAGAGAATTAAAGGAGTAACACAATGATCCAGCAGGAGAGCAGGCTCAGAGTCGCTGACAATTCCGGCGCACGCGAGCTCCTCTGTATCCGAGTTCTCGGTGGCTCTACAACTACTTATGCAAGTGTTGGCGATATCATCGTAGCAACCGTAAAGCAGGCACAGCCTGGAGCAGCCATTAAGAAAGGCGACGTGGTCAAAGCCGTAGTGGTTCGTGTAAAGAAACCCATCCGTCGTCCCGATGGTTCCTATATTAGATTTGACGAGAATGCGGCTGTCGTGATCAAAGATGATCTTAATCCCCGCGGCACTCGTATCTTTGGGCCGGTGGCTCGTGAACTTCGCGAACGCGAATTCATGAAGATTGTGTCCTTAGCGCCCGAGGTATTGTAAGTTTTTAAGGAGTTAATAATGGCTCACGTAAAGAAAGATGACGAAGTAGTCGTCCTTTGCGGCAAATACGCCGACAAGCGCGGCAAGGTTCTCGAAGTGAACCCCAAGGACAAAAAAGTGACCGTCGATGGCGTCAACGTAGTAAAGCGCCACATGAAGGCTCGTCCCCCGCGTTTCCCCCAGGGCACTATTGTTGAGAAGGCTCTGCCCATTCACATTAGCAACGTTATGTTGGTATGCCCCAAGTGCGGTAAGCCCACTCGCCCCGCCGTAGTAATCGACGCTGACAAGTGCAAACATCGCGTTTGCCGCAAATGTCACGAACAGTTTTAGTGTATTAGACAGCTGACTTGGCGCTCTAGAAGCGCTCAGGTCGGTTGACTTACACTGTCTAGCAACCGTGGGTCGGAAATCCACGGGAAGAGGAGAATTCAAGTGGCCAAACAAGGAAAAGCCCCTTCTGCTCCCAAGAAAAAGAAGGAAGAGTTCGCTGCTGGCGGTCGTCCCCCGGTAGCCAACATTAAGCTCAAGAAGAGCTATCAGGAAGAAATCGTTCCTGCTCTTAAAAAAGAATTCAACTATACTAACCCTATGCGTATTCCTCGCTTAGTAAAAGTCGTTGTGAATATGGGCGTAGGTGAAGCGATTGCCAATCCGAAGTCTCTCGAAGGTGCCGTATCCGATATGCGCGCTATCACTGGTCAGGCTCCGGTTATCACTAAGGCTCGCAAATCTATCTCTAACTTCAAACTTCGTGAAGGCGCCAAGATTGGTTGCAAAGTCACTCTGCGCGGCGACATTATGTGGGCTTTCTTAGAGAAAGTTTTCAATGTAGTCCTTCCTCGTATCAGAGACTTCCAGGGCATTTCTCCCAAGTCTTTCGATGGTCGCGGCAACTATACGTTCGGCCTTAAAGAACAAATCATTTTCCCTGAAATTGATTATGATAAGGTCGACAAAGTTCGCGGTATGGACATCTGCGTTGTTACCACAGCCCAGACCGACAAAGAGGGATTTGCTTTATTGCGCGCCCTCGGTTGCCCGTTCCGTCAGTAATTTTTTGGAGGAAGTTTAATGGCTACCACAGCACAAGAAGTAAAAGCCGCCAGAACACCTAAGTTCAAAGTTCGCGCTGTCAATCGCTGCAAACTTTGCGGTCGTCCTCGCGCCTACTTCCGTAAATTCGGACTTTGCCGCATTTGCTTCAGAGAGCGTGCCCACTTGGGCCAGATCCCCGGCGTCACCAAGTCCAGTTGGTAAGATTTTTTCGTTGCGCTTATTAAATAGCGCGCCGTCTCCGGAGGGATTGCCGGATTCGGCTTTATATACAGGGAGGAAAAGAAATGCCCACCACTGATCCCATTGCCGATATGCTCACACGTATTCGGAACGCTAATACAGCCGTTCACGAGCAGGTGGACATTCCGGCTTCCAAGCTCAAAGAGCAGATCGCCAAAGTCCTTTTGCGTGAAGGTTACATCGCTAGTTATCAAGTCGCTTCTACTGGCGTACAGGGCGTGATCCACATCAAATTGAAGTACGGCCCCGAAAATGAGGCTGTTATCAACGGCATTAAGCGTATCAGCCGTCCTGGTTTGAGGGTGTATGTCGGAGCTAACGAAATCCCCCGTATTTATGGCGGTTTAGGTACTGTAGTTATGTCTACTCCTAAGGGCGTCATTACTGGTAAGCAGGCTCGTAAACTTGGAGTCGGCGGTGAAGTTCTCGCCTACGTTTGGTAGGTAATTACTGCGCGGCAGTGCCAAGACAAGTACTGCAGGAGGAATAGTCATGTCCAGAATTGGCAAAACACCCATCGTGCTTCCCAAGGGTGTAGAAGTGCATGTTGAGCCCGGACAGGTTCGCGTAAAAGGACCCAAAGGCGAGCTCACTCAGGCCATTAGCGATAAATTGGAAGTTCGGGTGGATGGAGACCACATTTTAGTCGTCCGTCCCGATGACGAGCGCGAAACCAAAGCCCAGCACGGCTTGGCCCGCACTCTCATTAATAATATGGTTATCGGCGTAACCCAGGGTTATAAAGTATCCTTAGACATTATCGGTGTTGGTTACCGCGCTGCTAAGTCCGGCAAAGGTCTCACCCTTAACTTAGGCTACTCCCATCCCATCGAAGTCGAGCCCATCGAGGGTATCGAATTTGACGTCGAGTCCGACGCTCGTACTAAGCTGAACCGCATTCACGTTATGGGTGCTGACAAACAGCAAGTCGGACAAGTAGCTGCTAATATTCGTGAATTCAGAAGTCCCGAACCCTATAAGGGCAAAGGTATTCGTTACGTAGACGAAGTTGTAATTCGCAAGGCTGGTAAGGCCGGAAAGACTGGTAAATAAGCTATGAGTAATAATGTTTCTCGTAACGTTTTGCGCCAGCGTCGCCATGCTCGTATTCGCAAGAATGTCAGCGGTACAGCTGAGTATCCCCGCTTGGCAGTTTTCCGCTCCAGCAGGCACGTTTACGCTCAAGTAATTGATGACCAAGCTGGTCACACCCTCGTATCCGCCAGCTCTTTAGACAAGACGCTGCGCGACGAGAAAGTATCCCCCACTGAGATGGCCAAGCGTGTAGGTATGCTTTGCGCCCAGAGAGCT
This sequence comes from Candidatus Bruticola papionis, assembly GCA_002407045.1. GTDB lineage: Bacteria > Vulcanimicrobiota > Xenobia > Xenobiales > Xenobiaceae > Bruticola > Bruticola papionis. The sequence goes on along the minus strand of DHKB01000060.1, from coordinate 47,777 downwards.
CAGGAAAAGGGAATCAATAGTGTCGTCTTCGATCGTGGCGGCTACCAGTTCCATGGACGTGTGGCGGCCTTGGCAGAAGGTGCTCGCGAGCAGGGCTTAGAGTTCTAGGCTCAACTGAAGAGACTTTTCCATAGGCGCATTGCCTACATCAGGAGGAAAATATGAGGAACCGCATCGATCCCGCTGGGCTCGACCTCAGTAAAGAAGTTGTTGTACAAGTCAAACGCGTGTCGAAGGTTGTGAAGGGCGGTAAGCGCTTCGGTTTCGCCGCGTTGGTAGTAGTTGGCGACGGTCAGGGCGTCGTAGGCGTTGGCATAGGCAAAGCTAGTGACAACACTGACGCTATCCGCAAAGGTAATGAAGAGGCTCGCAAGAACCTCATTCGTGTGCCTTTGATGGGAACCACCATTCCTCACCCCGTCAATTCTTTCTACGGAGCCGCTAACGTAGTACTTCGTCCCGCTGCTCCTGGTACCGGTGTTATCGCCGGTTCCGCCGTCCGCGCTGTAGTAGAGTGCGCCGGTATTGACAACATTGTTACTAAGTCGATTGGTTCTACCAACAAGATCAATATCGTCTATTCCACCATTAAAGGATTGGCTTCTCTCTTCAACGCCAATCAGGTTGCCCGCAACCGTGGTAAAGAAGTTGTCGAGTTGGTCGGTAAGAAAGCTGCTGCCGAATTAGAGCAGAGCGCCCATCGCGTACAGAATACAGAAGAGGCTCAAGCCGAGTAAAATTTAGTCGGGCGTCCTTAGGGTCGCTCGAATTTATTTTGCGACACCGTAAAGTTGCTCATTCTCAAAATGGGCAATTTTCATACTATGATGAAATAAAAGTTATGACTTTTCCCGAAGCTTTTGAGCTTTGTTTGGCTTCGGGGAGAGCATACGGAGGAAACAATGAATAACATGCGTTCTAACAGCATCGCTCCCAATTCCGGCGCTCGTCGTTCCCGTAAGCGCGTTGCCCGCGGTCATGGTTGCGGCAGTGTAAAGACTGCTGGTCGTGGTTCTAACGGTCAGGGCTCCCGCTCCGGCGGCTTGAAGGCCCCCGGTTTCGAAGGTGGTCAGACCCCTTGGTACCGCAGACTTCCTAAGTTCCGCGGTTTCAAAAATCCTTTCCGCGTTATCTTCACTGAGATTTCCGTCGGCAGCTTAGAGCGCTTCAATGATGGCGACACCGTAGATCCTTTGGCTTTACTCAGCGTTGGCTTAGTTAAGAATCTTAATAACCCCATCAAAGTTTTAGGTAACGGCAGCCTCACCAAGAAGCTCACTGTTCAGCTTCATGCTTTCACCGCTTCTTCCAAAGAAGCCATCACTAAAGTAGGCGGAACGGTAGAGGAAATCTAGAAGTGGCCAGTTCTTTTGCAGATGCGTTAAAGTCGGACGATCTTCGCAGCCGTGTGGCTTGGGTGTTTATCGGCCTGGCTATCTTTGTTCTGACTGTACATATCGGTATGCCCGGCGTAAACAAAGACGTGTGGAACGCACTGCTGAACAAAGGTGAACTGTTCCGCTTCCTGGGTATGTTCACCGGTGGTGCGTTAAATAACTTCTCTGTCGCTGCTATGGGTATTACCCCATATATTAACGCCTCCATTATTATGCAACTTTTGACTGTGGTTTTGCCTCAGCTCAAAGATTTGCAAAAAGAAGGAGGAGAGCAAGGACGCAAGCAGATCGGCGCCTATACCAGACAGCTTACTCTGGGACTGGCTGTTCTGCAAGCCTTGTTCATGACCGTGGCTTTAGCTCGCTATAGCGGTAATGGAGGCGGTGTCTTCACTATGACCGGCATCGGCTTCTATGTTATGGTGGTTATTGCTCTCGTTACCGGCACAATGTTTTTGATGTGGCTGGGCGAGCTTATGACCGATAAGGGCATAGGTAATGGCGTTTCCATGATTATCTTTGGCGGTATCGTGCTGCGCTTCCCCAACTACTTAATGGATAGCTTAAGAGTTGCCAATGTTCAGGGCGCTGCTTACTACATTTCCTTGGTCATCTTCTTCTTGATTTTGATCGCTTTGGTGGCTGGCATTGTCTATATCCACCTGGGAATCCGTAAGATCCCTATCCAGTATCCTAGACGCCAAGTCGGTACTAAAATGTATGGCGGTCACTCTAGTTATTTGCCTATCCGCGTGAATAACGCTGGCGTAATTTCCATCATTTTTGCTATCTCCATTATGTATATGCCAAACACTGTGGCTCAGATTATGAATTTAGTGTGGGGCAGCAGTCATCCCGGAGTAGCCGCTTTTGCTACTAATATCGAGACGATCTTTGCTCCTCGCGGTGTCTTCTACAATCTTTGCTACGCCGCTTTGGTAATATTCTTCACCTACTTCTATTCGGCTATTACTTTCAATGTCAATGACGTTGCCGACAACTTGAAAAAGTCCGGCGGTTTCGTACCTGGCATTCGTCCTGGTCGTCCCACTGCTGAATATCTCGAGAAAGTTTTCTCCAGAACGACTTTCATCTCGGCAATATTCTTGGCTCTCTTGGCCGTAGCCCCCACTTACATTATGCAACTCACCAAAGTGAATACTTTCTTCTTAGGATCCACTTCGTTGCTCATTATCGTAGGTGTAGCGTTAGATGCTATGCAGCAAATTCAAGCTCGCTTGACTATGCGTAAGTATCAAGGCTTTATGAAATAAGTCGAAAAAGCGTCCTAGCTTTTGAAGTAAAAAACCCGCTCGATCTAGAAGGTCAAGCGGGTTATTTTTTTAAGGAGATTTGTTTTTACTATGCGCTGTGTTTTAGTAGGCCCTCCCGGCTGTGGTAAAGGTACCCTTTCCAGCTATATTATTTCCAAATATGGAGTTACCCATATTTCTACTGGCGATATCTTTCGCGAACATCGTGCTTCTCAGAGCGAATTTGGCAAAAAAATTGCCTCTTATATCGATAAAGGCGAATTGGTTCCCGACGAACTAGTATTAGATATCGTTTTTGATCGTTTACAGAAGCCCGATTGTGAAAAGGGCTTTATTTTTGATGGCTTTCCTCGCACCGTGGCTCAGGCCGAAGCTTTGCAAGAACGCTTGGAAAAAGCAGGCAAGCCTTTAGATGCAGTCATTGCCTTTAACGTGCCTGATAGTGTGTTGGTAGATCGCTTGGTGACTCGCCGCGTTTGCCCTTCTTGCAATGCTGTTTACAACATTAAAAATCGTCCCCCCAAGGAAGACAATATTTGTGACGTTTGCCATCACGAATTAGTACATAGAGCTGATGATCACGAAGACGTTATTGCTTCTCGTTTGAAAGTATATCGCGATTCTACTGCTCCTTTAATTGAATACTATTCTAATAAAGGCTTGTTAGTCACTTTAGATGGCAGCCGTGGCAGTGCCGATACAGAAAAACAGTTTACGGCTATGGTTGAAGCTAAAGGACTGTAATTTATCTATTTTTTTTGCTGGTTGCTTGTCGCAACTTCTTGAGTGGTGGCAAGCAACTTTTTGGGAGTCTGAATATGCGTATTTATGAAAAAGTAAAAATAAAAACTCCGCATGAAATCGAGCTTATGAAAGCTTCTGGCAACGTTTTAAGCGCTTGCCATGACATGCTGGCGGCCAATTGTAAGCCCGGTATTACCACTAAAGAGCTGGATAAACTGGCTGAAGATTTTATTCGCAGCCATGGGGGAGTACCCACTTTTCTTGGATACGGAGGCTTCCCTGGCACTTGTTGTATCTCGGTTAATGAAGAAGTTGTACACGGTATTCCCGGTCCTAGGGTCATCAGAGAAGGCGACATTGTTTCTATTGACTGTGGCGTAACTCTTAAAGGGTGGGTCTCCGACTCTGCTAGAACCCATATTATTGGTGAAGTTCCCGCTGATGTTCGTCGTTTGGTCGATGTTACTAAAGAGTGCCTTTATTTAGGTATTGCTCAAGCTAAGCCTGGCAATTTCATTCGTGATATCGGTGTGGCTGTACAACAACATGCAGAAAAGAACGGCTTTGGAGTGGTACGTATTTTAGTCGGCCATGGAGTTGGCCGTCAGATGCATGAGCCGCCGCAAGTGCCCAACTACGATACTAGACTCAAAGGGCCGCAACTCAAAGAAGGCATGGTTATTGCTATTGAGCCCATGATTAACTTGGGAACTTATAAAGTTTTCCAGTTAGACGATGGTTGGACTTATGTAACTGGAGACCGTAAGCCTTCAGCTCACTTTGAACACACCGTAGCTATTACGTCCGGAGAGGCTAAGATCTTAACTGACGGTATTGACTAGCCTAAACTCTTGTAGTAAAATATCAAAGCATTGTTCCGACCCTTTTTATAAAGGCTCTGTAGCTAGGAGCCTAAGGCTGCTAGGGTATGCCTCCGTTTCAGGCGGGAAGGATGCGACGTTGTTTTTCAAGGGTTTATATTTTTAACGAATGATCGCAAGATCAGTATTGATAATCTTAAGGTCGGCTTGCTAGGTTAAAAGTTCTTCTTAGTGGCCTCACCAATGAGATATCTGGAGGAACGAGTTATGAAGGTAAAGCCTTCTGTGCGCGTACGTTGTGAGAAATGCCGCGTTATTACGCGCAAAGGACGGGTTAGGATAATCTGCACCAACCCTAAACACAAGCAGGTCCAGGGATAGGAGGAATCGATTCGTGGCCAGAATCGCCGGCGTCGATTTGCCAAGAGATAAGGGTATCGGAATTGCTCTTACATATATTTTTGGTATAGGACGCACCACAGCCAGTCAAATTATTGAAGAAGTGGGTATTGACCCACTCATGCGCGTTCGTGACGTCTCCGAAGATGTAGTTACTCGTCTTCGTGAAATCATTGAACATAAACACAAGGTGGAGGGTGACCTTCGCCGCGAGATTACCCAGAATATTAAGCGACTCATGGACATCGGTTGCTATCGTGGTGTCCGTCATCGTCGTAGTCTTCCTGTACGTGGTCAGCGTACTAAGACTAATGCTCGCACCCGTAAAGGGCCTAAGCGCACCGTTGGTCGCAGCAAGAAAGCGTAGGGTATTAGAACATGGCTAAAAAACAGAGCCGCGTTCGTGGTCGCGGTAGAAAAGTTCTGAAGAACGTGCCCAGTGGTATCGCCCACATCCAGTCCACGTTCAATAACACCATCGTCACCATCACCGATCCAGCCGGAAACGCATTGTCTTGGTCTACCGCTGGTGCTCACGGTTTCAAGGGCTCTCGTAAGAGCACTCCCTTCGCCGCCAGCGTCGCCGCCGACAAAGCCGCTCAGATTGCTATCGAGCATGGCATGCGTTCCATTAAGGTTCATGTGAAGGGCCCCGGTCAGGGCCGTGAAGCTGCCATTCGTGCTCTTCAGTCCGCCGGTTTAGAAATCACCCTTATGCGCGATGTTACTCCCATTCCGCATAACGGTTGCCGCCCCCCGAAACGTCGCAGAGTATAGTAGTTTTCATAGAAGATTGTGCGATTATAAACACAAGGGTTTTATAGTCGCTCCTATTTTTGGAGGAAATATTCGTGTCCAGGTATACCGGGCCGGTTTGTAAGTTGTGCCGGCGTGAACAGACTAAGCTGTTCTTAAAAGGGGAGAGATGCCTTACTCCTCATTGCGCGTTTGAACGTCGCCCTTTCCCTCCGGGACAGCATGGTTCTAACGTTCGTCGTCGCGCCACTGGGTTCAGCGTCCAGTTGCGTGAAAAGCAGAAGTTGCGCCGCATTTATGGCGTGACCGAGCGCGTATTCAGAAATTATTTCTCCAAGGCTTCCAAGCAAGAAGGCATCACTGGTGACAATTTCTTGTGCATTTTGGAACGCCGCCTTGACAGTGTCGTCTATCGCCTTGGATTCACCACTTCTCGCCCTGCTGCCCGTCAGTTAGTTGCTCATGGCAACATTCTCGTCAACGGCCGCAAGGTAGATATCCCTTCATTCTTAGTAAAACCCGGAATGGTTATCGAACTTCGTGAAAAGATTGCCAACAAGGAATTAAACCAGCAGTCTATCGCTTCTGCTCGAGTTCGTAAGGTACCCGCCTGGTTAGAATTAGATGATGCTAAAGCTCTTGGTAAAGTCGTTGCTTTGCCCACCAGAGCTGATGTTCCCTTCGAAATCAAAGAGAACGTTATCGTCGAGTTCTACAACCGTATGGGTTAGTAGCAATCGCTTCGAGGGCGCGTTTTCTCAGGCGGCTTAGTCAGAGAAAAAGCGCTCTTTGAGTACTACAGAATAGAGCAACTTGATTCGAGGTGTATTGATGCTGGACACAAACATGATGGACGCCGTAGATGAGCGCAATCCTAAAGCTGAAGTCCGCCAGATTGGTGAGAATCGCTTTATTGTGGAACCCTTAGAGCGTGGTTATGGTATCACGCTGGGTAACTCTCTTCGCCGCGTCTTGCTTTCTTCGCTGATGGGTGCTGCTGTCACTCATATTCACATCGAAGGAGTGCTTCACGAGTTCTCTACGATTCCTGGTGTCAAAGAAGATACAACTGAGATTATTCTCAACCTCAAGAAACTTCGTTTGCGTATAATCGGCGGAGAGGAAAAAGTTCTTCGTATCGAGGCTTCTGGTGTTGGTGAAGTTACTGCCGCCGACATCGTTGCCGATCCGGAAGTAGAAATTCTCAATCCTGAGCTCAAGATAGCTACATTGACCGACGAAAACTCGCGTTTGGTTATGGATATGTCTGCGTCTTTAGGCACCGGTTATGTTCCCGCCGAGAAGCAATTCCGTCAGGAACAGCAGAGTATAGGTACTATTCCTATTGACTCCATCTTCAGTCCTGTAGTTAGAGTCAATTACGAAGTTCAGGATACTCGTGTGGGACAGAGAACCGACTACGATCGGTTAGTCTTGAAAGTTGAGACTGACGGTAGTATTAAGCCCTGTGAAGCTGTGGCTAATGCTGCTGTGATGCTGCAGGAGAGACTCGATCTCTTCACACGCTTGCAAGCTCAGCCTGAAGGTGCTGTAGAACAGGAACAGTCTCCTGCTGGAAAAGACGGCACTTGCATCGAAGACCTTGAGCTGTCCGTTCGTTCTCTCAATTGCCTTAAGAGAGCCGGCATTATCTATCTGAGCGATCTTCTCAATTACAGCGAGACTCAGCTTATGAAGTTGAAAAACTTCGGCCAGAAGTCCCTGGATGAAATTGAAGGTAAGCTTAGCGAGCGTGGCTTGTCGCTGCGTCCGAGCACTCCCGAAGGGCTCAATTAAGAGTTCGCGATTCTCTGGCTTGGATTGGGCTCAGTGAATCTGATTATTAAGAATTTTTTGTTTGATATTTAGGAGTATATTCCAATGAGGCATAAAGTTCGCAGTCGGACTTTAGGACGTCAGACTGGTCACCGTTTTGCTATGCTTAGAAATCTGGCCACTTCTTTATTAAGACACGAGCAGATCACTACTACGATCACTCGCGCCAGAGAAGTCGCCCGCTTTACCGATGAGCTCATTTCTTGGGCCCGTAAAGCCAAGAACGCTAGTGACGCCGCCGAAGCTTTGGCTTACAAACGTCGCGTTTTTCGTCAGATCAGCGACCGCGCTGTAGCTCAGGATCTTTTCGAGAACCTGGCTGTACGTTTCTCCGACAGACATGGTGAGAACAAGTGCGGCGGTTATACCCGTGTAATCCACAACGGTTTCCGCAAAGGTGACGGCGCTCCTATGGCCGTTATCGAATTGGTTCGCTAGTTTTTAGCTGACGCAAAAGCCCCTTCTCTTCTATAGAGTTGGGGCATTTTTTTTATCTTTTGCTTGAGGGAACATAGAGGCCGTTATGATAGAACTTAATAATGTTTATTTTTCTTATCCCAAGATAAAAAATACGAGCGGTGGTGAAATTGACTTTGTTTCCTCTGAATCTGAGCATAAAATAATTAAAGGTATCAGTTTAAAAATAAATCCTGGAGAATTTGTTTGCCTTTTAGGAGCTAATGGTTCTGGGAAGACTACTTTGGGCAAGCTTATCAATGGTTTGATCGTGCCCTCTTCTGGAACTGTAAGTGTTGACGGCTTTTCAACCGCTGACGAAGAAGAAGTTTATGATGTGCGTCGTTTAGTGGGCATGGTATTTCAAGATCCCACACGCCAGATTGTAGCTTCTACCATAGAAGACGAATTGGCTTTTGGACCAGAGAATTTGGGGATATCTGCTTCGGAGATAAGAAAGCGTATCGATTGGGCTCTAAACATTTTAAATTTGGAAAAGGTGCGTAGTGCCGAGCCTCACTATCTTTCAGGTGGGCAAACTCAAAGGGTTGCTATTGCCAGCGTTTTGGTCATGCATCCGCGTTATATTATTATGGACGAGCCGACAGCCATGCTCGATCCGGCTGGTAGACATAGCGTACTTGAAGCTATCGATATTTTGCGTCATTCTTTAGGAATGGCTGTTATTTATATTACTCATCATATGGAAGAAGTTCTTTGCGCTCAGCGGATTGTTGCTATAAAAGAAGGTGCGTTATTTTTTGATGGCACTCCTATGGAGCTTTTTAAAGCCAAGAAAATTGTTGAAGATCTCTCTTTGGAAATGCCTCAGTTGGTGCAATTGATTAATTCTTTAAATGATCTAGGATACGACTTGCCTATGAGTTTCTCTTGGAAAGATACTGCAGAAAATATTGCAGCTAAACTGGAAAAATAAAATCATACCGAATAAAAGATGCTATGTTTAGATGAAGCTTTTTTGCTAGGAGTATAAATTGGAGCGCAGAAAATATAGCTGCGTTTTTATAAGTTGATTTGATAATTTAGTTTGCGTCTTTTTTTGGGTAAAGGTTTAAATTTTATGCGCGTTGCGTTAGATGTAAGACCACTACAAGTGGGTACTAAGTATAGAGGCACTGGCACATATATAAGAGAGTTGCTGGAACAGTATTTGAAGCGCCGTCGTGAGATAGTGCTTATGGCTTGGCCAGAAGAGGCCATTAGTCTAGATCAGGTCATACTTAATTCTTGCGAAATTATCAGGCTGCCAAAATGTAGCAATTTGCCTGTTCTAAAGTATTTCGGTTATAAACGCGACGGGCTGGATCACCAAGCAATTTATGCGGAAATTGCTAAACGAGTCGATTTGTTGCATTTTACCGATCCTCAAGATTTGCGCTTTGGCTTCCCTTGGAGCGATATTGGAGTACCCAGAGTTTTAACTGTACACAATTTAATGTCGGTTACTCATAGCGATTTATTCTTTGATTGCAATTTCATCAAGATGAATTTGCTGAAATTTATCTATCGCGATTATGTGCAAAACTATACTCATTGCGATGCTATTTTGACTGATTCGCAATTTACCGAGCACTCTTTGCATTACTATGTGAAAGGCAAATTGCCCATTACTAAAACAATTTTATTGGGCATTTCTGATCGCTATGTGCTTCCTTATGTAAGTCAGGTAGATGAATATAGGTTGCAAAGAAAATTGCCTCCTCGTTTTATCTTGCACGTTGGCGCTCTTATGGGAAATAAGAATGTAGAAGCTTTATTACAAGCGACAGCTCCGCGTTGTAACTGGCCATTTGTCTTTGCTGGCCCTTATTCTGAGGAAGAACGCGATTATTTCAGTTCGAAATATCCTCAGCAGCAAATCTACTGGCTGGGTTATGTAGATAGAGAAGAGTTGCCTATGCTTTACGCTGCGGCCAGCTTAATGGCTTTTCCCTCGTTGGTTGAGGGATTTGGATTGCCTATTTTAGAGGCTATGGCTGTGGGAACTCCAGTGGTGTGTTCAAATACCGCTAGCTTGCCTGAAGTAGCAGGCAATGCCGCTATTACTTTTGACCCCAACAAGCTAGAAGAAATCAGCAAATCTATCTACATGGTCATGAATGATGAGAATTTACGTATGCAAATGCGTACCCGCGGACTAGAACGGGCTCAACATCTTTCCTGGCGGCGTACGGCTGATACTACCTGGATGGTGTATGAAGGCATTATTGAAGAATATCAGCGCCAGCGTAAAAAACGGGCCATGGCCGGAATTTAGAACCAAAAAATTATGAAACCGATCATAAAACTTGAGGATGTTTCCTTTACTTATATGGCCGGTACCCCTTTTGCCAAAAAAGCTTTAACTAATGTTTCTTTATCTATAAATAAAGGCGAGTCGATTGGTATAATTGGGGCTACTGGGAGCGGAAAATCTACTTTAATTCAACATTTTAATGGCTTGCTTATAAGTGATAGCGGCCGAGTGATGGTTAATGGAACGGTTCTTGACGCTAAAACTTCTGGAGAAGATTTGGCGTCTGTTCGCTTTTCTGTGGGGATGTTGTTCCAATTTCCAGAGCAGCAATTATTTGAAGAAAATGTTTTTGCTGATGTCGCCTTTGGCCCAAGGAATATGAGGCTGTCCGAACATGAAATCGAAGAACGTACCGAAGAAGCTATCCATTTAGTCGGTTTGAATTATATAGATTGTCGCCATGTTTCACCTTTTACTCTTTCTGGAGGAGAAAAACGCCGCGCCGCTTTAGCTGGAGTTTTGGCTATGCGACCTCAGTGTTTAGTCTTAGACGAACCTACTGCTGGCTTAGATCCTAAAGGTACTAGAGAGATTTTAGCCCTTTTAAATAATTTAAAAATGTCTGGCACTACTTTGATAGTTGTATCGCATCGTTTCTCCGAGTTGGCTCAAATGTGTGATCGCTTAATTGTAATGGGCAACGGTCGGGTTCTAGCTGATGGCCCTTTGGCTGAAGTACTTTATTCCGAAGATTCTTTGCGCCAAGCTAAATTAGAAAGTCTCGATATTTGTAAAATTTGTGCCTATTTGCAAAAAGGGCTAAATACTCAAGAACGTCCTGTCTCTGTAGCTGAAGCTGTAAAGCTTATTGAAAAATTGCGCAATAGGGTTTTGTAAAGCTTTTAATTTGGTCTTAACTAATCCTTAGTTTTTCTAGTTAACTTAGCTGATACGAAGTTGGATAATACAAGCGTAAAACAAAAGCAAAACATTTCGAGATTTGAAATATCGAAATGGTGGAGGTAGGATATGGATACGCTAACCAGCTACGCTAATAACTATAATTCTCAGATAAGTGACGCTCAGAGTAGCCAAAATAAAAAGTCACTTTTAAGTAAAATTGCCGGTGGTATAGCCGGGGCTGTGGGCGGTTTCTGTGTAGGAGGCCCAGTTGGTGCCGTTATCGGGGCCGGAGTAGGTGTGGCTGCAGGCAGTGCCACCAATAAAGTCTTCTCTAGTGAAACTGGCGGTACTCTCGGTGGTGCGGCTATTGGAGGCTTGGTCGGAAGCGCCTTAGGGCCTGTGGGCACTTTAGTCGGTGGAGCTATCGGTGGTCTTATTGGCAACAAGATAGGGGAGAAAAATTCTCAAGAGAACGCTTTAGCCAGTACTCCTTATTTGCCTACTTATTCCAATGGCAATTCTACTACCAGTTCTGGATTAGGTCTTTCGTCGGACTATAGCAGCAGTGCTTTAACTGGTATTACTTCCAATGGACTTTACAATTACGATAGTGGCTCGAGTAGTATTTCCAATCTTCTTTACTAGAGTGGCTCCAGCAGTGTTTCTAATGCTCTTTCTTCTGGAAGCACAGATACGAGCGATTATCTTAGTAAGCTGACTGGCAGCAGTGCTACCTCGCAAGCTCAAATCATGCAATTGTCTACACAAATGATGAGTGAGTATTTAAATAGTTACGGCTCTAGTTTGAGTGGAGTTACCTCTCTGTGTGGTGGCACCGATGGTCTAATGCAAATGTATACTACTCAAAGCTCCCAATATCTTCAAAGTATAAATTCTGCCTTGGGGAGTAGCAACTAGAAAATAACTGAAAATACGTACTAAAGTCTCAGCTTGGCAGTCTCGCTGGGACTTTTTTTTGTCTTTTTTTTGAAAATCACTTAACTTTTGTTTATTCATGCGTTATATAAATGGTGCTTAATTATATAATGTTTTCGGTTTCATATTTGAACTGAAAAAATGGAGGAATATAATGAGTTTAGCTACCACTTTGAATTATACCAATAATCTTTATGGCCAGTTTGGAGCTGCTCCTATAGAGCAGCCCAAGACCAGCACCACCGCCGGTAAAATTTTAGGCGGTATCGTTGGTGCTGTTGGCGGCTTCTGTGTAGGTGGTCCCGTTGGTGCAGTAGTTGGTGCTGGTGTAGGCGCTGCTGCCGGTACTGGTGTACAGAAAACTTTCTCCAGCCAGTTAGGTGGAACTATTGGCGGTACCGTGGTCGGTGGCGTGGCTGGAGCTGCTATCGGCACTATCTTTGGCCCGGCTGGAACTTTAGTCGGCGCTAAAATCGGTGGCGCTATCGGTGGTTTGCTCGGCCGTGCTATCGGCAGCAATTCTGAGCAAAAGAGAACCCAACAGCTTACTCAGCAAATGATGGCCCAGTATCAGCAAGCTGGTGCCAATATGGCCAACTACTATCAGAGCACTTATGCTGCTCAGTACATGAACGGCGGTTTGGGCTTCTAGTCTTAAAAACTATATAAGCTTTTATGTATGAAAATGCGTTCTACTTTAAGAAGTAGAGCGCGTTTTTTTATGTGCTCGGCTGCGTACTGAAGGAGTACTATTAGCATTTGGCATAAATCATAATAAAATTTTATAAAAAGCTTTACTTTTACTTAAAGTGTGTGATAAAGGGTGTAGATAAAAACAAAATAAAGTTTCGGCTCATTCAATATAAAGCCGAAAAGTTGGAGGTACGTTATGGGAGCTTTAACTGTTGCTAATTCTATTTATCAGTTGCAATCTAATCAAATTCAGCAAGCTCAGGAGCAGCAAGAGAAAAAATCTTTGCTCGGTAAAATCGCCGGTGGACTTCTTGGTGGAGTAGCTGGTTTCTGTGTAGGTGGCCCTATTGGTGCCGTTATCGGTGCTGGTGCTGGTGTTGCTACTGCTAAAGGTGCTGAGGCCGTTTTTTCTAGCGAAAAAGGTGGCCATGTTGGTGGCGCCGTTGTTGGCGGTTTGGTTGGCAGTGCTTTCGGCCCCATCGGTACTTTAGCTGGCGGTGCTATCGGTACTGTAATCGGTGGCAAGATTGGTGAAAAGAACGAGCAGCAAAATGCTATAGCTCAGTATGGTTATACGCCTTCTATGATGTATCCGTCCATGATGGGTGGCTTCGGAGGTATGACAAGTTCCGGTTTAGGCATTGGTGGTTTTGGTATGGGCAATAGCGCTTTGACTAGCGTCGACACCAATGGCCTCTACAACTACAGTAACAATGGTTACGACTTCTCTACCTCTTTAGGTACCTCATCCAAGAATTTGACTGGTGTGAGCACTCAGGACTATATCAAAAACATGAATAGCGCCGAAAATCAGGCTCAGATTATGGAAATGGCTCAGAAGATGATGAGCAGCTACCTCGGTACTTGCGGCGGTGCTTTGAGCGGCATAGCTACTCTCTATGGTGGTACCGAAGGTTTAATGCAAAACTTCAACACTCAGAGTGCTCAGTATCTTAAAGGCATGGCCTCCTTCACTGGCAGTGTTAACTCCAAGTAAATATTAGTTCACTCATCATAGGCCGTTAGGTCTTTGTAGGGCCCTCTGTCGGTGTATCGCCGGTAGAGGGCTATTTTTTTAGAGTATATTTTTTTTCTTACATATACAGGCATGACTACTAAAATTTGGCTTTGAAAATAACTTTTTTTGCTGTTAAATAGTCTTTACTTTGGCTTAAAGTGTGTGATAAAGGGTGTAGATAAAAATAAAATAAAATTTCGGTCTGGCTAGGATTAATAGAACCGAAAATTGGAGGTCAATCATGGGAGTTTTGTCAACTGCGTCTTCTGTTTCTAAACTTATTGCCAATCAGCAGCAAATGCAACAGCAAGTTCAAGAGCAGCAAGAAAAAAAATCGTTATTCGGTAAAATAGCCGGTGGTATTCTTGGTGGTGTCGCTGGTTTTTGTGTTGGTGGCCCCGTTGGTGCTATCGTCGGCGCTGGTGCCGGTATGGCTGTTGCTAAAGGTGCCGAAAAAGTTTTCTCCACCGAAAATGGTGGAAAAATCGGCGGCGGTGTAGCTGGTGGTGTAGTTGGAGCTGCTTTAGGTGGTCCTATCGGTGCCGGTATCGGTGCTATGATTGGCTCCAAGATTGGTGGCAGTGTTGGCTCCAACAACGAAACTCTTAATAGTTTTGCTAACGGCACTAGCGGTTTAATCGGTGGCTTGGGTGGCCAAGTTAATACCAGCTTATTGCCCCAATCTGGATTAGGTGTAGGTGGCAAGATCATCAACTTCAATGGTGGTCTCCTTGGTGATACGGCTACTCGTTTCGGCACCAGCAAAAATGATGTTATCAACATGAACGGCAAATTCGGCAACGACACTCTCCGTGCTTATGGCGGTGG
>DHKB01000060.1:0-33419 GCA_002407045.1 Candidatus Bruticola papionis | reverse complement strand
CAACGGTGGAGCCGGTAACGATAGCGTTCGCGTCAATGGCGGCAAAGGCCACGACCAGGTAGTTGTCAATGGTGGAACTGGTAAAGACAACGTCCGTGTCAATGGCGGTGAGGGCAATGATGCTGTTCGTGTCAATGGTGGCACTGGTAGAGACAATATCTCCATTAATGGCGGTAAAGGTGACGACTTACTGGTCGCTGATGGCGGCTCTGGCAAAGATCGCATATTTGTAAATGGCGGCGAAGGCAACGATCGCATTGTGGCTGACGGCGGTTCTGGCAACGACTTCATGGTTATCAACGGTGGTAAAGGCAATGATGAAATTCTCGCTACCGGTGGTAAAGGCAACGACCGCGTAAATATTAACGCTGGCGAAGGCAACGACAAGATTAGATACGTTGTAGATGAAGGCAAAGACAAGGTCAATATCAATGGCGGTAAAGGCAACGATCGCTTTACTCTCCAAGTAAAACCTGAGGACAACGTTACCGTAGTCGATAAAGAGGGCAACATCCTCTACAAGCAAGGTGATGGTGGTACTACCGTGACCGTTGATAATATCAATGAGTTCAGTGTCCAGGGACAAAATGGTGAGGCCATCTTCTCTGCAGCTAATTACGGTGGCGAGTTCCAGGCCGTTCCTGCCGGTTTGTTCGAGTTCAAAGATGCTATGGCTCAAATGAATCAGGCTTATGGTAACTACGGCATGTTTAGTGGCGTACAAAGTGGTTACAATGGTGGAGGAGCTCTGGCTAATGCCGCTTCTATCGCTCAGATGACCGCTAACGATTATCAGAATGCTCAGGCTATTTATGCTATGATGCAAATGCAACAGAGCCAGCAAATGTATATGCCCACTTACGACTACTCTAGTTTCTTCTCCAACAACCTCGGTGGCTATCAAGACGCTCAGGTTCAGTATCTCGATGGAACCATAAGATAAGTAATGTGCAACGTATCAGTTTGCAACTGCGTTCCCAGTATAAAAAGCTTGTGGTCTAACTGATAGTTGTATAAAGGAGAGCCTCAGTGGCAGCAGGATCTGTTCTGCGCAAGCTGGGGCTCTTTTTTTATTGCTTATCGATTCCTTTTGCAGGTTTGCAGCAGAAAGTCGCTAAACACGGAGACGCTTAGGGGGAAGGTCTATTTCCGAAGTAGAGGCAGACAGCTTTTTGTTTGCCTCTTTATAAATGGGGTTTTGGTTATGGAAGGAATTTATACTTTTAAAGCTTGTGTTATCGGGTGTGGTAAAATGGGCGAAGCGATTCTTAAGTCGCTTTTATGTAAAGGCACCTTTGCCGCCGACGATTTAGTTGTTGTCGAAGCCAGTAGCCAAACCGGAGAGAGAATCAAAAATACCTATAAAGTTGAAGTAGGCAATGACGTTCTTAGAGCCGCTTTAAATAGCAAATTGATTATTTTGGCTGTTAAGCCACACATTGTACCTATGGTGGCTGCGATGTTGGCCGACAAATTAGATAAGGAACAGTTGATCCTTAGTATCGCTGCTGGAGTCACTTTAGGCCAACTCATAGATATGTTTAAACATAACCGTATTGTGCGAGCTATGCCCAATTTGGCTGCTCAAATTTCTCAAGCGGCTACCGTTTGGACTGCTCCAGCTGAACTTGATGAAATAGGCCGAAGCGAAGCTGAACAAGTTTTGAACGCTATAGGTGAAGCTATTTATGTGGCTAATGATCATTTAGTTGATGTTGGCACTGCTATCTCTGGATCAGGCCCAGCTTACCAGTACCTTTTTATGGAAGCCTTAACTGATGCTGGAGTTCGTTTGGGATTAACCCGCCAGCAAGCAGCCAAATTAACCTTAGGAATGGTGCGTGGAGCAGCCAACTTAGCGGCTGAAAGCCAAGAATCATTTAATGAACTTCGCTATAAAGTAACTACGCCCGGTGGAACTACGGCCGCAGCAGTAAGCAGCTTAGAAAAAGGCGCTTTTCGAGCTCTTATCGATGAAGCAGCCGAAGCTTGCTACAATAAGAGCCAGCAATTAGCCAAAATGTAGTGCGCTATTTATTTTTTTGTTTACAAAGAAGACAAAAGGCAATTTTTCGCTCGTGCAATTTAGGCTTGCTGTTGCTTTTTAGCGTAGAGGTGTAACATTAGAATTCTCAGCAATTTGACTTTAGGACAATATGTGCCGGGAAACAGTTTTTTGCACAAATTGGACCCAAGAACAAAATTGAGTGTAGTCGGCTTAGCTATGGTGGCTATTTTCTTGCTCAACAGTCCGCTTGAGCTTTTAGTTGCCGGTGTAGCTGTGTTTTTACTGGGAGTTATGGCAGATCTTAAGGCTGGCTTTATGCTGCGTGGGTTGCGTTTTGTCTGGCTTTTTGCTTTTTTTTCTATCGTTTTTAATATGTTCTTAGTTCCAGGGGAGCCTATTTGCTCTTGGGGCAGTTGGAATATTACTTATGAGGGCCTTGAACGCGGTACCGCTATGGGATTGCGTTTGCTTCTTTTAGTATTGCTTACATCTCTTCTGTCACTGACTACTTCTCCCATATTGCTTACCGACGGTATGGAAAAGTTACTTTCACCTTGGCGTCGTTTGGGAATCCCTACTCACGAATTGGCTATGGTTTCTACTATAGCTTTGCGTTTCGTGCCTACTTTGGCTCAAGAAACAGAAACTATAGTCAAAGTGCAATTAGCTCGAGGAGCTGCTTTGGATCGGGGCAATATTATGCAAAGATTGCGTTCTATTATGCCTATAATGATTCCGCTTTTTGTAAGCGCCTTCCGCCATGCCGAAGATTTGGCTTGGGCTATGGAAGCTCGCTGTTACAGAGGGGGACAAGGACGTACACGTTTGCGTGAATTGAGTTTCGGCTTAAATGATATTGTGGCTATTGTTGCCGTAATCGTTTTTTTTATTTTGCTTAAAGCATTGGAATTTGTATTTTAATGGAAGAAAATAGCGGAAATATCGTATATAAAGTTACTATTGCTTACGACGGCACAGCTTTTGCCGGTTTTCAAAGTCAGGCTAATGCTAAAGAATTGCCTACTGTGCAAGACGCTTTGGAAGAGAAGTTGCTTTTTGTCTTTGCTCGGCCCATTTCTATTAGAGTTGCTGGTCGCACCGACGCTGGTGTGCACGCTTTAGGACAAGTCTTTTCCTTTCGCACTAATGTGGATCGTTCTGAACAAGTGCTTTTTAATGCTTTAAGTTCTCTATTGCCTGATACAATTAAAGTACTAAGTGTAAGTAAAGAGCCTGATTATTTCCATGCTCGCTTTACAGCTAGAGCTAGAGAGTATGAGTATCTAATAAAAGACGGTTCTACTGTAGACCCATTTTTTAGGGATCGTATCCTTTATGTTAAGCAAAAATTAGATTTAGAACTTATGCGCCAAGCTGCGCAATATCTCATTGGCAGTCATGATTTCGCTACTTTCGGATCTCAAGTCCCTAAGGGAGATCCTACCATTAGACGCATGAACAAAATAACGTTTACTGAAACTACTGTAAGTGGGCCGGGGCCTTTCTCTGAGGTTGGACGTTTGATAGTTATGCACATAGAAGCTAACGCTTTTTTACGTCGCATGGTGCGTATGATTTGCGGTTCGCTCCTTAAAGTTGGTATTGGGCAGTGGAAACCGGAAAAAATTAAAGAAATCTTGGAAAAAGCAGACCCCCGCTATTGCGCTCCTCCGGCTCATCCTGGCGGCTTGTATCTTAAATCTGTCAGCTATGCGCAGGATCGCAGCGATAATACTTAGAAACTTCGTGGAGTCATCATCCCCTCGGGTAAATTATTGTTTGTAGGAGGCCCTGCTATGGAAAATGAATTTGAAGCCAAATTAAGCGCCGCTGCCGATAAATTAGGTTTAGCTATGAAAGCTGCTCCTGAGGTCGAGCGTGAGATTTTAAAAAGCATGTATGCCGATTATCAGCGCTTTGTAGATGAAAATTCTGACAAGCAGGATGTTTCCGCTCTCTTTGCCATGGGCATTATTAGCAACAATGACATAAAAACTGAAGATGTCATCAAGGCTGCTGTAGAGTACATCGATACCGATCTTGAGTATTGCCGCTGGCGCCAGAAATCTGTGTGTGGCATGGAAGCCGAGTTTGAAGCTAAATTGAGCGCCGCTGCCGATAAGTTGGGATTAGCTATGAAAGCTGCCCCTGAGGCCGAGCGTGAAATCTTAAAAGGCATGTATGCTGATTATCAGCACTTTGTAGAAGAAAATAACGACAATCAGGATATTTCCGCTCTCTTTGCCATGGGCATTATCAGTCATAATGATATAAAAACTGAAGCTGTTATCGAAGCTGCTGTAGAGTATATCGATACCGATCTTGAGTACTGCCGTTGGCGTCAAAAGTCTACACAGAAATAAGCTTAAATTTTTTTAACTACAGTATTTGCCTGTAATGATAGCTTAGGGGCCCGAGCATATAATTTTGTTCGGGCCTTTTTGATAAACGGAGCTAAATAAAATAGGGGATATATTTGTTAGTCGCTGGGTCGGAAGAAACTTAGCACAATAAAAAGGAGATTCATATAAAATGCGTCAGAGTGGAGCTTTACCTTGCCAACTTATTGAAGAATTGATAAGTAGTCAGCGCATCATTTGCTCTGAACCTGTTCCGGCCAGGAACATCCAACCGGCTAGCTTAGATTTGCGTTTGGGCAAAAGAGGATGGCGTGTAGAAGCTGCTTTTTTGCCTCGTCAAGGAGAGCCTGTCTCCGATCTGTTACTTAACAACTCTCTAGAAAGTTTAGATCTAAGCAATCCTGTTGTATTACAAGAAGGGTGCACTTACGTTATTGAAATAGAAGAGCGCTTTAATTTGCCTAACTCTGTCCATGCTTATGCCAACAACAAAAGCACTACTGGGCGTATGAATGTTTGGACGCGTGTTTTAGCTGACGGTGTATCTCGTTTTGATAAAATCCCTCCCGGGTATAATGGCAAAATATACGCTATGATTACGCCGCGTTCTTGGTCAATTAGAGTTCGTGAAGGCAATACGCTCAATCAAGCCCGCTTAATTTGTGGCGACAACCATCTTTTGGATTTTGAATTGGAAATGCTCCACCAAGAGACCGGCTTAGTGTACGATTGTACAGGACAGCGTGGACAGGCTTTAATAGACAATGGGTTACTTTTAACTATCGATTTACAACAAGATATCGTCGGTTATAAGGCTATACCTTGTGATGAACCTGTAGATCTATGTAGTGGCATTCCCCAAAAAGGGAGCAATTACTTTGAACCTATCAAGGCTAAAAATGGAGAAGTTCTCTTAAAACGCGGCGAATTTTATATTTTATCTACTAAAGAATTTTTACGCGTTCCGCCGGATCTGGCTGTAGAAATGGTCGCTTACGATATCCATTCTGGCGAGTATCGCTCTCATTATGCCGGATTTTTCGATCCCGGTTTTGGTTATGGTGAAAATGGGGGCTTAAAAGGTACACCTGCTGTTTTGGAATTGGATGTTCATGAAGATGTGCTTTTCCGCCATGCTCAGCCTATTTGTAAAATGGCTTTTGAATATCTGCTGAAAAAACCGGAAAAAATTTACGGATCTGGTTTAGGCTCCCACTACCAGCAGCAACGTGGCCCTCAACTGGGACGCCATTTCTGTTAGTGAGGTCTTAGGGTGCGTTTCAGCTGGTACAATTTTGATTGGCCTTTGGTAATTTGTGCTTCTATCCTAATTTTTCTTGGATTGAGCAATATTGCCAGTGCCACATTTCATGGTGGCATAAGCTCAGAGTTTATACGTCAGGCCAGCAGCTTAGCTGTTGGCGTTTGCGTATTCCTATTTTTTACTTTTGCGGATATAAAAGTATTTTTTCGCAATGGAAATTGGCTTTATATAGCTATTCTGATTTTGCTATTTTCCGTGATAATTGGTGGTGTCACTGTAAATGGAGCCAAACGCTGGATCGATGTGCCTTTAATTGGACGTTTTCAACCTTCCGAAGTTGCCAAGCTGTTGCTAGTTTTGTGCATGAGCCGCTATCTAAGTGGAGATAAAGACGGACGTTATAAGCAAAGTCACCTGACTTTTCGTTATTTTTGTTGGCTCTATTTTCTCCTGGGCATTCCCACTTTGCTGATTATGGCCCAACCTGATTTAGGTACAGCCATTGTCTTTGCTGGCGTAGGCAGTGCCATGATGTGGGTAGCTGGCTATGATTGGCGTTGGTTTGCAGGTTTGTTTTGTTCTGTACTAGCTATAATTCCGCACGTTTTGCATGAATACCAAAGAAAACGCATTATGGTTTTTCTTAATCCAGAAGCTGACCCTATGGGGGATGGTTGGAATATTATTCAAGCCAAAATTGCCATAGGCTCTGGAGGCTTGTGGGGCAAGGGGTGGATGGAAGGTACACAAAACCGTTTGAATTTTGTTCCCGAACATCATACCGATTTTATTTTTACGGTTATTGGTGAAGAAATGGGGCTTATAGGAGCTTTATGCTTGATATTGCTGCTCTCTTGCTTAATTATACGGGCTTGGCAGCTAGCTCGACAAGCTGAAAGTACCTATGATAGCTTCTTGGCTTTTGGAATAGGCACGCTGTTTTTTGTTCATACTGTAGGAAATATCGGCATGACTAGTGGCGTTTTGCCTGTTGTGGGTATTCCCTTACCATTAGTTAGCTATGGTGGCACTTCGTTGATAGTAAATATGGCTGCTTTAGGATTGCTCAACAATATCGCTCGTCGCATGCCTTCCTTGGAATTTAGCCGACAAAATGGTGCGTCTGCTTAAAATAAACGCCTATTTTGTGCAGGGAAGCGGAGATTGAAAATATAAAAATATCCTTTGCCGAATTTCTCAGTAAAGTGCAAGAAGCGGAAAGATGTCTATACTAAATAAAGCTCTGTCTATTTTTAAGCCTGCCGAGCCTATCGCTCCTCAGTACAAAAATGAAGAAGAAATGCGCAATCAGTATGGTTACTGGCGTCTTCGTCAGCTATATTCGACTTTTGTCGGCTATGGTGTTTTCTATTTTGTACGTAAAAATATTTCTATAGCGATTCCTTTGCTAGAAAGTTCCTTAGGCATAAGCAAAGCCGCTATCGGTATGATTGTCAGTATTTCTGACGTAGTTTACGGTGTCTCCAAGTTTGTCAACGGCTTTTTGGGAGACCGTTGCAATGCCAGATACTTTATGGCAGTTGGTTTACTCTTATCAGCCTTAGCCAACTTTATGTTTGGCATGAGTAGCGCTGTGGGTGTCTTGTTGGCTGCTTGGGTGTTGAATGGCTGGTTCCAGGGTATGGGTTCTCCGCCCTGTTCGCGAGTTATTTGCCACTGGTTCTCTTCCAAAGAACGTGGTACTTATTGGAGCATTTGGAATACTTCTCATCAAATCGGACTGTCTCTAATTTTAATTATGGGTGGCTACTTGGGAGAATATTTCGGCTGGCGCTATGTCTTCTGCGTGCCTGCGGCCATTGCTGCTCTGACTTCACTTTTCTTGTTGGAGCGTATGCGCGATACTCCAGCTTCTTTAGGATTGCCTGATCCTGAGGTATACACTAAAGAAAAGCCTTTTGTCCTTGCAGAAGGGCAAAAACAAGTTGAAGCTGTAGCAGCTGATACCGATAAGAATGATGCTACTAAGACTGCGGAAGAAAAACAAAGTGGCAAAGAGTTTTTCCGTTTCCTTTGCCGTCACGTCTTTAACAATCCGTACATTTGGGCTGTCTGCTTTGCTAACTTCTTTATCTATATTCTGCGTTATGGATTTGTCACTTGGGGCCCCTCTTATCTGAACGCCCGCGGTGTAACTTTAAGTCATGCCGGTATCACTATGGCTTGTTTTGAAATCGCTGGTATTGCTGGTTCTCTGTTGGCTGGTTGGATGACTGACCGTTTCTTTAAAGGCAAACGCGCTCCAGTGTGTGCTTACTATACTATTGCCTCTTTAATTAGCATTTTCGTTTTCTGGAAATTGCCGGTAGGATCTTCTGTATTAGTTTACAGCCTTATGTTTATTGTTACCGGTTTCTTCATCTATGGCCCGCAACTTTTGGTAGCTATTATGGCTACTGATTTCGCCACTAAAAAAGCTGCGGCTACCGCTGTAGGTATGACTGGGCTTTTCGGTTATTTAAGTAGTATCGTTTCCGGTTGGGGAATGGGCCGCATTTTGGATGCTTACGGCTGGGATGTAGCTTTCCAAATGCTTCTGGCTTGTGCTTTCTTGTCCATTTTACCTTTTATTTTTGCTTGGGGTGCTAAGCCTAACGACTTGGAAAAACTCGAAGCTGAAGACAGAGAAGAAGCTCAAGAAGGTTAAGGACGATATCTATCAATAACAAGTGGGCAAGTTCCGTTTTATTTCTGTGAACTTGCCCATTTTTTGTTGATTAGTATGTATTTATATGGTAGAATACCCCTCGGCTCTAACCTTAGCCTAAGGACGAACCTCCGCCCTTTAGCTCAGATTGCAGCGACTATAATAAGACGCGGCCGCAATTTAGGCCTGTGTCAGAGGAAAGTTTTAATCATGGAAAACAAGCAAGAAGTTGTAACCAAGTACAGCACTCACGAGTACGATACCGGTTCCCCCGAAGTTCAGATCGCTCTCTTCACCAACCGTATCATCCACCTCACTGAGCATTGCAAAATGCACCCCAAGGATCACCACACTCGTCGCGGTTTGCTCATGTTGGTAGGTCGCCGCAAACGCTTACTCGGCTACCTCAAGAAGGTTGACATCAATCGTTATCGTTCCTTGATCGAGCGTTTAGGCTTACGCCGTTAGTCATCTTTCGTTATCTATTTTGAATGCAGGAAGGCAGCCTGTTCCAAAAGTTCTTAAGTAGGGATACTTTTGGAAGGGGTTGTTTTTTTTTGTGCCTGATTCCCGGCTATAAATAAAAAGTAGCTTTCTGCTCTTATTACTTTATTGTTTAGGCAGGGTTATTCTTTTTGTGAATGAAAATATCAGGGCTAGAGATTAAGTATTTTTGTATCGCTGCTGTCAGTCGGCGTCCGGAAACTGTCCGCACTAATTGAAGCAGCGTTTAAGAAAGACTCTTGGTCGTGGTTTGCTATTTTGTCAGCCATTAGTAGTTATTGATTAGTTGTTTAATGTATAAAGAAGAATCAAAGGAGAGTCTCACAATATGAGTAAGTTGACAGACGTGCTTTCTCGAGTTGAGAAAGAGAAACATGTCGTCGAGTGCCATGTCGGCAGCCGTACTATCCGCTTTGAAACCGGCGAAGTCGCCAAGCAAGCCGACGGTGCCGTATTGGTCAGCAGCGGTGAAACCGTCGTTTTAGTTACTGTATGCGCCAGCCCTATGCCCAGAGAGGGAGTCGATTTCTTCCCCTTAACCGTAGATTATGAAGAGAGAATGTATGCCGCTGGTAAAATCCCCGGCGGTTGGATCAAGCGCGAGAGTCGTCCCCCGGAGAGAGCTATCTTAGTATCCCGTGTTATCGACCGCCCCTGCCGTCCGCTTTTCCCCGAAGGTTTCCGCAACGATGTTCACATTGTCGGTCTGTGCACTTCCGTAGATACCGAGAATAACCCTGACGTTTTGGCTCTTTGTGGCGCCGGCGCCGCTTTATCCATTTCCGATATTCCTTTCGATGGTCCCGTTGCTGGTGTCCGCGTTGGTTATGTCAATGGCGAATTTGTTATTAACCCTACCGAAACTGAGCTTAAGAGCAGCACCTTAAACTTAACTGTTGCTGGTACCAAAGCCAACATCAATATGGTTGAGTGTGGTTGCCAAGAAGTTTCCGAAGATTTATTAGTTAAAGCTTTTGAAGCTGCTCATGAAGCTATTCGCACTATCATAGCTTCTATTGAAGAATTAGTCGCTGTTTGTGGCAAGCCCAAGGGGAATTATCCTGTCTATACTCCCAGCGCTGAGTTGGAAGTATTGGTGCGCAAGTACCAATTTGATGAAATTGCCAAGGCCATGCGTGTTACCGAGAAACACGCTCGCGAAGTAGCTTTTGACGCTATCAATTTGACTACTCTTAAAGCTGCTATTGAAGCCGATACCACTTTAAGTGAAGAAGAAAAAACTGCTGCTTTAGGTACTTGTGCTATCGCTGGTGCAGAGAAAGACTACGCCGCTATTTCTAAGCACATTAAAGAAGATGAGCTCATGACTATGATCGTCGATGAAGGCATCCGTCCCGATGGTCGTAAAGTTACCGAGATTCGTCCTCTGTGGGCCAAAGTAGGCGTTATGCCTCGCACTCATGGTTCTGGTATCTTTACCCGTGGCCAAACTCAGGTGCTTTCCGCTTGCACTTTGGGCACTTTGTCCGAAGCTCAAACTTTTGACAACGTCTTTGGTGAAACCACTCGCCGCTATATGCACCACTACAACTTCCCGCCTTTCAGCGTAGGTGAAGCTAAGGCTATGCGCAGTCCTGGTCGTCGTGAGATCGGTCACGGCGCTTTGGCTGAGAGAGCTTTGTTGCCCGTTCTGCCCAGTGCCGATGAGTTCCCTTACGCTATCCGTGTAGTCAGTGATGTTTTGGAGTCTAATGGCTCCAGCTCTATGGCTTCTACTTGCGGCAGCACTTTAGCTTTGCTCGACGCCGGTGTGCCTTTGAAAGCTCCTGTAGCTGGTATCGCTATGGGCTTAATTAAAAAAGGCGACAATTACGTTGTTTTAACCGACATCCAGGGCATGGAAGATGCTTTCGGTGAGATGGACTTCAAAGTTACCGGTACTGCCAAAGGCGTGACCGCTTTGCAAATGGATATCAAGATGAAGGGCGTAACTATGGCTATCTTGGGTAAAGCTTTGGCCCAAGCTCGCGATGCTCGCCTGGAAATTTTGGAAATGATCCATGAAGTCATTCCTCAGCACCGCGATCATCTTTCTCCCTATGCTCCCAAGATTGTCACTTTGCAAGTTGCTCCTGAGCGTATCAAAGACGTCATTGGGCCGGGTGGAAAAGTTATCAACAAGATTATTGCTGAAACTGGTGCTAAGGTTGAAATCGAAAATGACGGCAAGGTCTTTGTGGCTGCTTCCAATAGTGAAGCCGCTGATAAGGCTTGCAAGATGATCAACGACTTAGTACGTGAAGTACAAGCTGGTGAAATTTATGATGGTACTGTGGCCCGCTTGATGGACTTTGGCGCTTTCGTGGAAATTTTGCCCGGACGTGAAGGTTTACTCCATGTCTCCAAAATCAAGCCTTTCCACATTCGCAGCGTAGAAGACGTCCTTCATGTCGGCGACCATATCCAAGTTAAAGTTGAAGAAATTGACAACTTAGGCCGTATTAACCTTACTCGCAAAGGTCTCTGGACTGAAGAAGAGTTGGCCCAGGCCGATTCTCCCGTAGATGTTGGTGAGCTTCGCCCTGAGCGTCGTCCTCGTCCTGCTCGTCCCGAGCGTGCTGAGCGTCCTGAGCGTGTCGAACGCCCTGAGCGCATTGAACGTCCTGAGCGTCCTGAACGCGTCGAGCGTGCTGAGCGTGTTGAGCGTCCTGAACGCGTTGAACGTCCCGAGCGTATCGAACACATGGATCGTTTAGAGCGTATGGAAGCTCCTGATCGTTACGAGCGCGTGGAAAGAGCCCCCAAGCGTTCCCGTCGCGAGCCTGAGCGCGCCGATAGAGCTGCGGCCAGAGTTTTGCGTGAAGAGCGTTCAGTAGCTCCCCGCTATCAGGAAGACCTTTACGATTCCAGAGTAATGCCTGCTCGCCGTCGTGAAGCCAATATGCGCGAACCGATTATGCGTGACCCTGGCTACGATGAGCATATTGCCCCTGCTCGTCGTCGTGAACCTGCTTTCAATGAGCGCCCTATGAGCCGTCGTCGCGAACCAATGTATGATGAACTTCCTCCTATGCGTCGTCGTGAGCCGATGTATGACGAAGTTCCTCCTATGCGCCGTCGTGAGCCTATTATGCGCGACCCCGTCTATGATGAGCCTAGACAAGATGTCCGTCCCGACAGCGATTTGCCTACCCGCCATCGTCGTCGTCGCCGCTCTGAAATGTAATAATACATAAGCCGATTTCTGGAGTTAAAAAGCAAAAGAAATCGGCTTACTCAGAACGAAAAGAGCCAGTTTCAATTTCAGAGTTGAACTGGCTTTTTTATTAAGGAAATCGAAGAGCAAAGTTATGGTCGCCGAACAGAATAGAAATGTTGAAGCTTATCTTCATGATGTAGAGAAAGTTTTTACAGAGCTAATTCCGTCTCGTAGCAATTACAGTGTGCGCCAAGAACAGGTAAAAATGGCTTTAGCTACTGCTCAAGCTATTGCTGGAGGTGGGGTTCTGCTGGCTCAAGCTGGTACTGGAGTAGGCAAAACTTTGGCATATTTAGTGCCTAGTGTTATTTGGCGCACCAAATATGGCGGTGGACAGACTTTAATCGCAACTTATACGACCAATTTGCAACAACAAATATTTGACAAAGATTATCCTTTTATGCGAGAGCGTCTAGGCATGCCTTTTCGTCTTATTCAAGCTTTGGGACGTACTCGCTATTTATGTTTGCTGCGCTTTTATCGCATGTGGCAAAATATTAGACAATACCCGCAGTATGCTGAACTTTTAGGGTGTATCGGCGATTGTATAGAAACGGACAACTATTCGCTCTTTCACCCTGAATTGCAAGACGAAGAACCTTTGCGCGGCTTAACCGCCGATTTCCGCCGTCTTACTAAAAGATTTTGTGCTTGGGATGATACTCTCTGGCCCCATATTTGCGCCGAATCGCTCAGCTGTACCAAACGTAGTTGTCGCTATTTCCATAATTGTTACTTCTATAAAGAACGAGCCCTTTTGGGTGGTGCCGATGTTTGTGTTGCCAATCACGCTTTACTGTGTGCTGTATTACGTCAAGACAGTTTAAGTCGATTAGTACCGCAAATAGGGGCTTGTATTATTGATGAAGCTCATCACTTTGAAGATGTGGCTATTGAGCAAATGTCCAATTCTTTCGATGGCTCTGTCAGCAGCGAATTTTTTACCAGTTTTGCCGCCGTCAAACGTCCTGATTTTGAAGAAGATGAAGAGCGTAAGACTAACTCTTTTGAACAAATGGTGCTACTTGATGAGCAAATTGGTAATATCGATAATAAATTGTCGCTTTCTTTAGCCAAAGATAACAATTTAAGTTATCCTTCAGGCTGGTTTAGCAATTTAGCTGAAGCTATACATAGGCTTGGATCTTACTTGCCTTACGGAGGCGAAGACAGAGCTTTGCGGGCTTTAAAAAGCCTCTATTATGGAGCTTTTCAAACTTTGCGTGAAAGTGTAGCTCCGTATTTCAGGGCTTTGGAAGATTACTACTCTAATGAAGCTTACAGCCAGTTGGATTGTTTTGAGAGAAAATCTCCAGTTGCCATGTTAAATAGTAAATGGCTAGCTGTATCTGGAGGTTGGGGACAAAGTTTAGCTTTTGAAGCTGAAAAAATTAAAAGTGCTTGTAATAATTGTTTGGCCCAGCTTAGAGAGATAGAAGGGCTTTGGAAAGATCTTGCCGAGCGAGCTGAAATTGATGAAAGTGACAATCAGCCTGGAGTTTTGCTATCTACCGCTTTGGAGCAACTAGATAGCTTTATGCAAAATTTTCTGGTTTGTCACGACATTAGCGAGGAAACTGAGGCTTTGGGCCATTGGATGGAAAGAGGACGTGGCGGTGTAAGGTTGCGAGCGGCCAGAATAGATATTAGCGATTATTTGGCCTCAGCCTTTTGGCAGCAAATGCCCTCAGCTATTGCTACCTCCGCTACTTTAAAAATTGATGACAGCTTCGACTTTTTCTGCTCCAGAACTGGCGTAGACAAAATAGAGCAGAATCGAGTGAGTAAGCTAAGTTTTAAAAGTCCTTTCCACTATGAATATCAAGCTCTCTTGGCAATAACGAGCGATTTGGGACGTTCCGGCTCATCAAATGAAGCTAGTAACGCTTTTTTGAGCAAAGCAGTGCACTTTATCACTCAAGCTGCTAAATTGTGGCAAGGGCGTATGCTCATTTTGGCTACTTCTCGCTACGAAGTAGAAAAAATATATGATATATTGCTGCACCCTTTAGCTAAATTAGGTCTAACTTTATTAAAGCAAAGCTCTGGACTTCGAGCTGAACAAATAGAACGTTTGCGTCGAGCTAAAGAAAGAGGCGAAAAGATAGTACTTGTTGGCACCAGTTCGTTTTGGGAAGGAGTAGATGTTGCTGGCGAAGCGCTTTCTTGTGTAGTAATTTTACGCTTGCCTTTTACTTCACCTGATAATCCTTTCTTTAAGATTCGCTCTAAAAGTATGGGCGATCAAGCTTTTCGCAAGTATGCTATTCCTTTAGCTGTACTCAAGTTTTGCCAAGGTTTCGGACGCTTAGTACGTACAGAAAAAGATCGAGGTGTGGTCTTTGTTTTAGACAACCGACTCGATTTGTATGTTGGTAAAAATTATCGTCACTATTTCTTACATTCTTTGCCGCCTGATTGTCCGGTAATTTACAATAAGAGTGATATTTTGGTGCAGCAAGCTTATCAATGGTTTCGCACTGGTTTACTTTCGGCTGATTTTCTTTTCTAAAAAATATTGCCAGAATTGCTTTAAGGCAATTTGGGCAATATTTTTTTAGATATCTGTTTCTATACCGCTTTTCCTCACTTTACGATCCTTCTCATCAATTAAAAGTTCACGTTTTAACCTTATCTGGACCACATTGTGAGACATTCTAGCCCTATTACTTGGCAAGCGGGCAATAAAACCGCGCCAGCCCCAGCGTTTTTTATCGTAGTCGAATAAATTGCGCTCTTCGACAACTCGGATGGCTTTGCACCATTTTTGCACTTCAAAGACATTTTGCAAAGTCCATAAAATTCGAGGGCGTTGGGCGCTTTCGGTAATCTCTATCTTTTTAGAAGGCCTGGCGTTGGGCTTTTTCTTAACGACGGCTGGAGGAAGAGTCATGGAGTGATTCTCTTTCATCTCTTCAGCAGAAGGCAAATCGAAAATAACATCGATAGAAGCGAACTTGTGAGCTAATTTGGTTAAAAAAGTTTTGATTGTATCGAGTTCAATGTAAGCAAAAAGGTCTTGAGCAATAATAACTTTAGGCTCATTGGCTTTACTTATATTGTCAATCCAGCTAAAGTCAGTAATGCTTTTGGCTATTACTTCTAGCTTATCGGCTTGACTGAAAAAAGCACGGCGCAAATCCAAATTTAAGGGGACGTCGATATCAATCCATTTTTTGTAAGTATTTTCTGGAATACGGTGCAAACGAGTATCTAAGCCCGGAGCCAGATTGATAATAGTGACATCTTGATTCTTCTCTAGAAAGTTTTTGAGCATACGATCAATTAAATAATCGCGTACTGCTAAACCTACTTGGTCGATACCTAGATCGGCAAAATAGCTGAAATCGTAATTTATATTGCTGACTACATCTAAAGCATTTTGATCTTCTAAAATAGGTACAGGTTGGCGGGCTTCCAAAGTGCGGGCCCAAAGGGCAGCTAAAGTGTTGTAGGGATTACCCATGTAGAAGAAAGGAATCTTGCGGAAAGAGCCTTCTTTTTGAGCGGTTAGGCAAATTTTCCCATCTTCGCTGAGATTGATTTTGATATTGAGGAATTTTGATTGTTGGGCGCAACTTTGTAACTCTTCGGAAGTATAAACGTGCATGCCGGGGATTAAGTCGGTATGTCTCTTTTCGGCTACAGGATCGCAACTGTCGCAATAAATTGCTACGATACCTCCCGGCTTGAGAACGCGGTATATCTCTTCAAAGCCTTTTTGGACGTCGGGCCAGAAATAGACTGTCTCTGAAGCTGTAACTAGATCGAACCAGTTGTCGGAAAAAGGCAACTCGCAAACATCGCCTTGGACAATTTTAGCTAAGCCCATATTGACAGCTTCTTTGTTGTAAGCGATGGAAGCTTTGACGCTCAATTCAGATATATCTATACCGTATATGAGGGCACTGTGGCACTTTTTGCGCAGCATAGACAAATGGTGGCCGCCTCCGCAGCCAACGTCTAAAACAGTTCCGTTAACGGGAATTTCAAAAAATTGACTGGCAAAATTGAAAAGGGGAATATGTTCTTGGTTCATACGGCGCAAAACATAAGAACCGCCCCATTTTATGCCTGGATTGGCAAAATTATGCATCCATTGTTTGAAAAACACTGTAAAATATCTCCGCCGCTTATTTTTGTTATGAACTAAAAAAAGACCATATAAAGATATACTGTCGTTTTGGTAAAAATCCTAGAATGGAGCGCAGCTACCGGTTTCATTTTTGGCAAATATTT
Source organism: Candidatus Bruticola papionis (assembly GCA_002407045.1). Taxonomy (GTDB): domain Bacteria; phylum Vulcanimicrobiota; class Xenobia; order Xenobiales; family Xenobiaceae; genus Bruticola; species Bruticola papionis. The sequence continues at coordinate 17,156 of DHKB01000060.1, read as the reverse complement.
CAAATATTTGCAGATAAGTTATAAAATAAGTGCAAGTTGCGACTGCATGTCTCTTGCAATTGTGTGGCGCTAACTGACCAATAAGGTGCTAAAAAATAAGACAGTTCCGTCAGTAAAGTTGATGAAGAAGCTCCCCAAGGAGCATCACTTTCCAGCAAGAGCCTAGATAGAGGAATAACTTTAGCTAAAGTTGCTAATTTTTGGCATTCGCTATCTGCTGCAGTGGTCGCTTTTATAAGCAATTTGCTATTTAAAGAAATATAAAAGTTAAGTTTAACTAGACGCAAGGCCAATTCCGGCGCTCCCCAAAAGGCATGAATTAAGCTTTTTTGTAACGGCTCTTGAAATTGCTTATCTAGTTCGGAGAGCGCACTAAATAGATGTCCGTAGCTTTTCACGCAGTGAATGACTAGGGGCAAAGAATATTTTTGCGCCAATTGGTATTGAGATATAAAAAGTTTATGTTGCCAAGTAAAATTTGGCTCTCGACTGTGTATTTTATCGAAGCCTATTTCACCTATAGCGCAAGGATAAGGACAAGAATTTAACTTGCTTTCTAGGGAACTTAAATAAGTTTGTAATTTTTTTTCTCCTTGAGGATCGATAGCTAGAATTTCGGCTAGCCAAGGGTGTAAGCCCAAAACAAAAGGTTGCTTATATTGACAACTCCACTGGCGCAACTTTTCCCACTCCTGTGGACAAGCTGAAGCTCCAACACCTGTAATAACAGTTTTTGAGTGTGTACAATTGTCAGTGGAAATAGGCGCGGAACTGGAAATGCTTAGGGGGTGAAAATGCGCATCTAAAAGCAAAATTTTTCTTCTCCAAAATTGACGAAATTTAGCGAATTCTTATTCGCTGCCAGCTGAGAAAATTGCTTGCGCTTAAAACTAAAGGAAGTTGGCAATTATTCAGCTAAGTGCCTGGTGTAGGGGACAGTCGAAATCGGCCCCTAAGTTATTCTTTTTGCCTTGGAGGACAATATGGAAGTTTCTGAAGCTATTAGAAAACGTCGCAGTATTCGTCGCTATAAAGCTGGAGCGGTAATTCCGCGTGAGCATTTTAAGCAAATTTTGGAAGCTGCTATGATGGCTCCCAGCGCTTGCAATACTCGTCCCTGGGAATTTTATGTTGTAACTAACCGCGAGACTCTCGCTCGCTTACAGCAAGTGATGCCTTATGCTTCCATGTTGAGTACTGCTTCTGCTGCTATTGTGGTTTATGGTCTGCCTCAAGTACAAAGTGGTATTTCTGACGGTTTTTGGGTAGTAGATTGTGGCGCTTGCACAGAGAATATCTTGCTTGAAGCTGCCGGTTTGGGCTATGGCACATGCTGGTGCGGAGTTTATCCTAAAGAGAAAAATATTGAAGGTATATGTTCAGTTTTAGGTACCAAGGGAGTACCTTATAGCTTGATCGCTATTGGTGTACCCGATGAAGAACCGGCTGCTCGTGGCAAATACGAAGATGCTAAAGCACATTTTATAGAGTAGGGCGGTCGTTTTCTGTCTTTAAGCAAAATTGGACGACTATTTAGATAAAGCAAGCCTCGCCGCTTCCTTTGGCCTTTGGCCTTAACTTGGAGCAGCGAGGCTTGCTTCTTTTGGCAAAGTTCTACCCGGCATTAAGGGGCTGTTACGCGTAAAAATGCTTCCACCACTTGCGGATCAAAAGCTGAGCCTGAACCGCCTTTTATAATTTCGCACGCATCGTAAACAGAATACGTTTTGCTGCCTGGGCGTCTTTGAGTTAAAGCGTCAAAAGCATCACAAACGGCAATGATACGAGCAGCTAAAGGAATACGATCTCCTGTTAAGCTGTCTGGAATGCCGCGTCCATCCCAGCGTTCGTGGTGGGCACGAATTACTGGACAAAGCGCTCGCAAGCTTGGTACCGAATTGATAATCTCTTCGCTATAGCGCGGGTGATCCTTAAGAAAATCGTATTCTTCAGGCTCTAAATGTCTAATGGTTTGCAATAAATACTCCGGCCATCTGAGACGACGGGCTCCTTTAGCTTGCAAGGCCTCTTGATATTCTTCTGAAGCAATATAGTTAAATAAATCGTCTTGTTTATTGGCGTCTTCTTGCTGGAAAAAGATATCCAGTTCGCCGATGTCCTTAAACATAGAACCGTATTCTATTTGACGACGCGTTCTAATATCGTCGATTTTTAGCTCAGCGGCAATTTTTTCTCCCAACTCGGCTGTGCGTACTAAGTGATCGTAAGCAGCTTTTCCGCCTAGGCGAACCATAAGAACCGCACCATTGAGGCCATTTTCTTCCGCATTTTGTGAAGATAGTTGGGAAGCGCACAATTGCTGGAACAAGTCAGAGACAGCTGGCCGCTCGGCAGCATTACTGGCTCCATAACGTCGGCTACTGGCAGGAATATACTTAGTGCGCATGCCCTCCATACGTATGGGCGCTTTGGTATTTAAAATAAGTCGGCCTACCCAGCCAGTTTCGACATTTTCCAAATTTTCGTTGTAAGGCTCGTGCGTTGAAGGAGAAAGATGTAAAGGATACTTTTTGTCCAGTACTTCCAAGCGCTTAGCGAAGGCTTCATTGAAGGAGACTTCTTCTTCCTCGTTATTGCCATAATAGTCACAAGCTTGGCTGAGTTTAAGCATACTACTTCTCATGGTCTTGCTTGCCAAAGGATTAAAAGACATAGAAGGCAATTTGCTGTCGAGCGCCGCTCCAGAAGCTGAGGAAGGGCTGTCTGTAGGAGCCATCTTTATAGGCGTACTGCTGCGGCCAATTTGCCTTTTTACTCTGGGTTGATAGAGAGAGTCCAGTACTGGTGAATAAACCGGAATGCGTGAATTGGCAGGACGTCCACCAAAATTGAGAGCCAACTCTAAGCGAATTTTTGCCATAGGTACACTTGCGTCGACGGGCCGACTTTCTGCTGTCATAGTGGGGCGGCTTTGAGAGGCTGAAGTGCGTTGCGGCGCTGTAGCTAGAGCAAAAGTAGAATCTGGTTTGCGGAAAGCTTGAGGCGTCGTTAAGGCGCTAGGCGTATTCATTAGAGGAACGCTGCCGGGAGGGAGTATAGGCTTGCCTACCAGAGGAGGCAAAGGAGTGGGCCTGGGAATAGAAGTGCTAGAGCCCAATTGAGACGGCTGTGACGGTAAAGGTGCTTGCGCAGGGAGGGCAGAGGTAGTGGCTGTTGGAGCAGCAGAAGATGGTATTGAATTATTGTCGCTAGCGGTAGCAGCGGTCGGATCAACTTGAGCGTCTGGCTCGCTGTCAGCGCTATTATTAATGGAAGGAATTAAGGGTATTTGTCCGGCCTTAGGAGTAAAAGTTGAAGCAAATACAGATTTGCGCTCTTCTTGGGCCTGGGCTTTGGCTTCTTTGCGGCTTACTTCACGGAAAGGCGATTTATTAAGCTGATTCATGATCAGCTTGCTGGAGGTTGCTTGCAACTGAGGAGCAGCGTTAGGATTTTGCAAAGGAGTAGAAGCCAGAGGCGTAAAGGTGCCTGGCTTAGAAAAAGCTTTGCGCGGCGCAATCTTAGGAATGTAAGTCTGGCTTTCAGCTTTTTCCTCTTCTTCTTTTTTCTTGGCGCTGCGAAGAGTATATGGCAAGGCCTCTTGCTTTAGGGTTTGTTTGGCCCAAGAAGCATTTTTATCGACGCTGCCACTGAGATCGATACGTTGTCTAGCTGCAGTTTCATTCAGAATGACCTGAGTTTTGTCCAGCTGACGCTCAGAACTGACTCCACGCAATATATCTTCGATATTGACTTCTTTTTCCAGCAACTCGGCTCCGCTGGGCAATTCTGCTTCAGGATCGGGCTTAACATGTTGGGCGGAAATAAGGGCCGTTTTTAAACTGTTAGGCTCTGATACTTGAGTGGAGGAAGGCACAACTGGAGCGGCAGTTTTGGAAGCGCTGAGGTCGCGCAATTTCTTCAAATTCTCTGAATTGAAGGAATCATCCGGGGCTTTGGCCGCTTCTTCATCACCATCAGAGCCGAGGGGAGTATTCTTTGCATAAGCTCTGAGCTTTTTGTACAGCTTATCATGAAGTGCCAAAAGCTCCTTGGGAGTAGGCGGAGCCGGTTTTTTCTTCGGCTGTTTGCCGCTGGGCACACCGTTTATAGCCAGTCCACTATTCATAATGGGCATAGTAGATTGGTTGGGAGAACGTGTGGCGTCGTCATTCCCAGAAGATGATGAATTACTCCGGTTGCTTAAGGTCATTGCTGGCTCACCTAATTAAAAAATGAGCGGACAAGAACTTGAATTATTGATTTCGAGCCGCTCCGGCAGAAAATATGTTCTTTATCAAGGTTTGTCGTCGCCGTCGAAGTCGTTAGGATCCAAATTGTCAATAAATTGAGACAAAGTATCCTCTTCGGCCGTTAAATTCTGTACAGCGTTAGAACCCGAGGCTTCTAGATCTTCGTTGGCGTCGTCATCATGGTCTGATTCTTCTTCGCCTACATAGAAGACGTCTTCTTCGGCTTTGGGAGTATCAAAACTTATACCTTTGACTCCTTCGGATTGCAATACCTCTTCTTCGGCGTAAATGGGAGCATCGGCGCGAAGAGCTATGGCTATGCTATCTGAAGGACGTGCGTCTATGGTAATTTCTTCACCATTTTTTAACAGCACCAACTTGGCATAAAAAGTGCTGCGTACAACTTTAGTAATGATAACTTCTTTGATGGAAGCACCAAGGTCGTTGATAATGGTTTTAATAAGATCGTGAGAAGTAGGGCGAGGAACCTCTGTACCTTCCATGGCTAAAGCAATAGCTGTCGCTTCAAACACGCCTATGGTAATAGGAAGACTATGATTTTGATTCTCGTCAGTTAGAATTACGACTGGGTCGTGGGCAATAATATCGATACCTAACTTATAGACTTGCATTTTGCAAAGAGCCATAGATGAAGGAACCTTTCACTGCGGGAATATCACGCCTGTATCCCGTCTCTCTGAGATTGATTAGCTAATTTCGACTATAACTCTCCAGATCCTAGCTTGCCTTGTGGCGATAATCTAAAATAACGGCCTAAGCAGGCGGAGATCTTCTTTTGCAGTAGAAAAGTTGAAGCTTGATTAGGAGCTTGGGGACAAGTATGAGTAATGATTGCAAGTTAAATATTGCCCTTATGGGCAACAGCGAAAATTTAATTAGCTGGGGAACTATTTTGTCTAGAAAAGGACTGACTTTAAGCGGTACTTATATGCCTGCTCATTGGGCGGCTCTAGCCAGCGTTTTGCTGCTTGGATGTCCTGCTTATAATACCAGTTTAGAAACTGCCGAATCAGGGGAACTTCTGTTTATTGAAGCTGATTTTTTGGCAACTTGGAAAGAAGCTGAAAAATGGCAGATCCTGAAGTCCAAAGGACCTAAGGCTATTGTCTTTATCCACTTTGATGAATCCGTTCAGGCTGAAAAGTCAGATGAGGAGAAACTCGACAAAGCGGCTCAACAATTAGTTCATCGTGTCAATTTTGACAATGAATATTTAGGCAATTGTGAATTTTATGATTTGCAACTCTGTGGCTCTTTGCCTCCTATTGGCAAAGATATTCTTAGAGTAGATGAAGTTTGTGCCGGGCGTCCTCACGAACCGAATCCAAGCGAGGACTATGCTTTGAGTTGTGCCAACGTGACTTTTATGCTCCGTCCTTGGCAAGAAGAACGAAGCCAAGAAGCTGCTATTAGTAGCATAATTGAAACTGCACTCAGTTAAGGGAGGTTGTATTTAAGTGGGTGAACGCTTTTCTGTGGCCGTAGTGACCGATTGGCAAGGAACGGCAGGCCCGGCCATTTGTAACGCTCTAATCCAGGCCGGTTTCAGTGTCTTAATTAACGGCCCTCAAGATGTGCTTTTCAATATCCCTCCTTCCGATGCTATGGGCAAAGTTTTGGCTCAGCCTTTCGATACTACCAACGAGCAAGAAGTCCAAGAAACTTTTTTAACTTGCGCCAACCATTTGGGCGGTATTGATGTTTTAGTCAATAACAACTATTTCTGGAATGATGCCGCTTTGGCTGATATTACGGAAAAGATGTGGGAAGAAGTAATCAACCGTGGCTTAAAGAGTACCTTTTATTGCAGCCGAGCGGCCAGTCGCTTTATGAAAGCCCAAGGCTATGGCAAGATTATCAATGTTATAAGCTCTTCCGCTTTTAACGGAGTTTATACCCAATTTGCTTCTGTTTGTGCTGGTATCCATTCTTTAACGAAATCGCTAGCTAAAGAATTGGCTCCAGAAGTGAGAGTTAATTCAGTGGCTCCTGGTCTTATTGACGAGCCTTGGATAGACGAAGGAGGGAAAGATCTCAGAGAAATGCTCATTAGAGATGTTTTGCTCAAGCGTTTGTGCTCCAATGATGATATTGCTGAAGCTGTCAATTATTTAGCTTGTGGAGCCGATTTTATGACTGGTCAAATGCTGGTTTTAGATGGTGGAGAGTGCTTGCATTGAGGACAGCTCGGGCGGCGCTTTGAGGCCGTTGGCTTCACTAAGAGCAAGAATCGCCGACAGCTACTCTATTTGGCGGCTGTCTTTATTTGATAAACTTTATGATTAGAAATAATAATCCGATTGTCGCATTTTTTTGTTGCTTTATATCAATAGCGTTACTTTTTAGTTTATCGCTTTCTGCTAGTGCCGATCCAGGCGACTCTCGGCCAAAATCTACTGAAACTACAACTGCTTCGGCTACAGAATTGCCTAATTTGCGCGAATTAAGTTTGGGCTTCTGTCCCGGACAACCGCGTGCTTCTTCTAGCACAACTGTCAGATTGACAAGTAGCGAAGGCCTGGTGTTGGGGCCTGGTACGGGAGAAGAAATTGGCCTTTATAGTTCTGAAGGTGCAACTTGTCAAAAAGGGCGCTTTTGGGTTTTTTTAGATAAACATTGGCTGACCAGCACAGATTTGTCTATCGGTAGGCAAGTAGCTAAAGTGGCGATAAAGAGTGAAGATGGCCAAGTTATTATGGTGCAAGATAGTGTAGCTATTTTGCGTCAAGGCAACCTTGTATCTGTATATCGTCAAGACACTTTGCAATTGCTTTGGAAACATGATTTCTCAAATGAACTTGGACAGCTTTCCGAAAATATAGCCTGTTGGCCAGATTATATTTGTCTTGTCGGTCAAGAAAAAGTTGAAGATGGCTCTTTCCGCGTTGCTTTAATTAAAATAAACGATGGTCAGATAGCTTGGCAAAACGCATTTAATGGCACTTTTTTAGGTTTAGCTGCTGCAGCAGAAAATGGTTATATAGCTGTAGCTGATCACAAAGACGGAAATAATCATTCTGCAAGCTTAGCCCAAAATGAACATATTTTTGCCCTTAATTTAGAACACAGACAGATTAGCTCTCTGTCTATAAGTAATTTTGCACGTTTCTATGCTCATGACAGCCGTTTGTATCTTTTTACTGCCGAGCCTTTTGGCACTGAGCTTAACTATAGGCTCTCTGTCTATTCTTCTACTTTGCAAAGACTTACTGAAGCAGAGGGTATAATTTGTGAGTCTTTGCCTAAATGGATCAATTTTAGCCAAGATAAAGTCAGCATTCTCTGCCATATGCGAGTAAGTTCCAAGAGCTGGAACTTTATGACTCTTTCTTCCGAGGACGGTAGGCTTATTACTTCGGTAATGGATAGTAGAGAAATAGTTCAAGTTATGCCTACTCAAAATGGCACTTGGCTGTTTTTGCGTGAAGAAGGAGCACACTACCCTAGCTTATTCTTGCTTACTGAAGATGCTCTGCTACCTGTGGCTAATTGTAGTATGGAATTAGCTGATAGTCCCTATTTGGGGTGTAATTCTGCTATTGTCGATGGTTTGCTATATGCTTGGGGCTTTAAAGATAACAGCCAAGATTTACAACTTTTTGTTTTTAATTTTGACAAAAAATCTAGTTTGGTTTGGATAGACAAAAATAGTAAATCACCAGATTTAGCTTTATATGGCTCAGCTCTAGCTATAGTAGATAAGACTAGTGATTGGCTTACTGGTGAAACTTTCAGCACTCTAAAAGTTATTAACCCTGCACAGGGTGGTTTTAGCTTTAAGTCTGACAAAGTAAAAGGTGACTTTGGTAGTAGTGCGATAGGGGAGAAGGGAACTATTTATATACTTACTTCTCAGGGAGAATTAAATGCTCTTAACGCCGAGGGACGTTTAATCGATAATCCAGTAAGCAATGCTTTTTTTGATTGGACTAAGTGGAATAATTTAGTTGGAGTCCTCTTTTTAACCGGTTGTATTTTATGGTTTATTGTTCAAGCTAAACGCGGCAAAAAATTATTTATTCGCAAGATCGCCGGTTTAAATGCTTTAGACGAAGCGGTTGGTCGCGCTACCGAAATGGGCAAGCCTGTTTTATATATTCCTGGCGTTGGCGAAATAGACGATACACAAACTATGGCTGCTCTATCTGTTTTGGGCCATGTCAGTAGCTGCACTGCTGAATATGATTGCCCTATTATGGTACCCAATTGCAGTCCAGTGGTTATGTCTATGGCCCAAGACGCTGTCAGCCAAGCTTACTTAAAGGCTGGTCGACCCGATTCGTATGTTAGCGATTACATATGCTATTTGTCTGGTGAACAATTTGGCTTCGCGGCTGGAGTCTGCGGCTTGATGGTGCGTGAGAAACCAGCGGCTGTTCTTTATATGGGGACTTTCTTGGCCGAAGCTCTCATGTTAGCCGAAACGGGTAACTCCACAGGCGCTATCCAAATAGCTGGTACAGCTAGTGCTTCACAACTGCCTTTCTTTGTAGCCGCTTGCGATTATACGCTGATAGGTGAGGAACTGTATGCCGCTTCGGCTTACTTGTCTGACGATCCCATGCAAATAGGCTCTCTCAAAGGCCAGGACGCTGCTAAAGCTTTAATTATGGTTTTAATTATTGTGGGAGTTATTTGTTTAAGCTTAGGTTGCGATTGGATAAATTATTTATGGTAATTTTGTTTTCAAGTTGCTTATGTGCAGAGGGTTAATTTATGAAGCGTGAGATTCCTTTGCTGATTACTTCCATAGCCGGTTTGGTTATGATTGTGCAATTTTATACTTACCCACTTAACTGGCTGGGCGATCTGTTTAATGATTTTTACAATATCATTTTGACTTTCGCTTTTGTCTTGGGCGCTTTGAGCCTTTTTGCTGTTAATGGCAAAAAGATCCTTAGCCAAACTCCGGGTTGGGGCTACAACTTGGTATTGCTTATTTCCTTAGTGGCAACTCTAATTTGCGGCTTATTTTTAGCTCCTCAGGGCAAGTTGCCTACCGATGAGGGAACGCCTTTCAGTTGGATATTTGACAATATCTTTACCCCTTTATCGGCGGCTACTTACAGTCTATTGGCTTTTTATATAGCGTCGGCTTCTTTTAGAGCCTTTAGGGCGCGATCTTGGGAAGCTACTTTGCTTCTAGTCACTGCTTTTATAGTTATGCTTTTTAGAGTGCCTTTGGGGGAACATTTGTGGCACGCATTGCCTATCGTTGGGCAGTATGACATAGCCAAATTTATTGAAGATTGGCTGATGGGAGCTTTTAACGCTGCTGGCCAAAGAGCTATCCTTTTGGGAGCTTCGGTCGGTCTTATTTCTGTATCTTTGAAAATACTTTTGGGTATTGAACGCTCTTACTTGGGAGGCTCCGACTAATGTTAGCCAAATTAGCCCATTTGGATAGGCGTTGGATCTTTTTAGCCTTAGCTCTATCGGTAGTTATACCTTTGCTTTGGCCACCGGAATTGCCAGTTGAGCCTAGTCCTTTAAGCAAGAAATTTTACAATACCGTAGAGCAATTGCCAAAAGGCTCTTATGTTTGTTTGTCATTTGACTACGGGCCTGGTACTAAAGTTGAGTGCCATCCTATGGCTGTAGCTATGTTGCACCATCTTTTTCGCCGCCAATGTAAGGTCGTTTGTATCGCTTTGTGGCCGGAAGGTAGTTTGTTCGCTAGAGAAGCTTTGCAACAAGTCGCCCCTCAATATAAGGCTCAAGATGGAGTTGATTACGTCAATTTGGGCTATAAAAATGGTGGCGAAGTTGTGTTAAGAGCTATGGGCGAAAGCTTTAGTTCTATGTTCCCGGCCGATTTAGCTGGCCGTCTTACTGAAAGCTTACCTATTATGCAAGAAGTTAAAGGCTGGGAAAGTTTTGCTCTAGTTTGCGATTGGTCTATGGGAAGGCCCGGTTTAGCCGAATTTGTGCGTGTAGTCGTAGGACAGTATCATCGTCCTTTGCTTTCCGGTACTACTGCCGTAACTACTCCGGAAGCTTATCCATTCTTAAATTCCGGCCAGGTAATCGGCCTTTTGGGCGGTTTGCGTGGAGCCAGCGAATATGAAGTTTTGATAGGCTTAAAAGGTGGCCAGGCTACTAGAGGTATCGACGCTCAATCAATAGCCCATTTCTTCGTGGCTTTTTTGATTATTTTGGCCAATATTATTTATTTTGCTGAACGTTGGGCCGACAAAAATAACGGTAAAAAGTTATAGAGAGGCTGAAAAATAGAAATGGAAGCTCATTCTTTAAGCGATATGGTGGGAATGTGGATAGGCGTTTGCCTGACCATGTTTATTTTTAGCTTTCTTTATAAGGATAATCCCTTTTATAAGTTGGCAGAACATATCTTTGTGGGCGTATCGGCCGGCTATTGGATGTGTATAGGCTATTGGCAAGTAATTTACCCCAACTTGATTTTGAAGTTGCAAGCTGGAGATTGGCGCTACCTAATAGCAGCAGCTTTAAGCATTATGCTTCTGGCGCGCGTTTGTCCTAAATATGCTTGGCTTAGCCGCTGGCCTTTGGCTTTTATGGTCGGCATTTTCGCTGGTTACAATATCGTTTATACGATGGAAGCTCAGGTTCTGCGCCAATTGGAAGCTACTATTGTTCCCCTTTGGGGATGCGCCAGTTGGAAAACGTTTTTTATAAATTTAATCATTGTCACTGGTGTTTTAAGCGGTCTGATGTACTTCTACTTCTCCAAAGAACATAAAGGAACGCTTTGGGGAAAGACAGCTCAATTCGGTATCGGTGTTCTGATGATTTCTTTTGGAGCGGCTTTCGGATATACTGTAATGGCCAGAATCTCTTTGCTTATAGGCAGAGTTATGTATATCCAAGACGTTTGGCAAGCTACTGTGCGCTTTTTCAGTTAAGCACCATATCAGAGACGCTATACATGTAGTAGAAGAGAGGGCTGTTGACTATGGCTAACGATACTAGAAGCAGAACTTCCAACTTTGCTAACGGCAGGCGAGAGGGAGAAAGTGAACCTTTGCCTGACAGAATGGGCAGCGCTCAATCCGAGGTAAGCGACTCCGAGCTGTCAGCGGAAGACTTAGAGGCCCTATCTTCTGGAGCTACGTTCTTCGAAACAGTTGGCTATAATAGTACTGGCGTTGTTGCTGAAGTTTGTAGATTGTTAGGCCAACTGGTTAAAAAAATTGAAAGCCTGGGCGACAATTGTATCTATTTCTTGCGCTGCCTAGTCGTTGCTCTCGCTCTGGTTTGTGGCTCTTACTTTTTATATGAGATTTTTTTTCGCGTTCGCGTTCCACATAACTATGACAATGATTACTTATGGATTCTAGCGATATTGCTGCTTGGTCCGGTAATTTGTCTTTTCTTAGATATCGTTTTTTCGGCTAGAACGACTTCACAAAGAGAGCAAGTTGCCCAAAGATACCAAGATGGCCATGCTCGTGAAAATTTAACGTATGAAAATACCCCTTCGTCTTGTGAGTCAATCACTTTAAATTTTCAAAATCCCCAGCGTTTTCTATTCTCCGTTGCTGCTTACGCTGTCGCTTCTATAGTTTGCATTGGTGGTCTTTTAGGCCTTTTGTATGTTGGTATTTTATCTTTAAGTCCTAAATCAGCCAGCGAATTTGCTAGCTTTTTGCCTTTTTCGCTGCCCATATTGATAGTATTGATAATCGCTGTTGCGCTAATTTGCTGGCAAACAACGGTTATAGGCTATTCTCTTACTTTCGATAAGCAAGGTATAAAAGGCGAATATTATTATTGTGGCAATACTAAGAAGCATTTTGTTGATGCTTATACTGACGTTTCTCCCAGTGAAGTCCGCTATTCCGATTTAATCAGAAGTTGTGGAGACTATATCGTATGGGAAAATTTTCTCTGTTTTTCCTACCATAAAAATTGCCTAGTGTTGTGGAAAAGTAATCAGCCTAAATTTAACTTTAAGACTGCTATGTTGATACAATTCGATTTCTATACCACTACTGAGGAAAATACAGATCCAAGGCCATTAAGAATTTGCGGTACTGAAGATGAAATACGAGAACTGAAAAACTTTTTGTCCGGTTTTATGCCTTGTTTACCTGCATTTGGCCAGGATTGTCGGGCTATTGTTTAGTCTGTTGCTCTATTGATAAATCGAAGGAGGATCCGACACTATGGGTGATTACTTCCATGATGAAGAATTGGAAGAACTTGAGCGACAAGACGACGGCAGCGATCCTTTTGAGGGGCTTAGTGACGCTGAAAAGCTGGAACATCTTATAGATATGGAAAAGCTTTTATTCAGCGACACTTGGCTCTATTGTTTGCGTGGACTCATGCTCTTAGTGGATATTTTTGCTATACCCTGGGCTTTTAAAGCTCGTTGCGCTATAGGTGATAAAGATACCCCTATAGGAGCATTTTATGTGATAGTTCTGATTTTGTGCTGTGTCGCTTCTTACTATCTTTTTACTTGTGATAACTGTCGGCAACGAGCTGAAAAAAAATTACAAGCCGAAAAAGATCAAAAATTTGAAGCAGAATTGCAACATCGCCTATCTAAAGTTGGCACTCTAACTATTACTGATAAAGTTTCTTCCAAACGGGTGGCGATACGTTTACTGCTTTGTGTCGGCTCTGTGTTTGTTTTTTCGGCTGTAGTATTTGGCTTGGTAATCGGTATGATGGACGGTTTTGATAGCCTTATGCGCGATATGTGCGCCCCTGGATGGAAAAATTTCTTTGTCTTTCCTGTTCTTGGCCTAGCTGTACCATTATCTATACCTGTGTTTTGTAAAACTTTATTCACTTGGAATGGCTCATGCTTAACCTTCAATAAATCAGGCATTAGTGGCGAAGTCTACAATGCTTTTGAAGGAGCTCAGAATGTAATCGACTATTATGCTGATAAAAGCGAAAACGCCAAACGTATTATTAAACGTTATTACGATGTAAATACTGAGTCTCGACCTAATTGTATAAAATGGACCAATTTTAGGTGCTTATCTGTACATCGCAATTGCATAGTGCTTTGGCAAAAAGACCAAATGAAAGCCGGTATTTTGGCTAAATTGTATGTGAAGTTTGGTTGGAATGTTTGCCTCAATCAGTATCCGCTGAGAATTTTAGGTACGCCTGCTGAACTGCCCGAGCTTAAGCATATGCTAGGTCAAATTATGCCTAGCTGCCAGAATTTTTTACCTGGAGAAAAAGCTGTTCTTTAATAAAGAGAAGTGCAGCTAAGCTGCCACAATATAATAAATTGAGGCAAGAACTTAGTGTAAGTAACCGAAAGTTATTGCTAAATGGTGTCAATATCTAATGATTGTTCCTAAGGAGCGCAAAGACTATGAGTAACGATTCCGGCTTTAATCATCACTCTTTAGAAAATGATGAGTTGTCTGGTAGTAACTTCTCTAACGATGCTCATGACACAAATCAATCTGTAGAAATAGATTACGAATTTTCTCTAAAAAGTTTACTGGCTGTTTTGGCTTTTAAAATTATTTATGCCCTTCTTTTCTGTATTATATGTGCTCTTATATGGCCATTCGTCTCAGAACATAAAAATGCAGAAGATTCTTTTAATTTTATCTTCGTTCTTAATCTTATCAACCCCATATCCTGGGCAGTGGGAGCTATTATTCCTTGCCCCTTTAGTTTTGCCAAACAGTACCATCTGATATTTTCTCCCAATGGAATAAGTGGTACTGTGGCCGGTTGGTTCGATGGAGATGTCGAATTAAAACAAGTAGCTTTTCGGAAACCTTATCGTCGTAATCAATTCAATCCCTGCCTCTTTCCTGAGTTTATCCTCACAGAAGTTGCCGATACTGAATATGTTTCTTGGGAAAATTTTCACAGTTTTACTTGCCATAAAGATTGTATAATGTTATGGAGAGAAGCTGAGCCGCCCATTAAGAATAAATCTGCTCAATGGGCTGTGCAAACTGGCTTTAGCTTAAATGATGCCACTGCTCCGTTGCGCGTCTGTTGCAACAATATAGACGAATTACGCAACTTGAGGACTTTTTTAGCTGAGCGTTTACCTGAAGTACACACTAATTATGCTGGATTAAAAGTTATTTTTTAATACTACTGGCAAAATTATGGCAATGAGGAGTTGTTATGGAAGATAGCTTTTATCAAGAGTCGGATAGTCTCGATTCTGTAACCGTAAATTGTAAGTATAATTATGGAAAGAATTTTGAACTTATACTTTTGTGTCTAGTTTTTTCTGTTATCGTTATTACTATTACTGGTGCGTATATTTTCGCGATGATGGGCATGTTTGGCGATTATTTTTATGCGATAGCCCATCCAATTCAAAGATGGAACGACATGTGTATGCTCGTCTTCTTATGTGTGCTTCTTTTTGCTACTTCTCTTGGCATTTGTATGGATGGAATCGGCAGTTATACCTTGGTTTTCGATAATGATGGTATAACTGGCACTTACTCAAATTGGGCTATAAGTAACGGAAATTTTATAGATGCCATAACTGTAAGAACTAAATACACAAGGTACACGATCTTCGATGTGTACTCTATCGAAGGGAATAGATATATATCCTTGAAAAGTTTCCAGAGTTTTTCTCGCTACAAAGATTGTATAATACTCTGGCGTACTAGGCACCCTGAAGACTCGTTGGGAATGCGCTTTTTCTTGCGTTACAATTCCTGGGGCTTACTTTCTAAAGATAGCTGCCCTTTAAGAGTTTGCTGTACTAGATCTGAACTGACCAATTTGCAAGATTTTCTGTCTCGACGTTTACCTCAAGTTGAGCCATTATAAGTTTTGGCAAAAGATAGTTAGTTTTAGCCTTCTCAGCAGTAATTAAGTTTGCTTTGGTCAAATAAGCAAGTTGAAGCAATACTAACTTTAGGTTGGAGGCTAGCTATGTTTCAGGAAATTGATGATTATCTTAACCGATCCAGTGATGACCTGCATAGAGACAGAGCCACTGAAGCTCCTTACTCAGCTTTGGTGGTTTTTCATAAACAATATTATGGCAAAGGCTGGACTAAATTTTTTAATTTTTGTAAGCCTATTATAGTTGTGTCTGTAGTTGCAGGCTCCGTTGGTTACGCGTCTATAGTCGGTTGGGATGTACTTTTCCATACTTTTACAGCCTGGCAATTAGTTGGAGTTATTTGTGCTTTTGTAGCTTGTGTGGCCTTGGGGTTAAGCTTCGGGGATTATAAAGACACGGAGCAGACGCTCATCTTTACTGATAAAGGTTTAACTGTAGTTATTCCTGGAGACTACAGCAGTCGCGGTCTGACTATCTGGGAAGGTCTCTTGAGCTCCTTCTTCTTCTTTTCGCGTAGACGTGGAAAAACTATCCCAGAAAAGGTAGTAAAATATCCTCCTTTTGCCTCATCCCCGGAAGAAGAGATGGCTTGGAACAATTTTCGCAGCTATTCTATTATTCATCACCAAAAGAGGGGCAATGTCTCTATAAAATTTTGGCTAGTTGACGATCCTAAGTCGGAAAGCCAAAACGCCCGCCGTTTAAGAGAAAAACAGCTTGACTGTGTAGAAATTTATCTGCGCGACGATGGCGGAAGATACACTGGATATTATGATGAAAAAAATGAATTAGATACTGCTGTTAAATTTTTAAATGAAAGAGTCTCTTTGCCTTTGTATTCCGAAGATTATGTTAAAGACTAGAATCTAATTACTGCTGCAGAGGGGGGGCGGCTAGATAAGAGTAGACAAAAAGGTATACATACATTCATTCTGAAAAGGGCGCTGGGCGCTTTTTTTATTAGAAAATGTAACTAACTAGAGGAAAGAAAATTGAGTAAAAAACATCGTCGCAACGAGCGTAATCAAGCTAAAAAAAACGAATTGACGTTGCCTTTGTCTATTAAGCAACACCCGGCAGCCAAACGCCCTTGGCTCACTGTGGTAATTGTGCTTTTTTTGCTGCTGATGGTTTTTTCTATGTTCAGTTCTAAAGCCGGTTGGAGCGGTTTGCTGGTGCCTGCTCTTTTGCTAGGTATTATTTTGCATGGTTTAGTACCTTATTTCTTCCCTACTACTTTTACTTTCGATAAAGAGGAAATTACCGTAAGCCGCTTTAGCAAGCCTTCTGTTTTTAAGTGGGATGATTATCGCTCCTATTCAACCCAAGGCAACGGCTTTGTCTTGTGGATGGAAATGCATCCAGCCTCCAAAACTTCTTCTTTTTCCGCTTATTTTAAGAGCTTGCGCAACTCTGTTTTCTTGCCTTTAGATGAAGAGGCTATGCAAAAAGTAGAGCCTTTAATTGCGAAAAAATTAGTCAAAACAGAGTAGGCAAGGGCTAGTATGAAGATAAATTGGCGAGAAATGTGGTCTCTGGAGGAACCTTCTCCGGTAGAAGAAAGCAGAGACAAAATAGAAGAAGATATGCAAAATATCGCCAGCTCGATAGTGGCGATCCATTTGGGCGTTCCAGTTTTATGGTTTTTGGAGTCTTGTAAGCCGCTCTCTTTTATTGCCAACCAAGCTTTAGTCTTTTTCTCTCCGGCCGCTAATTTTATAGGACTAGATTCTTGGTGGCGTAAAGCAACGGCGATCTCTTCTCGGCGCTCCAACGTGGATTCTTTCATAGAAGCTATCGAGCAATTGGAAATAAAGAAAAATGAACAGCAAAATAGATAAAGATTCTATCCGCTCTATCTTGGCTACAGACTGTGGTAGCACTACAACTAAAGCCATTTTAATTGAAAAAGGGCCTGAGGGCTTCCGCTTGCGAGCCAGAGGCGAGGCTCCCACTACTGTAGAGGCTCCTGCTGAAGATGTAACCCAAGGCGTGCGTAATGCTATTGCTGAGCTTTCCGAGCTAATTGGACGTCCTCTTTTAGATGAAAATGGTCAACTTATTAAGCCTTATGACGGCAAGAAAGGGGTGGATAT
>DHKB01000071.1:12284-56564 GCA_002407045.1 Candidatus Bruticola papionis | reverse complement strand
ATTACGCACAACAAACAAGCAAGCAAACAAGTGCAGAATATTAGTCACGTTGATTGCGTTTTGTATAAGCAAAGCATCCTATAAGCAGCAAAGCATAAATAAGCACTTGCCAATCACCTAAGCGAGCGTAAAGTGTTAAAGCGCTGTTAGGTACGACATAATCGACCATAATATTTTTTTCGTTGATAGCTGACTCTTGCTGAACACGACCGTATTTATCGATAAAACCAGAAATGCCAGTATTACCTACCGGAAGAACAGGACGAGCTAATTCTACAGCACGCATAATATCTATATCAAAATGGCCTGGTAATTCGGCAGTTTCTTTAAACCAAGCGTCATTAGTAGGTGCAAAAAGCACCTCAGCACCTTTAAGCACATGTTGCCTAGCTACCCAAGTGCACATCGACTCAAAGCAAATAAGCACACCAACTTTATGGTCTTTAACTTGCAAAGCACAGCTTCCCTCACCAGGCTTATAGTTCATAACTAACTTAACGCCGGGGATCCATTCTGGCCAATATTCACGCCCTGGTAAGTACTCACCGAAAGGTACGATGTTCCATTTATTGTAGCGTTCGCGATAAATACCTATATTATCCCAGGTACTAATGGCATTATAAGAGCCATTGTCTGGAGCACTCTCAATAGAACCAACTAAATACCAAGCGCGATTGCGACGGATAAGGCGCCTCATCTGACGTCTATAATAATTATCATCTAAGAACTGACGATACGGAACGGAAGTTTCCGGCCAACCTATAATTTCGGCGCCTTCTTTTATAGCTTGGCGGCTGGCTTCACCTAGAGCTTCAAAGTTTTCGTCAGCAAAAAACGGATGGAAGCGTTTTTCTTGCGGAATGGAAAGCTGAATAAGGCCCCACTTTACTGCACCAGGTTGTTTAGCTTGCTCAGCTAAAGACGGAGCTTGAAGCAAAGTTACCGTACCCCAGATAATAATAAAAGCCCAAAGCGAAATGCTTACATAAGCCCAGTTTTTTATTCCACGATGCATATCATGGTCGTCAGTAGACTTGTTATCGGCACAAACTTGGCTTTGTTCTTGTTGGACAACTTCTGCAATTTCAGAAGCAAAGATGCGGCGATGAATGATACACCACACAATTTCTGCCAAGCCAACATTTATTAAAGCTATGGCAAAGCTTAAGCCCCACATTCCCCACAAACTGTTAGTTTGTAATAGTAAAGGTACTCTAGCTAAAGCGATTGACAAAAAGGCCCAATCCATGCCGAAGACCCCTACGGTTTGTAAATACTCAGCTAAAGTATAAAGTGCGGCTAAACCGATAGCATAAAGGCAAAAATTGGTTTGCTTGGAGCGCAATTTTACAGCCAACCAAGCTACAAGAGCTGGAATTATAGCTTTTTCTATGGCTAAAGCTATAGGAGCTCCCCAACCAAAAACTTTCAACCAATACATGGAAATAACATGGAGGACAAAACCAAAAGAAAATCCCAACGCTAAAGCTTTTTTACTTTCTTTTATAGTAATAATTCCCAGTAAAAAAGGTACTAAAGCCACAAAAACTAGCGGCCGACAACGCACAAATGGGAAACACAAACTTAATAAAACACCAGATAAAGCGCCTAAAATTGCTGCGCTAATATAACTATTACCTGACAAAATTTTTTGCCCAAAACTATCAGCTTTACCTTTTGCCTGAGCGTCAGGAATTGCCTTATTTTCTTCTGATTTGGTCAACTTGCATGACCTCCATTTTTACCTGTACAAAATTGATTTTCTGTGAAATTATGACTAGCGGCCACATTTTCTCTTGCCTCCAGAGCTATCCTCTTGTCAAATTGTTGAGGCTACTGACAAGGATTTACCCTTACACGAAAAAAAGATTTTGTCAGCCTTACGCGAATAAGGCGCGGGTTTTCTCTATTTATATTTTTCGTGGTGGGTAAAAATCTAAAATGCTTAACAAATCGGCGATTTTAGGCGGAGCTTTGACCTTATTTTTGGGCGGAGTTGTAGTACTAGGTGTTGGCGGTTGTGCTTCCGATACTGGCCCAAAGTATTCGTCTATTCCCAATAGCAGCGGTTCGTCTTGCTTGCGTTTTACCCTTACGGTCAATCCCAATGGAAAGATTGATACCGAAGGTAATGGCTTTTACGCAATTTTACTCAATTCTACCGGCAGTACCATCGAAGTAACAGATTCCGACACTTTTACCGACTTTATCAGATTCGACGGTATCAATTTCGACTGGTACACCCGCCAAGCAAATTTGCCTAACGCTGGCTTTACTTTCTATCAAGTTGGCAGTCTCAACCCCGAAGGCTCAATCAGTTCAGATGGCCGCAGTATCAATATATTGCTTGATACTTACGATTCTAACACTTACCTAAATCAATATATTGTCAATTCTAACTTCTCAGCTCAAGTAGTTACTACTGACAATACAAGTGACGCTTATTTAGGCCGTGTAATAGACTTCATGGGCGATGACTTAAATTCCAACAGTTTATATACTTTAAGTATAGATAAGCTGTATGGCGTAATTAGTCCCCGTCCGTCTTTGTATCCCAATGACTACATAAATGACTGGATTTCTCACAACGATTTAGACGCAGCTTTCCCCTATGCCAATTTTGACATAGATACTTTTGAAATTTCGATAAGCTATCCTGACGAATGGTGATAAAATAAACCAACTTAGAACAAAGTTTGTCAGTCTCTTTTCTTTGAGTACATGTAAAAAAAACTTACGAGCAAGGAATAAATTAAAATTATGAATTTAGGAGCGTCTTCCGGCAAATATCTGGCGGCAGCGGCTGCCGTCGTGGCTTGCAGCTTAGTTTGTGCTGGCCAAGTTTCAGCTCAACAGCCTGATGAGACCGCTCCAACTCCCCAAAGCTACCAATCACCGCAAAATGGTTCGTTTCTCAATCCTTTCAACACTCTTTTGCCTCGTTTGGAACGCTTGGAAGATGCTCAGCAGCAGACAAAAAGAAGCTACAATGTAGAAGGTTTCGTTGGCGGCTATGGCCGTTTTTTTGCCCAATCCAACGATAATGGCAACGCTTTTACTGGCCAAACTTCCACCGACAATAGTTCATCTTATGCCAATTATTACGGAAACTACCAAGATGGAAGCGAAAACGGAAATACCTTGCGCGTATCTTTCAACGCAAGTAATTCTGATACAAACGAAGTAGATAGCGACATATCGACAGAACAAGCGGAATTTAACACTCCTGTTCACTTAATTGCCGATAAAGTGACGGTTACAGAAGATTCCATCAAAGCTGAAGGCAACGCCTCCATCGACGTTATGGGTGCCCGCATGCTTTGCAATTATTTAGTTTTAGATAAAACTACTGGCAAAGTTACCGCTGTGGGCGAATGTATCGTTTATTGGAACAATAACTTTGTAGCTGCCGATTGGCTTACTTACGATCCCAACGGCCAAGTTACGGTAATGCATAACGTAACTGGTCAGGGCCACGATTTTTCTACTAACGAAAATAGCAATATTGACGGAGATGTCTTCTTCTGGGCCGATACTTTGCAATGGACTAAAGAGAAGATGGTACTTACCGATTCTACTTTTACTACTTGCGACAAACCTACCGACGAACTAGATTACAAATTTGTCTCCAAATATGTAGAAATTTATCCTAATGATAAATTAGTGGCCAGCAATACAGCCATTTATTTAAAAGATAAACGCCTTTACACTATGCCTACTATGAATGTTCCCTTGGACAATCAAAGGCGAGCTCAAAATTCTATTATCCCGCAAATTGGCAGCAACTCTGTAGATGGATGGTTTGCCAGAAATACTTTTGATTACGTTTTTAATAACGATAATTACGGTCAAATCTTGCTTGACTATTACAGCAAAACCGGTATTGGCACCGGAATTAAGCACTACTATACTTTGGGTGGAAAAGGTGGAGGCGATTTTTATTACTATCGCCTAAATGGCGATAAAATCAACTCGCGCTACGATTTAAGTAGCAATATCCATTATGATTTTGATGATAAAACCAGGGTTTCTTGGGAATTTTCTTCTAATAGATCTGAAACTCCCGGTTTTACCAGCGAAAGTCGTATCAATTCGCTCTTCAGCTTCCAACACAAGGATGAGCGCCAGGATTTGCATTTTTCGCAAAACTATAATACTAAAGGCAGCGAAAGCACCAACAATACTTGGCGCAGCTATTATAGTTTGCAACTCACTCCGGAGCTTTCTACTACCTGGAAAGCTGAAATGTCTACTATTTCTACAGCTCATCGTACTGCCGATAGATTCCATTATCAAATTGGCTTGCGCCATACGAGCGAGCTTTTTGATAGTGAGTTGCAAGTAGAAAATACTAATGGCAGTCGCAATTATAGCCTTAACCGCAATCCGGAATTTACTTTGCGCTCTCACCCTATTTTTATAGGCGACGTTCCAGTGCTTACTTCCATTAGTTTAGGCCACGTTACCGAATCGCCCAGTATGTATTCTACTAACCGCTACGATTTGCGCTTCCAAATTCCAGATCAATCTTTCGAATACGATTCAGGAAGGTTCTTGGCTGGCGCCGGTTTTAGGCAGCTTTTCTATGGTAATGGACAAAGTATGTATTCTTTAGCGGCGCGTTTAGGCTGGATGCAAGAATTAGGCGATGTGGGTACTTTGCGTTTGGATTATAACTGGCTCAACCCACGCGGAGAAACTCCTTTGCAATACGATCATATAGTAGGATATGAAAACCTTACTGGCGGTATCGAATTCTTTAAGGACGATGTTTTCAATTTCTCAGTAGTCAGCGGTTATAACCTTAAGACTGATCAATTCCAGAATGTTACTCCGCGTTTGCAATTTCGTCCCAATAACAATTTGCTTATAGGGGCTAGTTGCAGCTACGATCCGCGCTCCCATTCTTGGAGAAATTTGGATACCAATTTGCGTACTAGATTGTTCGATGGTTTGTATGCCAGCCACTGGAGCGTTTACGACTTATTCAACCATCGCTTTACTTATCAAGACTACCAACTCGATTATGAAGCTCACGACTGGGTTACTAGCTTAGTTTATCGCAGTGTTCAAAACGAGCTTTATTTTCAGTTTAGCTTGAAAGCCTTCCCTATGCCCGATGTTACTATTGGGCCCAACTACACTAACGAAATTATTCCTAAAAATAGGCGCAACGCTTTTGTAAAATAATTAGATAAACACAAAAGCAAAGAAAAAAGAAAAACTCCCCTGATTATTCGTTTTTTCGTTTTATCGAATCTTCCAGGAGAGTTTTCTTATATAAACAACTGTATTAACTTATTACTACAAAATTTAAGCTTGCAAAGCTAAATAATTTTGCACATAATCTTTTACGCCGTCTTCCAAAGAGGCAAAAGGCTCGGTGTAGCCTGCTTCATGCAAACGTTTAGTATCAGCGCAAGTGTAATATTGATATTTGCCTTGCAAATAATCAGGCATTTCTATATAGCGAATGTCAGCCTTTTTATCCATAGAAGCAAATACAGCATTTACTAAATCATTCCAAGAGCGAGCTATGCCGCTACCACAATTAAATAAGCCATGCTTTTCTCTATGCTCAAAGAAATAGAGCATAACCTTTACCGCGTCATCGACATAGACAAAATCACGAAGCTGCTGGCCGTCTTTATAATCAGGATGATAAGACTTAAATAACTCTACGTAGCCACGCTCTAAAATTTGATAAAAAGCTTTGCAAACTACTGAACGCATGCTGCCTTTATGATCTTCATGTGGACCATAAACATTGAAAAACTTCAGACCGACCAAATTTTCTTCATATAAGCCGTTGCGCAAAGCCCATTTGTCAAAAAGATGCTTGGACATGCCATACATATTTAAAGGCATATATTTAGGAACCATAGCTGGATCATCGCTGTAGCCAAGTTTACCATTGCCATAAGTAGCTGCAGAAGAGGCTAAAATCATAGGAATTTTGCGATCCGCTGTCCATTGAGCAAGCTTCTTAGTATAGCGATAGTTATTTTCCATTAAAAAGTTAGAATCAGTTTCAGTCGTGCTGCTGCAAGCGCCCAAATGGAATACAGCTTCAACTTGAGAAGTTAAGGTATTAGAATCTACCAATTTAATAAAAGCTTCTCGATCTAAATAGTCAGTAAATTCCAAATGACCAAAATTGCGCCACTTATCGGTATTATTCAAGTGATCGACCAAAAGAAGATTTGTATACCCTTTTTTATTCAAAGCTTCAGCTAAATTGGCGCCAATAAATCCTAAAGATCCAGTAACAATTATCAGCTTATCCATAATTTTTATTATTTGTTTACTCCTGCTAAAAACTCGGCGAACATTTTTATCAAATTGAGCTAAAGCCCTGCCCTGCTTTTAGTCAAAATAGAGTGAAAACAGTATAAGCCTTAAAAATAGCCACCTTTAGAAGGTTCTTATGGCTATTATGCGAAATTCAGACAGCGAAAGCTATTTGTAAAAAATAGTCAAAAGTGCATTAGGAGTTTTTAGGTTATGCAACCTGTGCAAATGAATCCCGCTTCTCTTAACGCTATTACCGGCTCAACGGCCATGGCAGCCCCAACTGCAACTGAAGCTCTCAGCAACGCTTCAGTCTTGGGGATCATGAGCGGAATTACTCAAAAGCTGGTCAAAAAAAGTAACGGTATAAATAAAAGTTCTTCTGTAAGCGTCAGCTCCTCCGTGCCCATTAGCGTAGCCTTGAGCGAATCTATAAATAGTATTATGGTTATGGATACAAGTACGCCCCAGGAAGAATGGATGCAAGACATAGCCTCTTCCTCAACTCCTCAAAATGAAGAGATGCACGCTATGCAACAAAGCTTCCAAAAAAGCCAAGAAGAAATGAATGGACGAGTGTCCTCTTTGGGAGTACCTATTCCCGGCATGGCTTCCGATGATTTGCAACAACTTATGCAATAACGATATTTTTTCGCCTTTTTGTTTCTGTTAAATGCTTGGAATGGAAGTTAAAATATGATTGGTTACGACACTACTTTAGAAGGAAATACTCCGGAGACTTTGTTGCCCCAAGATTTGGTTACGCCTTCAGAAACAACCAATCGCCTTATCTTACTTTGCGTAAAAGTATCTAAAAGGAATGCTAATCCACGCGCTTTGGGCATAGTTTTAGAAGCCTATATAAAAGAGTTGCTCACTTCTAGAGACAATTTCCAGAAGCAAACTGCAACTACAGCTCAAAGTCCTATTCCAGCTTTAGCCCAATCTGTAAAAGATGTAATTGATTCATTTCAGCAATATGCAAATATTATAGCTGGGGTGCGCTCTTGGTTTTCTTCTCCGACTAACTATCCTTTAGAATCGGCCCCGGAACAAATTTTTGAGGGATATGCCGACTTACACAATAGCTTATTAGCCTATGAGTGGAACTATCTTTGTCAGGGAGATAATCCCCATCCAGCCATCAATTTAATGGAAAAAGTTATCCAAGCTACCAAGCAAGGAGCTATGGATGATGATAGACTTAGTGAGATTTTTGATCGCCTTTGGGATCATTTTGCCAATAGCTTAGATACATTTGAAAAAGATAACGATTTAGCCAGACGCAATCGCGGTAGTAGTGCTATTCGTCAAATTATGGCCGGTATCCAAAGTATGGATACTTACTTTCTGCAATATGATCTTAATGCCTTAGACGCTGGCTTTGTTAAGTTTAGTGAGGGTTGCTTACTATTAGTTGAGCTTATGCAAGAAAGTACTGGCGAAGCTTTAGCTGATAAGCCCACACCTTCTCCGCAAGTAAACTGGGTTATTCACGCTGCCCGAGCTGTACTTTCCGGTTTAGACCCCAACATCTTGGAGCGAGCTCAGTCTTGGTTTGAGCCGCAATTAGCTGAGAGTTATTTCCGCTTCGAGCAATGTGCCAACCAAGCTTTAGAAAGCTCTCCACGTTTGGCTGAGCAAGTTCCCATTGCTCGCGATGGTTTTGATCGTTTAAATCGCGCTTTGCCTCTTTTGCGTTTAGGTATTACCAGGCGTCCGCTATTGCATAAAGCTATCCAATACTTGGAAGATGGCGCTGATCTTATTTGCCAAGCCTGGACTGTCTTTACCAAGTTTGAAGAGGAAGCCAGTAGTATCAGTTGCTTACATTGTGGTTTTGAAAATAAAGCCTATTCTAAAGTATGTGATCGCTGCGGAGCTCGCTTGGTACTTCCGGCTGGATATCAAGATCCACAAGAAGGAGCAGCCACAGTTACCAACTACACTAGCCAAGGAGAGCCAGAAGAAACCGACACTTCTGACCATTTGTCCAGGCTTATTGAAGCTTGTGATGCCGTTAAATTTGGGCGTATTGCCAAGGCAGAATTTGTCAACGTTTTGGCTTGGGGTAAGCAATTGCTTCGCTCTGCCTCGACCAGCTTAAGTAAGCTTCCGCCTTCCAGCGATGATCCCAACATAAACAAAGCGCTTCACAGTTTGCGTCAAGGCGTAGAAGAATTTAGACAAGGTATTGATGAAATGCAATGGTGGGCCGATACTGGCGCCAACTCTCATTTGGATATAGCTTCACATATTCTTTTGCAAGCCTATACCCACTTTGTAGAAGTGCAAGAAATGGCTGGAAACTAGCTCCAACAATTCCTTGCAATTACAAGAAGCAACTAGGCTTTACTCATTCTGCATCCTAAAGCAATCGAATAGAATTTAGATTCTTCTGAGTCGGCTCGGCTGGTCAAAATGCATGGCACATTAGCTCCAGCGACAATTCCGGCCACTTTTGCTCCAGCTAAAGTGGTGCAAGCCTTGTAAAAAGTATTGCCAGCTTCTAAACAGTGAAAAATTAATATATCGGCGCTACCTTCAACAGCTGTATGCACATTTTTAGTTTGACAACTCTTGGGCGAAATAGCCACATCTAGAGCTAAAGGGCCATCCACAATACAAGTACCGAGCTGACCACGTTCTCCCATTTTAGCTAAAGCTGCCGCCTCTACACATGAAGCAATTTTAGGCAATACTTTTTCAGTGGGAGCAATTACCGCAACTTTAGGGATTTCCACACCAAACGAATGGGCAATTTCTACGGCATAACTAATTATCTTAGCTTTAGTATTTAAATCTGGAGCCGGAATTATGGCCGCGTCACCAGCAAAAAGCAACTTATTATGTGAGCTTATGTACTCAGGGATTTCCAAACAAGTGATATGGGTAAGCACATTACCTTTAGATAAAAGGCCATGCTCTTTATCTAAAATTATATGCATATATTGATCAGTATTGATTAGCCCTTTCATGAGCACATCAGCTCGGCCTTCAAAAACCATGTCGCGGGCAATAATGCCTGCGCCAAAGGTACTGGCTTCATCTATGATATTAAACAGATCTGGATTTATCGAATATTCTAAGCATATGTCTTTTATTTGCTGGGCATGGCCAACTAAGATGACTTTGGCAATACCTTTATCAGCAGCTTCAGCAGCAGCTCTAATAGTGCAACGGTCGTGGCCTGCGGCAATTACTAAACGCTTGAGAACCTGACCTTGCAAACTTTCCACAAGTTGCTCTAAATTGCAAATTTGTTCCAATTTGCACCTCCAAACCACTTCGTGCTAAAAATAATTCTTGGCTTTTTCCTTGCCAGTTAAAACACGAGCCGCTCCGCTAGCCAAAGCGACCATTTCTAATTCTCCAGGATAAACTACCACAGTGACATTTATAGCTGAAATATATTTTTTAATTTTATCTACAAGAACTTTACTTCGAGAAGCTCCGCCGGTTAAGATAACCGCATCTACTTTCTCGCCATCAAAAGCAGGCCACAAAGCGGTTATATTTTTAGATACAGCATAAGCCATAGCTTCAAAAGCATCGATGCACTCAGTCTCACCTGCCAAGCAACGAGCCTCTATTTCTTTCATATCAGCTGTACCAACCAAATTTAGCATACCGCCTTTTCCTCTATTGAGACGGCGCAACTCCGCGTGGGTATATTTACCGCTAAAGCAAAGGTCGATAAGCGGACCAACAGGCAAAGAGCCACTCCGCTCAGGAGAGAATGGGCCTTCACCATCTAAAGCATTATTTACGTCTATATAGCGCCCATGCTTATGAGCGCCTATAGAAATTCCACCTCCAAGGTGAGCGACTATCAAATTCAAATCTTGGTAAGTTACACCTATTTCGGCAGCATAACGGCGAGTTTGAGCAAAAGCATTAAGCGCATGACTAATACAACGGCGATGTATCTCTTTTATTCCGGTGATATAAGCTCGCGGAGGCAATTCATCAACAACGCCAGGATCAACTATAAAAGCTGGGATATGCAATTTTTGAGCGAAAAAACGACCAATCATTGGACCTAAATTACAAGGATGATCACCCCACTTAGCTTCCTGTAATTCAGCCAACATTTCATCTGTAATAGCATAAGTTCCATGCGGAATAGGTCTGAGTAAGCCTCCGCGACAGGAAATAGCATCCAGTAAAGCCACATCAAAACCAATTTCGCTCAAAGCTTCAGTCACGCAATGGATACGCATAGCCAATTGGGATGAAGCTGGCAAGCCATCATAAGGAGCTAAATCCTGGACGCTATGCAATAGTTCTTTACTTAAAATAATCTTGCTGCCATAAAAAACGCTAATCTTAGTAGAAATTGAACCAGGATTGACAGCCAAAATATAAAGATGCTCAGAAGCTAAATCGCTATATGCAGCTTTATCAGCATCAATTTTGCTACCGTTAGAGCCGGTTTGCTCTATAGCAGCAGAACTTCCATTGGCTTTGCAATTTGCCTCAGTCATACTTTACTTTGCCCCAAGCAAGATTAAATATAATATTTTTCCCCCACGCAAACTTATAAACTACCTATAAAAAACACAGCCGTAAGCTATTTTATAGGAGAAATTACACTTTCTATAACTGAAGGTTCCGATTTTTGCTTGAGTAAATCGCGACGTATGTAGCCCAAATTAACAAAAATGCGCATACCGAAAGTTACTATAGCTGCTTGGTAGATCTCAACACCTAAAGCATCTCCCACCCAAGTAAGGCCAGCTGCCAAAAGCAAATTGACGACAAAGCCACTCACAAAGACACTAAAATTAAATTTATTTTCTAAACCAGATCTAGTGCCGCCAACTATAGAATCCAAA
This sequence comes from Candidatus Bruticola papionis, assembly GCA_002407045.1. Taxonomy (GTDB): domain Bacteria; phylum Vulcanimicrobiota; class Xenobia; order Xenobiales; family Xenobiaceae; genus Bruticola; species Bruticola papionis. Next base: position 45,435 of record DHKB01000071.1, on the reverse strand, counting down.
CCAGCTAAAAATGCCACTGATACATATTTGGCAGCACTAACTGGAATTTGAAAAGGCAATACCCAACCTATAAGCAAGCCTACCAATAACCCTACAATAACCAGGATCATAAGTTTGTACGCTTCTCCTAACTACCTGACTAAAAGACAGCTTCCCCCCTTTTTGCCCTCCCTATATGAGTACAGCAAATCGCTTTTTAGAGCTATTCTTTATCTTGATCTTTGTCAAAAGATTGACTATAGCGAAAAGCGATACTACCTTCATAAGGCATAATGGTAACTTCATCAACTCGATTGATAGTAACTTGTCCACCATTGCCTATTAAAGCAGCCATACTATCCAGAAAGCCTCCAGGCATACGCAAAGCTGTTTCCAAATCACTCGGCCCAATTCCCTTAACTGTATAAGGTGCGGCAATACGTACACCATTAACTAAAACAGTAGGCCCCACACAACGTATAGAAGAACGAGTAACAATACGCTGTTCATTTACCGAGACTGCCTCAGCACCAGCCGACCAAAGCTCATTAACTAACGCACTGAGGTCGACATCATGCACTATATAAAAGTAAGGATCGGTATTAGCCGGTGGAGTACGAGGCGAATCGCTAAGTACAACCACAATGCCAGGCCCCCTCATGCCAGTAAGACCAGCCTCAATACGCGAGTTGTTTAGCTGTTCCTGAATTTGTTTACCTACCACACCTATTCTATTAGAGGCAGTCTCCATATCAGAAATACGAGAACGCAAATCGCTAATTTCAGCCGACATTCTATTACGTTCAGCTTCTAAAGTACGCACCAATTCAAGCATCTTACGGCGATCATCTACCTGAATAGGAGTGCTCGCCGAATGAGCTCTATATTGAAGTCCAACCATTATGCCTAAGACAATACAAGCAATGGCAACAGGTACTTGCCAGGCCTTATTGTTATTTGCGGATTGCTGGGATGCCTTTCCATTCGTTGCAGATTCAGGAAAGATCTCTCCGGAGCCTACTTTAGCTAAATATTCTTTACTACTCTGCCAATCTAAAGAAGCTACTAAATAAGCGGGCGTAGGCGCAGCTCCCCCATCAGAAGCTTGAGCAACCGCCGCCTGCTTTGCCTCTTTACTAGATGAACTATCAGCACCTAGTTGGTGATCAGTTCCTTCAGAAGAGCCTTGTTCTTCAGTTTTACACTCCGTATCGGCTTTTAAAGTCGTCGGGGATTTTTTGTCAGCTTGTTTAGACATATACTTTTCCGCAAATATAAGTAAAGCATAGGTACTACCTAAAAGGCGTCCCTACTCGTCGTAGATTGTCGCCGTAAAGCGATAGAGCTCCGGCTTCTCTTCAGGGAGTATACCACCTTTTTGACAAGCAATGCGCAATTGCATATCAATACTATCCACGCCTTCTAAATTAGGAAGCAAGACTCCGCTGCGCCCATCTTTACGTACTATAACACCATAGCGCTTGGGATCTAATTCCTGAGGTCCTCTGATTTTTACAGGCTCTCCTAGCACATATACTTGATATTGCAATTGTGGCAACTCTTCAGCAGAGACAGCAGGAAAACGAGGATCTTGACTGCAAGCCAAAATGGCGTTGCGCACTATTTCTTTAGCTTGGCTAGTTTCTATAGGCAATAAACTACCTATGCAACCTCGCAATTGTCCTTGTTTCTTCAAAGTAACAAAAACAGCGGCTGGGCTTTGCAAAGTAGGATACTCATCTTCTTTTAAGGATAAACACTCACCATTAAGAACATAATTTTCAACACTACGGCGGGCCAACTCTAAATGCGGCTCAAGCGCGTTTTTAGTATTTTTGCTACTTGCTAAATCGGAAAATTCAACTTTAGCCGTGCCAACTTGCTTGCACCCCATAAAATTTAACGGCGAAGAAATTTTAGCGCTGGTACTATTTTTTTCTGAGGCAGCTTTTTTTTTGTCGTCAGCCTCAACATTATCCGCTGAATCTTTGTCACCATTAAAATCGACATTTTTAGGCAAATAGCCAACTACAGAATAGCCAACTCCATAAGGGGCTTCATAAGAGAAACGTTTAGTGCATATTTCCTCTTTTTCAAGGCTGCCTAAAAGCATAGCGATAGAATAAAGACCACACTGAGCAGCCTCATTCACCTCTTCATGGCTAAAACTAAGCAAAGAATCGGCTTCTGCGCTGTCTAAAATACGGTTTATAGTTTCATCAAACTTAAGACCATAAGGGCTAAAACCGTAAGGTCCAGATTCCAAAAGGCGATGGGAAAGATCTCCAGAAGCTATAATAGCTGTCTTTTTCTCGTTATCTTCCTCGGCTACTTTTTTAATAAGCTTACCTAATTGAATATACAATTCGGTATAACCAGGGCCGTAGCCTAACAGAACTATAGGCACATCAAGGCCTGCTTCTTTTAAGAAATGTAGGGGAATCAAAGTGCCATGATCAAGACTTACTTCCAGATTATGTTGTTTAATTAAATCATCATTAACCGTTAAGAGGGGAAAATTTTCTTCGCGACATAAAGCTGATAGACGTTCAATAAAAGCGGTGTCACAATCGACACTATAGAAAACTTCCGGACATCCGAATCTTTGCATGGAACCACTTAAAGAAGCAAGAGAAAATATCGGCACAGCTGACGAAGCAGCTGGAGCGTGGGGAGACATAATAATCAGACGGTCCGGCTTTTGTTCTTTTATCTTGAGAGCCCATTGCTTAAAAGAAGCTGTTGTAATTGCAGCTTTTTCTTTAGCGCAATCGGCGATGCCGGGAATTAAAAGCGGAGGATGCGGGCAGAGCCCCCAAAAGACAATAGACACTGCACTAAACTCCTTTCAAATACAAACGCTCCAAACGGAGAAACTTGCCGCTATCGGTGTTACTTTCAACCACAACACCGACGCCTATAAATTCATTGTTGTCAAAATTATATACTGCAAAATTGTCTCCAAGGTCAAATGAATTGACGTCGATAAGTTCACTTTCCTTACCATAAATTTCCGAAAACTCTTGTCCGCCTTGGAAAATTTGTCCTTTAATTCTACAAAAACGACCCAATGAAGCCTTCAGCACTTTATCTACAGGCCATAAACAATTGTCTATACCTCGAGAGCGCAAATCTTCAATAGCATAGGAATCTTTTAATTTAAAAATGCCACTTTGGGTACGTAATAAAAAAGATAAATGCGCACCACATCCCAAAGCTTTACCAAAGTCTCTAGCTAAAGATCTAATATAAGTACCAGCACTGCACTCCACATCGATTAAAGCTTTATCTTTCTCGAGTCGACACAACTCAACCTTATACAAAGTAACCGGACGCGGAGGTAACTCAAAATCGCAACCGTTGCGTGAAAGCATATAAGCTCGTTGACCATCTACATGTAAAGCGCTAATTTGCGGTGGTACTTGCATTTGTTCGCCTTCAAAAGAGCGACACAACTCCTCTATTTTTCCTAATTGCAATTCAGGAACAACAGCAGTAGCGGTAATTTGTCCATGAGCATCTAGAGTATCAGTTTCTATACCAAAAGTAATTTCTGCTCTATAGGCTTTGCGATTTGGAGGAAAATACTGAATAGTGCGAGTTGCCCAGCCTATGGCTAAAGGTAAAACTCCGCAAGCTCCAGGATCGAGAGTACCCAAATGGCCAACCTTTAGACCACGAGGTAACAAATGGCGCACGAAAGCCACAACATTATGTGAGCTCATGCCCGGGGGTTTGCTAATATTCAAAAAGCCAACACTGTTGCTCAAAAGAAAATAATCCTAACTGTATCTCTATTACCGAAAAATTGGCTGCAGCTCAATAGATTTCAACTGCAGCCAATCTCGAAATTACGTATGCAAGCTTAAAAGGCCAAACTAACCTACAGCACTACTCTTGCTATCTTCATTTACTTTACCAGGCAAAGTAAGATAAATTCTGTCAATTTTGCCTGGATTATCCTTGTCCCAGATAATATAAACACCGCGATAGTAGTAAATATACATATTACTAACTTCACGCTCGGGCTTCTTCCATTTATCTAAAACATCGGCCGTTTTCTGGCCAATTTTAAAAGGCACACCAACTAATTCTATATTGTTGCCAAAAACCATAATGCTCTGAACGACATTAGCTTTATTTATGTTGATGGTAAAACGATTGCGATAAATAAAATGAATATAATCGTCATCGGGCGCTTTGCTTTTAGCACGCATAGGCAAAATTTCATCTGGCGGACCAGCTACGCTGAAAACAATTTGCAAATCATCACCAGGCTGGATTTTGCCTCCCATTTTTATGGCGGAAACAGGATAAGAAGCAGACGACCCTTTAAGGTTGTTTACTTTAGTGTTGGAAGGGGCACTTTTTTGAGGAGCGGCCTCAGCTAACACCTTTACACCGTCTGAGTGACTCACAGAACTGTCAGGCTCAGCACTACCCGGAAGAGAACTTCCTAAGCAAAAGGCGGCAGCCAAGACTAACGACAGATAGCTAATCTTCACAATTTCCTCCTATTTTGGGCAAAACCACTGCCCGTCACCCCAGTCCCCCCAAAAAAGCATTCGCTCCATATAACACTGAGACGGCCAACGGGCAATATAGTATCCTCGAAGACTAGGCGGCCAATTCAGCGGAAGGCCTTTTTTCACCTTCCTAATTTTGGCCCCAAAACGTGCACTAAAAGTGCGAATAGGCATTATTTCTTAATTTTAATAGGAATAGTCAAGCGCTTAGTAGCAGAGGCTTGAGACTGGCTAAGAGGGGTAACCGTTTTACCAACGCTCTGTTGACTAGCCACGAACTGATTGGCTGCCGTGGATACAGAGGGATACTCCGAGCTGGAGTAAGATCCGGAAGGGGTCGAAGCAGGAACATCATCGCTAGTCCTGGCAATACCGCCACCAAGCCGATAGTCTTCCGGAGAAGGCTCGCTATAGTCTTCTCCCATCCATTCTTTAAGCTTCTCTCTTTCTTCGGGAGACAATTCGTCATCTCCATCGGAATCGTTACCGGCAAAAACGCTTACTGCTCCTTCTTCGGGGAAACCTTGTATTTCGTTAATGCCGACATTACCGCCTAAATTTCCACCTTCGTTAGCTACTTCATATTTATGAGTAGGAACAAATAAATTGGCTAAATCTCCCTGATCCACATTGTCTACAGGCACAGAGACTATGGAAGGAGCAGCAGAGGTACGCGCTTGAGCAGGTTTGACCGTAGGAGCAGAAGGCAAAGACAAAACATGAGTGCTCGGAGCATTAGAGTGCTGAGCGCTGCTTCCTCGGCTAATGGGGGCAGAAATAGTTGTCGACACAGCGTTACTATTATCTGCAGAAGCTGAACTGAGAAAATGCTTGCCAGCTTCCAAAGCCAAGCGATAGCCATAAACTCCCAAACCAGCAATAGTACCCACACAAACGGAAGAAATAACGGATTTAGCCCGCCATTCTTCTCTAGCATAGATATTGCTTAAATGGACCTCGATAACAGGAAGTCCTACACTTACAATGGCATCTCGCAAAGCGTATGAAGTGTGCGTAAAAGCGCCCGGATTTAACACTACAAAATCGAACTGGCCATAAGAAGCGTGGATATAGTCGATAATACCGCCCTCGGAGTTCGTTTGAGCATAGCCAAGTTCGATATCTAATTCAGAAGTCCAAAAAGAGATCTGCTCTATAAGCTGATCGTAGGACATATTTCCATAAATGCCGGGCTCTCTAGTGCCCAACAAATTCATATTTGGGCCGTTTAATACAAATACACGCAACTTCGCCACAGTTTATTCCCTCTCAACTTCGCAAGCTAGGCCACAGACAAGCTGTCGAAAACTCTCTTTATATGGGATAAATCCACATCTGCGCTCTGAATAATTTTGCCTTCCGCTAAAGGTAGCACAAAAACATTGCGTCCACCTTTCCGTTTTTTGTCAGAACTTAAATTTTTAGCGAATTTTTCCCATTCCAGTCCCTGAGGAATAGCCGCAGGTAATCCCCAAAAACAGACTAGCCTTTTCATTCTTGCTATAATCGGTTCCTCTAAAATTTTTAAACTGTCCGAGAGAAGAAGAGCGCCGATAATTCCGATAGCTACTGCCTGTCCATGAGCCAATTTATAATCAGAAGATACTTCTAAACTATGAGCAAAAGTATGACCTAAATTTAGCTTATATCTTTCTTTTCCTAGATCAAAAGGATCAGACATTATTAGCGAAATTTTTGTTTTAACAGAGGCTTCTATCAAATATTTAAGAAAATTTTTGTCTTTATAAATTGTGATAATCTTTTGACTCAAACTAAATTCATTATTATGATCATTTGCATAATTAAGATATTGCACACAATAGGCCTCTATTTTTTCCAATAATGACTCAGTATTCAATAAAGCTGTTTTTATTATTTCTGCAAATCCGTTAGTCCATTCTTTCTCCGGCAACGTTCGCAAAAAACTCGTATCGGCAATAATCAGCTGAGGATTGTAAAATGTACCGACCAAATTTTTCCCTTCCGGAAGATCAAATCCATTTTTACCACCAACTGAAGAATCGATCATAGCTAGAAGTGAAGTCGGCACTTGAATAAGTGGCAAACCTCGCATAAATGTCGCCGCCACAAAGCCTGCCATATCCCCAGTAACTCCGCCTCCTATAGCAATAACAGGCATGCTTCTGTCAGCTCCAGAGACTAAAGCTGCTTGGTAAATTTTTTGGATTTCATATAAATTTTTATGTGTTTCTCCTCCGCAAAATTCATAAAAAAACGCCTTAGTATCGGAAAAAGCCTCTCGTATGTATTTCTCTTGGTTAAGCCAAACTTGTCTGTCGACTACAACTAAAGCCCGACCTTGACTTGTACGCAAAGCTGGTTGCAAAACTTGTTTTAAATTATTTTCTCCCAAATGGTAATTTATTTCAGTATTAACAATTTTATCCAACATAATTAAAAAATGACCGTCGTAAAACATTTATCGGCTGTAATTTTGAATGACACTTTAACGCAAAAGGTCAAAAGCGTAACAGAGCAAAACTATAGCCCATTTTTCAGGTGTTTCTGTATTACCAAGGCCGCAGCCTTTAGCAGGGAGCTTTAAATACAAGGGAGAAAAACGGCTGCGGTATGGCTAAGCATAATATTTATCTCGTGGGCTTCATGGGGACTGGCAAGAGCACTATAGGGCGCGAGCTAGCCAGAGTTATGGGGCGAAAATTTATAGATATGGATCAAGAGCTCGAAAAGCGTCATGGTGGCAGTATATCTGGCCTTTTTAAAGAGCATGGCGAGCAATGGTTCAGAGAGCGTGAAGAGGAGCTTTGTGCTGAATTAGCCCAATCGAGTAATCGTATTGTAGCTACTGGTGGCGGTTCCTTAATAAACCCAGCCAACTTCGAAGCTTTCCAAAAGTCAGGCTTGCTTATTTGCTTATATACCCAAAGAGACTGCCTAGTGGAGCGCTTAGAACGCAACGAAAAGCGCCCTTTATTACAAAATACTAATGTCGGCGAGCGTGTAGATCAGTTGCTTAAAGAAAGGCAATACCTGTACGAACGTATAAAAATACGTATCGATACTACAAACTACACTCCTTTGGAGACAGCTAAACGCATAGCCGAGCTTTTAAGAGCACGTCAGCAAATTTTAAATAGATTGCGCGACCAATATATCGATTTAAGTTAATTTTTGCTCAATTCATATTTTGAGAATACACTGAGCTAAAACGATTGAGCAATCGCTCTTCCTCCGCTTCCGAAGGTGTAAGGTTGAAAAATTTGGCTCTAGCCCGGTAAGCTTGGCAAATAAGCATGCCTAAGCCATTCATGGTTTTGGAGCCATTTTTTTTAGCTAGACGCAAAAATTCTGTTTGAGAGGGATTATAGACTAAATCACACGCTAAAGGCGAAGTGGGAGTCTCGTTTTTGTTTGTTTTTTTGTTGTAATTACAACCATACTCTTTAGACAAAACCAATGGCGAATCTGGCCAATTATAGGGTGTCAAATTAGGAAAAGCGGAACTGCCAAGTACAGTAGCCTGAATATATACATAGCTAGGCTTGCTGTATTCTAACCAAGCAGAACACCTTTGTATGGGAATAAAAGTTTGATCCGAGTTTTCATTTCGCTGCCAAGAAGTAAAATAGGTAACTAATTCTTGGCCACGCCGAGGAGAATTAACTATTGTAATGCTTTTTACTTTTGATCTAATTAAAGCGTAAACTATAGCTCGAGCAGCTCCCCCAGCACCAAAAACAACAATATCTCGTCCGGCAAGTTCTTCCTTTATATAGTGACGCCAAGAAGCCAGCCAGCCGCACCAATCAGTATTATCGCCACAAAGTTTTCCACCCGAACTCCAAATTGTATTTACAGCGCCAATAGCACGAGCCTCTCGGCTTAATTGCCCATGTTCAAACAAATAACGAAAAGCACACTCTTTAAATGGGCTGGTAACGTTGGCTCCAACCAAAGGAAGAACTTGCCAACGCTGCAATATTTGTAAAAATGAGCTTTCACTTTTAACTTGCGTTGGCAAATATAAACCAAACCGGTTTGACGTACCCAAGTTGAAAAAGTTATGTAAGGCTGGTGACAAACTGTGACTGATAGGACAACCAAACAAAACTGTCAACTGGCCACTGAAATTGTTCCCCAGTTCCCTGAACCTTTGCTTAGTAAATTCAACTGAAAGAGGGCATTTATTTTGTAAAATAAGAGCTTGCCAAGCAGACGTTAAGCCTAGTTGAGATAATTCAGGATATTTATCTTCTAAGCTAACTAGCCAACTTGGCAAACTATCTATACTGCAAACATTTGCTATTTGCATTTCTAAGCATGCTCTTGCAGCGGTGTCTCTTTAAAAGCGGAGACCGATCTCAGTATATTCCAAAAGCTAGGGAAAGAAACAGTGCAGCACTGGGCTCCCACTATTTTTATAGGACGCTTATAGATACAAGCGGCCACACCCAAACTCATGGCCAAGCGATGATCACCGTGAGCGTCCAGAATGACAGACTCGCAACTTTCACTTTCTTTGTCAGCGACAGATTTGCCATTCTCACCCTCAGGGCTTAAACCTATAATATCGAATCCATCTTCGTATTCTTTTGACTTTACTCCAAGCTTTTCTAACTCTCGCAAAGTCATACTAATACGATCTGACTCCTTCTGACGCAATTGATAAGCCCCTCGCACCCTGGTAACACCATAAGCTTTGGAAGCAATCACAGCCAAAAGTGGAATTTCATCTATGCACAAGGGAATGTCCTTGGGACGAACATCAACCCCTTTGAGGTGAGAATAATCGACGGTAATGCCACCTACCATTTCACCATAATTATAATTAGAAAATCTTGCACAAATCTTCGCATTCATGCGTTTAAGAATATTGAAAAAGCCTATTCTGGTGGGGTTTATAACCAAATGATCAATCACAATATGTGAATGAGGCTTCATCACAGCTAAAGCAATTAAAAACGCAGCTGAAGACGGATCTCCATAGACATTATATTGGAAACCTTTTATTTTATTTCCATTGGCTGAGAAGATGATTCTATGCTGGCCATCAGGCAAATTTTGTTCTTTAACCTTAAAGCCTAATTTTCTCAGCATAATTTCGCTGTGATCACGGCTCTTTAACGGTTCAGTTAAAGTCAGCTTTAAATTTCCCATAGATAGAGCTGCCAATAAAGCAGCCGTTTTTAATTGAGCGCTGGCACTTTTAGTTTCAATTTCCACACAATTGTCTTTTATAGCATTGTGTTCTTTAGCCCACTCTAAATTGTCCTTATGGAAGCATCCAGTTACACGTAAAGGCGCACAATTATTTTTCCCCAAGCATTCTACTTTGGCCCCGAATTTTTCCAGGACGGCAGCTAACCTATCCATAGGGCGCTTACTTAGACTCTCATCTCCAATTAAAACATAAACTCCAGAAGATGCGGCCAAAAGTCCGGCAATGAAACGCATGCAAGCTCCAGAATTTCCACAATCCAAAGGTTCATCCACTTGAGCAGGCCCTTTGGCTCCCCAGCCTGTCACTGTCGCGATTCTGTTGTCTTTTATTTCTATAGAGGCTCCTAGCTGGCGCAGAACATTTACCACAGAAAGGCAGTCAGCAGCATTGGAGACCCCATTTATTACGGACTCTCCTTCAGCCATAGCGGCAAAAATTAGAGCCCTCTGTCCAATCGATTTGTCACCGGGGACAAAAAAACGTCCCCTAAACGGCTTCTTTGACTGGTTTTCAATCAACAATAAATCAGCAGGCATACCATTTCCCCTATTTTTTTAGTTCCGAATGCAAATGCACCAGCCCCCACCAGCAGCCTCAACAACCTAAGGCCGGGGCTTAACTTTATACACTATTTTTTTTCAAATACAAGTCTTTATCCCATAAAAACTATTAAGGCAGAGCTTTTAATTCAAAACTCCACCTTAATAACACGCAATTATAGAACTCCAACTTCTTTCATTATGCAGCGCAACTGCTCTATTTCACTATCTGAGGCCGAACGCAACGGCATACGCAATCCGCCAACATCAAACCCTTGTAAACGCAGAGCAGCTTTTACCAAAATTGGATTCGCTACAGCAAATAAACCTGTAAACAACGGATATAAACGTAAATGGAGCTGTCTAGCTTTAGCTACATCACCAGCGAAGTAAGCTTCTATCATTTCTTTAATTAAACTTCCAGCTACATGAGAAGTAACGCTAATAACTCCAACGCCACCTACAGACATAGACGGCAAGATAGAAGAATCATCGCCACTGTAAATTTCCATGGCGCGTCTCTCCACAAAATTGGCATATTTCCCAGCCTGTTCGGGAGAAGTTTTTTCTAAAGCAGCACTAAGCTCACTGATAGGCTCTAAGCTTGGCAGCGACTCCTTCACAGCAATAACATTGGGAATAGAAGCAATCTTGGACAATGTAGAAGATTTTATTTCAATACCAGTACGCCCAGGTATATTGTAGGCTATAATGGGCAATTCTACAGCTTCAGCCACAGCTCTAAAATGTTCATACAAAGCGTCTTGCGGAGGCTTGTTATAATAAGGAGCCACCACTAAAATCGCATCAGCTCCACGCTCTTTAGCTTTTAAGGAAAAATCTATAGTAGCTTGAGTGTTATTCGTACCGGTACCACAAACCAGAGGTTTATCTCCTAATTCGTTTTTAAGAACCTCGAAAAGATGCAGTTTTTCCTCAGCATTAAGTGTGGGAGCTTCACCGGTAGTGGCTGCCGCTACTATAGTGTTAGTCCCGGAAGCCAAAAGATGACGAGCCAATTCGACAGCTTTTTTATAGTCAACTTCTAAAGTAGGGGTAAAAGGAGTGACCATAGCGGTCAACAGTCTTCCTAACGCTAGTTTGCTTTTGCTCATTCAGCAGAACCTCTATTGTAAAAAATTAGACTAAGTTTTCTTGTATTAAAACATGTTGTTATGAAACTTTTTAGGTTTTCTTATCGACAGATCGATAAGCTGCACTGGAACGAGCTGCTTCAGGATTTTCGTATCCAGAAGCGCTACCTAAGTTCCCATACTGATAATTTTGGAAGTTATCACCATTAGGCTTAGGCGTTTGGTCTTGAGTATTAAAAGCAGACATATCCTCTTTAAACTCAGCAGCAAAATCTTTGCTCTTGCCCCTGGCAATTCCAAGCAAAAAGCCTACCGGAATAAAGACCAAACTTAGTCCCATAGAAAAGAAAATAAACATAACGGTTCTGGAATCGTCAGGAGCTAGCACCAAACCGCTGTGGCTGACGCAAGCAGCTAAAAAGGTGCAAACGGCCACCGCCAAAAGTGCACCGCGAAAACCGCGAAAAAGTAAAGAGAAAAAATCAGATTTGATTCGGCCGGAGAAATTACCTGACCAAAACCAAAGTCCCCCTATAAAAACAGCACACAGCAAATGAACCGCTATCATACCTGCCGCCTTCGCCCTCAGGCCATTATTTCCTATACTTGCAAATTTTTTCTCTGCGTTAACTTGCGGATAATTAAGGCTCCAACAGAGCTAATGCCTAGCTACTAAAGCTTATTCTGCACCAAGCCATTTTTGAAGATTAAAATTGCTGAATCAAGACCTAAAACTAATCTGGGTAAGCAAGGATTTTCTTTTAGATCAACAAAAACAGAGCCCAAGGTTTATGTTTATAGCGGTAATAACCGAAAGTAATTAAGCACTCTCGTATGTTTTTACAAACGGGAGGTAGGGCGTAATGCTGCGCCCAGTTGTAATAGTTGCGAAATAAGTCCATTTGCCAGGTATACGAACTTGTCCGCTACCAAGCTATATGGCAAAAGCTAACTAGCAATAAATACAGCATCAACATACTAGAAAGAGACTAAAACACTATGTCAGAAAAGCAATTGACTCGCGACGATGTGGTAAAGTTGGTTCATGATCTCGACGTCAAGTTGTTGCACTTGCAATTTACAGATATTCTTGGCGGAATGAAGAACGTAGGTATTCCCGGAAGACATATTGAGAGTGTTTTAGACGATGGAGTGCTTTTTGATGGCTCCTCCATCGAAGGCTTTGTCCGTATCGAAGAATCAGACATGCGCCTTATGGCCGATCCGGCTACCTTTTCCATCTTGCCCTGGAAAGACAGTTCATGTAAAGAAGCTCGCATGATTTGTGACGTCACTACTCCAGACGGACGTCCTTTTGCCGGAGACCCGCGTGGTTTCTTAAAGAAAATGATCGCCAAGGCCAGCAAACTCGGCTTGGAAATGATGGCTGGTCCGGAAGCGGAATTTTTCCTTTTTGAGCGTGATGAGCAAGGACGCCCTACAACTAGAACCCATGACAAAGCTGGCTACTTTGATTTAGCCCCAGTAGACAGAGGCGAATTTGCCCGTCAGCAAATGGTAACTGCACTCGAAGCCATGGGCTTTTTGATCGAAGCTTCTCACCACGAATGCGGCTTTGGTCAGCACGAGATAGACTTCAAATATGCCGACGCCTTAAAGACAGCCGACCAAGTAGTAACCTTCCGTATGGTTGTAAAGACAGTAGCTATGAATTGTGGATTACATGCCACCTTTATGCCTAAGCCTGTCTATGGTATTGCCGGTTCAGGTATGCACGTCAACCAGTCGCTTTTCAAAAACGGAGAAAACATTTTCTTTGACGAAAAAGCTCCCAATCAGCTCTCCGAGACCTGCTTGCATTACATCGGCGGCTTGATGAAACATGCTAGAGCTTTCACCGCTTTTACCAATCCTATTGTCAATTCTTACAAACGTCTTGTCCCAGGTCACGAGGCTCCTCTTTACGTAACTTGGGCTGAAAAGAATCGTAGTCCTATGATCCGTATTCCGGCTCCCCGTGGTAAGAGTACGCGCGTAGAAGTCCGCTCGCCAGATCCATCCTGCAACCCTTACTTGGCTATCGGCTTAATGCTTTGTGCCGGTTTAGACGGTATTGAGAATAAGATTGATCCTGGTCCAGCTATGAATTGCAACCTGTACGATCTTAGCGCCGAAGATCTTGAAAAACGCCACATTGAGACTTTGCCTACTTCTTTGGAAGAAGCTTTGCAAGCTTTCCAAGAAGACGACTTATTGCGTGAAGCTGTAGGCCGTCACATTTGGTCACAGTTCCAAACTGCCAAATACCAGGAGTGGGATGCGTATCGCACTCAGGTACATCCTTGGGAGTTGGATCATTACTTAGGTATCTATTAGGGTAAAATAGCAAGCAGAGATAGCATCATTTGCTAAGATCTGTATTGCTCCGAAAAAAAATCTGATATATCTCTAAACTTTAGGCGGTCGACAGTATATAATGATTGCGGCCGCCTGAGTTTTTTTATTCAGTTGCGCAAGACTCAGCTAGAACTGAAAATTTCTAATTTCATCTCTATCGGCAAGGAAATACAATGCAAGAATATATCAGACCAAACTTCGTTATCGTTACCGGGCTTTCCGGAGCGGGAAAAAGTCAGGTGATGAAATGCTTTGAAGATCAGAACTATTATTGCGTAGACAATCTTCCTCCGGTATTGATCCCTGATTTGATAAAGCTTTGCCATAACTGCGGCATTTTTTATTTAGCAATAGCTTTAGATATCCGCAATAAGGATTTTTTTGCAGATTTAACACCAGTTTTAAAGCAAGTAGAAGAAATGGGCCAAACGCCCTATATCGTCTTTTTGGAAGCTTCTGATGATGTGCTTATACATCGTTATGCTGAATCACGACGCCAGCATCCCTTAGCTCTCAACGATAGAGCTGCCAACGGGATCTTAAAGGAGAGGAAGATGCTGAAGTTTTTGAAAGACAAAGCTTCATTAGTTTTAGACACTTCTAAAACTACTTCTCACCAGTTAAGAGGCCTAATTTTTCAGCATTTCAACTCAAAAGAAAATTTCCAAAGTAAGTTGCATATCGTAAGTTTTGGCTTTAAACACGGTGCGCCAACGGATGTCGACTTGATTTTTGATTGTCGTTTCTTGCCTAACCCTTATTATATTGAGAATTTGCGCAAACTGTCTGGATTAGATGAGCCTGTACAAGAATACTTGCACAATTTCGAAACTTATCATATTTTTGCTGATAAAATTATAGATTTACTCACTTTTTTGTTGCCCCAGTATTTAAAAGAGGGCAAACGTCAGGTAAATGTTGCTTTTGGTTGCACAGGAGGGCGCCATCGTTCTGTGGCTTTAGCTGAGGAAATAGCTCAAGCCATGATAAAGCAACATTATGAAACTTCAGTAGAGCATCGTGATATTAAGTTATCTGCCTATATCGCAAATTCTGCTCCAACTCAGCAACAAGCACCGAAATAGCAACAGAAAAAAATGAAATTATTGAATCAAATATTCAGCTTATTTAAATGGCTGCTGCCAGGCATGGGAGTGAAACGTTGGATTTTGTCCTTGGCGGTTGGATTGTTGTTGTTTTCTGTCGGTCTGATGTTGCTAACAGCCAATAAGACCGCGCTTTTTTTAGAATTATCGATCCAAAATTTATTTCAAGATAATTTTGGTCTGAACATATCTAGCACATTTATCGATATTTTTATGCTTATAACTGGTATGCTAGTTATGTGTTGGTCAGCTTGCCGAGTCTTTACAGTTATCTACAAAACTAAACAGCCTCATGATGATCGCGCTTTAGTCGATTTAATGTATGAACGTCGCCAACTCAGTCACGGCTTGAAAATAGTAGCTGTAGGAGGCGGAACTGGACTTTCTACACTTTTGCGCGGATTGAAGAGACATACTTCGAATATTACTGCTATTGTAAGCGTTTCCGACGACGGTGGGAGCTCAGGGCGTCTCTCTAAAGAGCTGGGCATTTTACCTCCTGGCGATTTACGCAATTGCATGACAGCTTTAGCTGATGATGAAAATTTGCTCAACGAGCTTTTCCGCTATCGCTTCAAAAAAGACGGCTCCGGTTTAGGTGGCCATTCCTTCGGCAATTTGTTTTTGGCTGCTCTTACAGATATGTATCACAACGACTTTGAAGAAGCCTTGCGTAAAGGCAGCCAGATCTTAAACATTAGAGGAAGAGTATTGCCAGCTACTCTGACCCCGACAACCTTGTGCGCCAAAATGCTTGACGGTCGCCTCATAAAAGGCGAAAGCGAAATACCCGAAGCCCACGGGCAAATAACCGACGTATTCTTAGAGCCATGCCATTGTACACCACCAGAGGAAGTGTTTAAGGTAATAGCTGAAGCTGATTGTATAGTGCTAGGCCCGGGCAGTTTATACACAAGCGTTATTCCACCTCTTTTAATCGACGGTATTGCTGATGCAATAAAAAAATCAAAAGCTCCCAAAATTTATGTATGTAATGTTATGACTCAACCTGGAGAAACTGATAAATACAGTGCAGCCGATCATTTACAAGCCATATACCATCATGTTGGCGGTCGCATAGTCGACTATATTGTGGTAAATTTGGCTCCTCCCAATAAGCTGCGTCAAAAATATCAAAAAACCGGAGCTCATCCTATAAAAGCAGATTTAGCCAGATTGAGGTCTATGCAAGTTACACCTGTATCAGCTAATTTGGTTAATGAAGAAGCTGTAGTACGTCACGATCCTGTCTACTTAGCAGAAACCATTATAGATATTACAGCAGCTCATCGTTCCAAAAGTGGTGAATTTACCTTGCTCCATTCACAAAGTTCTGAATTTAAAGCCGTCAACTGAGACTTGGCTATTTTTTCAAGGAGTTCAACCGATAAGTGACCGTATTTAACATTGTAAAATTTTCTGATAATACCATCAAAAACGACCGCGATTGGCAAAATGTCGAAGTACAAATTGGCAAGTGCCTGGACGCCAACCATCTTCCAGTAGTAGTATTTTCATCTTTAAAAACTATTATGCCTCTATTGGAAGAGCTAATTCGTTTTGTTTCTCATGAAAACAATTCTTGGGGAACTTTTTCAGTTGCAGACTTAAAAACAGGAACTGATAAATTAAAAGAACACTACACAAAACTAGCCGCACAACTCTTATCGGAAGGGAAAATTGAAGCTTGGGATGATATTTTCCAAGAGATTGATCGACTTTTACTGGGAATCTCTTTAACTAAAGAAGCTACTCCACGCCTGAAAGTGCGCCTGATAAATCTAGCCCAGAAGCTGACCTCTAACTTAGGGTATGAATATTTAAAACGTCACTTCGTCGATAAAAAAATTTACTTATTGGACGTAACTTCGGCTTTACATATCACATCGGGAAC
This sequence comes from Candidatus Bruticola papionis, assembly GCA_002407045.1. GTDB lineage: Bacteria > Vulcanimicrobiota > Xenobia > Xenobiales > Xenobiaceae > Bruticola > Bruticola papionis. The sequence continues at coordinate 28,736 of DHKB01000071.1, read as the reverse complement.
TAATCAACAGCCAGCTCAAGAATATTTGGAAGCCTCTTTTGCGGATTTAGAAGCCGATCTAAACTTGCAAAGCCAGTTATCAGAATACGATATTGTTGTAACTCAAGGAGGCGTAGCGGCTAATAGCCAAAACGAACCTGTCTTATTAGGAAGAGATGGCTCAGATTTGAGTGCCGCAGCTTTAGGTTTAAAGTTACAAGCCAAAAAGATAGATTTTTGGAGTGATTTACCAGGCTTTTACACTGCTGATCCCCATTTTATCCCTTCAGCTCGTTTGTTGCGTCACTTAGAATATGATGAAGCTCAGGAGCTGGCTTCTGCCGGTTTACCTATCGTAAGTCCTATAGCGATTTCAGTTTTAGCTGAATCGCATATTCCTATCTATGTACATTGTTCGGAAAAACCAGAATTAGAAGGTACTTGCATTAGTGACGAGCACTCTGGAGACAACATTTGTGTCAAAGCTCTGACAGCTTCCACGGGAGTTACTTTAGTTTCATTAAACAATATAAGTATGTGGCAGCAAGTTGGTTTCTTAGCAAAGATATTTAATATTTTCGCCAAGCACCACCTTTCTGTAGACTTGGTGGCGACTTCTCAAAGTAACGTTACTGTTTCTTTAGATAACTCCACCGATGAAGCTACAACCCATAAATTAAAGGAGCTATTGCAAGATCTTAGCTTGTATTGTTCTCCCAAGTTAATCGCTCCCTGTGCAGCTTTAAGTTTGGTAGGCCGCAAGATGCGCTCTAATTTACATAAACTCGGGCCTACTTTAGAAATATTTGAAGAGGAAAAAGTGCACTTGCTGAGCCAGGCGGCCTCTGATCTCAACTTCACCTTCGTAGTAGATCAAACACAAGCCGAGCGTCTCTTAAAAACTTTGCACGCACAGCTATTTTCTGGCATTCCTGATCCGCAAATCTTCGGAGCCAGCTTTAGGCAAGAATTTTTAGATCATTCCACCATTCATAAAAAAAGCTCTAATTATAATTCTGTTTGGTGGATGCAAGAACGCCAAAAATTGCTCAGCATTGAAAAAACGCCTGCTTACGTCTACCATAAGCCGACTTTAGTTGCCAATGCACAAACTTTACTTAACTTAAACTCAGTAGATAAAGTATTCTTTGCCATCAAAGCCAACAGCAACCGTGAAATACTGAAAATTTTTGCTAAACAAGGATTAGGCTTTGAATGCGTCTCCGTAGGAGAGCTAGAAAGAGTACGCAGTCTCTTCCCCAATTTGCCTACAGAACGCCTACTTTTTACTCCCAATTTTGCTTCTGGTAAAGATTTTTCCGCAGGCTTTAAGCTCGGAGCTATGGTCACTCTCGATAATGTTCAGCCTCTTAAATTATGGCCAGATATTTTTAAAGGGCGTCAAGTTTTGCTTCGTCTCGATTTGGGACACGGTTCGGGTCACAGCCGTAAAGTACGTACTGCCGGCAATTTCTCTAAGTTTGGCATTCCCCTAACCGAATTGGCTGAAGTTAGCAAATTGACCAAAGAACTAGAAGTAACAGTTATAGGTTTGCACTCCCATAGCGGCAGCGGCATCAAAACTCCAGATACTTGGGCCCAAGCTGCTTTGCATTTATCAGAATGCGCCAAACTTTTCCCCACTGTAAAATACTTAGATCTAGGTGGCGGCTTAGGCGTTCCAGAAAGACGCGATTTAGATACTTTAGACTTAAATAGCCTCGATCAGCATTTGCTTTTATTTAAAAATAGTCATCCGCAGTACAAAATAATGATAGAACCAGGGCGCTTTTTGGTAGCTCAGGCTGGTGTCATTTTGACGAAAGTAACTCAAACTAAGCGTAAGGGTGACAAATTATTTATAGGCTGTGATGCCGGAATGCAAACTTTAATTCGTCCGGCTCTTTACGGTGCCTATCATGAAATAATCAATCTTAGCCGCTGGGGCGAAGCAAAAAGCGATTTAGCTGATATTGTCGGACCAATTTGTGAAACGGGAGATACTTTAGGCAGAGATCGACGCATAGAGCATACAAAAAGCGGAGATATGCTTTTAATTGATACCGCCGGTGCTTACGGATTTACTATGAGCAGCAATTACAATTTGCGCCCGCAAGCGGAAGAGCTTATTATTTCTGAGTAAATTTATTTTTAATATATGTCAAAAAAACTATTTTAGTGCACTTCTAATAGGAATTAAAAGGCATATAGAGAACAAGCCCAGACTACACAGCGCTTAGAGGTGTTTTTTTATAATGATTAACAATATCGATCTTACCGTTCATCCCGAGGCTTTGAAACACACTATTGCCAGAGCTCGTGAGAAACAGATTCGCATCCCTACTTTCAAGCAGATGCGCAATCCCAAGCTCATCCCCGCTGGCATCGTCAAAGCTTTAGAGAACGTCGGCCTTTGGGATGTCAATCCCCTCAACCTTTTCCGTATTAACTGGCACAACCAGCCCGTCGAAAAAGGCGGCGGTTTCGGCAACGTCAACTATATTGAAATGCCTGAAGCCATCACTGGCGTACCTTGCAAAATTATCGGTCTCTGCGGTAAATGGTTCCCTACCGGCGCTCACAAAGTGGGTGCGGCTTTCGGCTGCTTAGTTCCCCGCCTGGTGACCGGTCAGTTCGATCCTACTTGCCAAAAGGCTGTTTGGCCTTCTACCGGCAACTATTGCCGTGGTGGCGCTTATGACTCCGCCCTTCTGGGCTGCCAGTCTATTGCTATTCTTCCTCAAGGAATGAGCAAAGAGCGCTTCGAGTGGCTCAAAACCGTAGCCGGTGAGATTATTGCTACTCCTGGTTGCGAAAGCAACGTAAAAGAAATCTTTGACAAGTGCTGGGAACTTCGTAACTCCGGTGAGAACTTAGTAATTTTCAATCAGTTCGAAGAGTTCGGCAACTACTTATGGCACTATCACGTAACTGGTCCGGCCATGGAAGAAGCTGTAAAATTAGCTGGTGGCCGTTATCGTGGTATGGTTTCCGCTACTGGCTCCGCCGGAACTATTGCTGCCGGTGACTACATGAAGGATCTCCATCCCGATTCCAAGATTGCCGCTTCCGAAGCTATGCAATGCCCCACCTTGCTCATGAACGGCTTTGGTGACCACCGCATCGAAGGTATCGGCGACAAGCACGTGCCGTGGGTACACAACGTAAAGAATACCGATATGGTCGTAGCTATCGACGACGAAGCTCCTTGCACACTCTTGCGCTTGCTCAACGAGCCCAACGGTATTGAGTATCTCAAGTCCTTGGGTGTAAGCGAAGAATTGCTTAGCAAGCTCAGCTGGTTGGGTATCAGCTCTATCTCCAACTTGCTCTCCGCTATCAAGATGGCCAAGTACTATGAGTTCGGTCCTAATGATGTTATCGTCACCATGTTCACCGACTCTGCCGTTATGTACCAGAGCCGTTTACAAGAGATGACTGAAGCTCGCGGTGCTTTCAGCCCCGTCGACGCCGCCGTCGCTTATGCTCGCTACTTACAAGGTTGCAACACCGACTACATGGCCGAGCTCACCTATCGCGATCGCAAACGCGTTCACAACCTCAAGTACTACACCTGGGTTGAGCAGCAGGGCAAGACCTACAAAGAGATTCAGGAACAGTGGTACAACGAAGAGTACTGGACTTCTATGCACCAGAGCCTCGATCCCCTGGATAAACTCATTGACGAGTTCAATGATGCTGTCGGCTTAGAGAAGCTGTAGTTTTCGTACTGTGAGTTGTTTCTTGCTCTCTTTAAGAGAGTAAGAACTTCAGGAAATAATTTCTACCATATAAAAAAATAGATGCTGGTAGCCTTTTGGTTATCGGCATCTATTTTTTTATAAAAGTTTTGACCGACGAAATAAAATTTATAAAGCTGGCGAAACTGTTTTTTGTGCTTCTGCTAATTTGTTTTTAAGTTCTTTAGAGAGCCACCAACCGGCACAGAACATAGCAAAAACAATGCTTCCACGCAAAATAGTTAATAAACTTAAAGACCACCAGATGGAGTTTATGCCATAGCCCAAAGTAAATACCATGGTATAGCAAGTTGGTATGCGCAACAAAGAACAAGGAATACTTACGCACATAGGAGGCAAGGTTCTTCTTCCACCAGCAAAAACGCCCTCAGCGATACCACATATACCAGCAAAAGGTTGAGACCAAGCAATAATTTGTAAGTAGCCTGCCGCAGTGACAATAACATTTTTGTCGTTACTAAATAAAGAAGCACACAACTCGGGAAGCGTTAGAAATAGCGTGCATACCGTAACACTTACACATAAAGCCCAGCCCATAGCCACCCAAGCAATTTTTTTAGCTCTAGCTACTTGCCCAGCACCCAGGTTCTGACCGATCATAGTGATACATGCCAAAGAGATACCAGAGCGAATCGTATAATTGAGACTTTCCATCCTATGACCAATGCCCAAAGCGGCCATGGCTTCAGGCCCGAAATTGCTAATAACTGGTGCTATTGACATATAGACAATACTAAAAACAATGGAAGCTAGAGATAGAGGCAAGCCTACAGCAATAACTCTGCCTAAGTAGCTCCAATTGATATTTTTTGGTCTAGTCTTGGGCAGCATAAACAAATAGCCAGGTCTGGTAATTTTAAAAATTAGTAACACACAAACTAAGCAAAAGGAAATATTGGAAGCGATAGCCGCGCCCAAAGCTCCAAGTTTTGGCAAACCAATTAAGCCGAAAATAAATAACGGATCTAGAATAAAATTGAGCACGAAACCTATGGAATAAATTTTGAGAGGAGTTTTCGTATCTCCATAAGCACGCATAATTGCCGAAATACATTCGTTGATGCATACCGACGGAGCAAAAACAGCCAACATTCCTAAATAAGAGTAGCCAATATCTATGACAGCGGCCACATCTTCTTTATTGCCGACCATCCAGCCAAGAATATCACGCCCCCAGAAATATAAAACTATAAATTCCAAAAATCCGGTAAAAATTGCCGCCATTAGGCTAAGTTGCACACCTTCAAGCGCTTCTTGAGCCGCTTCCGGACGTTTAGTTGCTTCTCCAAGTTTATTAGCAATTAAAGAATTTGTACCAGTAGTCACAATTCCAGATAGAGCAAACATTATCCAAATTGCAAAACTGGACATATTTACAGAAGCTAAAGCCAATACTCCACTGTGTCCAACCCAAATAGCGTCAACAAGGCTAAATAGCGTAGAAAGAAACATCGATCCCAGAATGGGGATAGTTAATTTTATAAGAACTTTACTTACCGGGCCGTGTATTAAATCATTTTGCATATAAAAGAACCTTTACCCCCATACCTAGACCGTTAAACAAATTAGGCTACATTCTCCTCTATTTGATTTAGCGGCTTGTGCCACCATCCCATAAAGAACATAGCAAAATTGATCAGGCCGCCAACTATGGTAGTTACTGTGAAAGTGAGCCAAATAGAGCTTAAACCTAAATTCAAATGAGATACTGCCAAAAGACACAGTGGCCAACGCAAAGCAAAACAAATTACATTCACCAAGGTAGGAGGCAAAGTTCGACTGCCTCCAGCAAAAATACCATCCAAGATGGTGCCAGCTCCATAGAAAAATTCGGAAAAAGCGATTATCTTCAAGTACTTTACAGCGTTGGCTTGCACTTCAGGATCGGAAGTGAAAAATGAGGCATACACATCAGGAATTAACCAAAAGCTGGCCACAAAAAATATATTAATATAAAAGCACCAACTTAAAGCTTTAATAGCAGTCGCTTTGGCTCTTTCAAAGTAGCCGGCGCCTAAGTTGTGGGCGATCATAGTAATACAAGCCATGGATAGACCGGAGCACAACATATAATTTATGCTTTCTATGCGATGACCAATCCCCAAAGCGGCAATGGCACTGGGGCCAAAGCGATTTATCATAGGAGAAATGGCCATATAAATTAAGCTAAATACAATTGAAGCAAAAGAAAGTGGTAGACCCACGGCAAAAATTTTACCTACATAATGCCAATTCCAAGTCGGACGGGTTTTAGGCAATATAAATACGCCGCTGCCCTTAGTAAATTTATAGAGAAACGTTACAAAAACTATGTAACAAGATATGTTATAAGCTATAGCTACACCTAAAGCATCGAATCCAGGAAATATATTACCAAATCCAACAATAAATAGCGGATCGAGTATAAAATTGATTATGTATCCCATAGAGATAATGTAAGAAGGAGTTTTTGTGTCTCCATAAGCTCGCATGATAGAAGCAAAAACTTGATTCAAACACACTATGGGCGCAAAGATAGCCAAAGATTTTAAATAAGGTACTGCCGTTTGTAAAACAGCAGCAAAGTTATCTTGCTCACCAGCCATCATTTTTAGAATGGTTTGCCCACCGAATAAAAGGATGAGCATTTCTATTAGTCCCATAACTGCAGCTAAAAATAAACTGATTTGGGCAATATCGCTGGCTTCTTGGCGACATTTTTCATCTTTGACTGCTTCTCCCAATTTATAGGAAATAAGCGAATTGGCACCTGTAGTCACTATGCCAGCTACAGAAAACATCGTCCAGATCAGAAAGCTGACTAAATTGACAGCAGCTAAATCAATAACTCCACTTTGTCCTACCCAAGCAGCATCAGCTACATAAAATACCGTCTCCCAAAACATAGCTCCCAATATAGGTAGAGCCAATTGGAAAAGGGTTGAACCAATGTTACCTTCCCTAAGCGTCTGTTCTCGTACGGTATATTCCATTTATGTAATCTCACAATAAAAAAACTGAGCTGCTTATTGATGCTTTTAGTAAAAATCAACATCTTTCTGCCGCCAGGCGGGACGCCTTTTTAAACTTGCAACTAAAAATTCCTGTCTAAGTATGCTAAAACAAAAACTATACTTTATTATTTCTAGGGGAAAGGTTATTTTATTTCGAAGTATGAGCAAATATGCATGGCGTGAAGTCCGCAGCATATTTTGAGTTCACATTTCTTTCTGTAATGTAAATATGTCATTATCGGCCGAGGAAAAATTTTATATCATAATAAACCCATCTGCAGGTGCAGGACGCGGCTTACGTAATTTACAAGCTATTGATAGTTTTGCTAAAGAGCATAACGGCACTGTTTTAATTAGCCGCTATCCCGGCCACACTACCAAATTGGCTAAATCAGTAGCTGCCAAAGGCAGACTCGTTTTTGCTGCCGGTGGAGATGATACTATTAGAGAAGTTTTGCAAGGCACTTATGCCAGCAAATGTATCGTAGGCATAATTCCTTTGGGCACTTTTAACAATTTGGCTACCAGTCTTTATTTACCGCCCCATCCTTTGGAATGTTTAAAGCTTTCGCTCGAAGGCGTCAATTGTTTGGTCGATGTTGGTAAAATAGAACAAGGCAAATTATTTACCGAAAGTATCGGTATAGGTCTAGATTCATATGCTTGGTCAAAAGCGCCTTTGCAAGAACCTCAAGGTCTTTGGCGTTGGCTTAGTGGAATAAAGGTAGGAGTTAGCTCGCTTTTAGATTTTACGCCCCAAAATTATCGCTTGGAAATAGATGGCCGCCTTTTAAGAATGCACGACGTTATGCAAATAACTGTAGCTAATTCACGCTGCTATTGTTCCGGTATTCAAATTGCTCCTAACGCCAAAATGAATGACGGCTTACTCGATATATGTATAATTTCTCGCATGAGCAAGTTAAAATTTCTGGCTATGGCACCTATTTTTTATTTTGGCAAGCACATAAATAGCTCAACGAGCGTTCATTATATTCAAGCGCATAAAATAAGTATCAGCGGCCCTACTTCAGTGCCTATTCGTGTCGATGGCATGCTTACTTCGCAAACTTTGCCTATAAAAGCTGCAGCTATCAGTAATAGCTTGACAATACGCATTCCGGCCGCTTGTAGACATACGGCCAGCTTGCAATAGTAGAATACATGCTGACAATTTTTAAGCTAGTATTCTTTGCTTACTGGCCGTACAATCGGAATTGTAAAATACAATTAAACAGTCTTAAAGTACTCTCTTAGCTCCTAAGTATCGCGCTTTAAAGTAACTCTCTTCCAAACTACTTACCCTAACATAGCCTGAAGAAGAAGCGTGAATAAATTCTCCGTTGCCTAAATAAATACCCACGTGAGAAGCTCCAGGAGCATAAGTTTCGAAAAAGACCATATCTCCAGGAGCTTCTCCGCCAAAAGATACAGCTTGCCCCTCATTAAACTGGACATCAGCAGTACGAGGCAAATTTATACCTACTTGTCCATATACATATTGGACATAACCAGAGCAATCGAAACCGGAAGGTGTAGTTCCTCCCCAAACATAAGGCACTCCCATGTAACTTCTGGCTTTATTTAAGAGACTATTCACTCTAGAAGAAGAACCAGTACCAATTGCGCTATACTCTTCTTCGTCTTCATCAACTGGAGGAACATAATTGGGAATTTTAACTACTTTGCCATCAGAACCGATAGCTATGCTGTAGCTGGGAGCTGGATTGGAAGCGCGGCGATAAGAACGACGCTTTTTCTTCTTAGCTTTTTGAGTCGCCTGGTTGGCTTGTTTACTTACGGAAGAGCTAACTGCCACCAAATCAGCAGTGCTATCGTCTATTTTGACTGCTTCAGGAGAAGGAGCACTCTGAGCAACCGCAGTCTCCACTTTTGTAGGCAAAGGCTTAGCTTCAGGATCTATAGGAATAAGTAAAATGGCTCCAGTTTGCAATCCCTTTTGATCTACAATAGTATTAGCATTGACGCGTAGAACTTCTTTGGGATCGACACTGTAACGCGAAGCAATAGAATAAATAGTATCGCCTCTAACTACCTCATAATATTTGTAAACTACGTGCGCTTGCACAGAAGAAGCAGCCAGCCCCACGCCTAAACTACAAGCTGCTGCCGCAGCTAAAGCCCTGCGGCCAGCTCTCTTAAATAAGGAATATACTCTTTCCATTATTTGACTTCTGTCCTTACAAAAAAAATAAGCAAGACCGAAGTTCTGACACTTACTTTTGGTTAGCTTGTCTTAAAAACTTCGGTCTCAAACAATTTAATTTGCCACAAGGGCAATCAATTATTTATTACTCAACATTTCATTGATGGAGCGAGCAGCACGGCGGCCTTCACCCATAGCCAAAATTACGGTAGCGGCGCCTAAAACAATATCTCCTCCAGCGTAAACACCATCTAAGCTGGTTTTACCAGTAGCTTCTTCTACGATGATGTTGCCTTTCTTGTTGAGCTCTAAGCCAGGAGTAGCTGAAGTAAGCAAAGGATTAGAACGGTTGCCAATAGCTACCAAGACGGTATCACATTCTAATTCGTAAGTATCGCCCTCAATCTTAACAGGACTGCGACGACCGCTAGCATCGGGCTCACCCAATTCATAACGTTGTACGGTAACAGACTTTACGCGGCCTTGCTCGTCGCCATTGATAGCGCAAGCATTTTGCAAGAAGCAAAAACGAATACCTTCTTCAAAAGCGTGCTCTACTTCTTCACGTCTAGCGGGCATTTCATGACGACCACGACGATAGAGTACAGTAACTTCCTCAGCGCCAAGACGCTTAGCCATACGACACGAGTCCATAGCCACATTGCCGCCACCCAAAACGACAACCTTCTTGGAATTGTACATAGGAGTGTCGTTGCGACCGGGATAAATTCCACCCATTAAGTTGGCGCGAGTTAAGTACTCATTAGCAGTGCAAACACCAATTAAATCCTCGCCAGGAATGCCCATAAAGATAGGTAAACCGGCTCCAACGCCAATGAAAGCTGCCTCAAAGCCATCTTTTTCAAAGAGGTCTTTAATAGTGCGGGTGCGGCCTACAACGTAATCAGTGTGGAATTGGACGCCCATTTTCACCAAAGAATTTATTTGCTCGTCAACTACATTCTTAGGTAAACGGAATTCAGGAATACCATAACGCAAAACGCCACCCAGTTTATGCAAAGCTTCAAAAACATGTACTTCATGACCTTGGCGGCGACAGTCGGCAGCAACTACCAAACCGGCAGGGCCAGAACCGATAACGGCAACTTTGTGACCGCTTTCAGGCTTTGTTTCCAAGGCGCCTTCGCTATGCTTAGCATGCCAATCGGCCAAAAAGCGTTCTACTTTACCGATAGATACTGATTGAGCTACATCTTTGTGAGCTTTACCAATCATACAATTTTGCTGACACTGACGCTCTTGGGGACAAACGCGGCCGCAAATGGCAGGCAATAAACTTGATTCTTGAATGACGGTAATGGCTTTATCAAAATCGCCTTCAGCAGCAGCATGAAGGAAGCCAGGAATATTGATGCCAACAGGGCAACCTTTAACGCAATTAGGATTTTTACATTGCAAGCAGCGGCGGCTTTCTACTACAGCTTGAGCAGGCGAAAAAGTCTTTTCTACTTCGTCTTGCCACTGGGAGCGCTGCAAAGGATCCAAAACGGCAGGCTTTTGCACAGGAATGGCCATACGATCCTTAGGAGTTAAGGTTTCTTTTTCTTCCAATTTGTGCAAAATATCTAAAGCTTCTTGCTCAAGAATTTGAGGATCTTTATGAAAACGAGGCATTATAAACTCTCCTTAGACAAACTTATTGTTGCATAGGCGCCCATTGCTAATGAACGAACGACCAACATCAGAGCCAGCTATATTTCCCCGGCTTCATGCATTTCTTTAACTACAGCTCTAAAGCGGCAAGTATGCTCGCGAGCTTTGGTTTCCTGCTCTTTAAATGCGTTAAGGCGTTTGAGCATATTGTCAAAATCGACTAAGTGAGCGTCAAATTCAGGACCGTCTACGCAGACAAATTTAATTTGTCCGTCTACAGTTACACGACAGCATCCGCACATACCGGTACCGTCGATCATAATAGTGTTGAGACTGACCAGAGTATTGACATTGAAAGGCTTGGTAGTTAAAGCACAGAATTTCATCATGATAGGCGGGCCAATAGCCACAACCAAATCCGGCTTTTCAGTTTCACTGGCACAAAGTTCTTTCAAAGGCTCGGTAACTAAAGCTTTACGACCGTAAGAGCCGTCGTCAGTTACTACTATGTACTCATCGGCCACTGCTTTCATTTCATCTTCCAAAATGAGCAAGCCCTTGTTTCTAGCTCCAGCAATGACAGTAACGTGGTTGCCCAGAGCCTTTAATCCACAAACGATAGGATACAAAGGAGCCAAACCAATGCCTCCGCCTACAGCCACTACCTTACCGAAATTTTCTAAGTGAGTAGGTTTGCCAAGAGGGCCAGCAATAACCGGAATATAATCGCCTACTTCAAAGTGGCTCAATTCTTCAGTGGATTTGCCTACTACTTGGAAAATTAAAGTGATAGTCCCGGCCTCTTTGTCAGTGTCAGCAATAGTTAAAGGTACACGTTCACCATAGTCGACATCGGTTTGCAAAATAATGAACTGGCCGGGCTTATGTTCTTCGGCGATAAGCTTAGCCTCTACACGCATGCGTACTACATTTTCCGATAAAAACTCTTTAGACACAATTTTGTGCCCTTTACGAGGGGCAGCAGAACCGACAATATTAGTCAAATCACTCATGCTTTAAATCTCTCAAAACCACCAAGATAGAATTAGCAATCAAATTCCGAGTAGTCGCAAAAATAGACAACGCCCGGAAAATTCACACCCCTGATTATTCTGCTAAAAGAATTAAATTGCCTCCTTTCAATACTTGAACGAAAAAAAACGATCTCTGCCATCTCAAGCCCTAAAATTATGAGCAAAGGCAGAAATCGTTTTTGAATTTAAGGTTGTTTCACAACCCAATAGCTGTTTCTAGAAGGTGATCTCCATAGAACCGGTATTTTGGTCTTTTGAAGCAGACTTGGGGACAACGTAGTTGCTATTAATTTGCTTCATATTTTCTACAGTCATCATAGAACGAGAAATATCTGTGTTGCTTCCAGCAGGAATGATGGAAACATTAGCACGACCTTTCAAAATTCTTTCGGTCTCTAAAATTTCGAAAAGGGCACTGGCAACTTCGTTATCTTTAGAAATTTCTTCTAAAGCTTTACCTACAATTTCGGGACGAATAGCCGCAGCGCGAGCAAATTCGATAGCCGACTTGCGATCCGCTTCAGAACGAATAACACTAACTCGGTTGTTACCATCTTGCTTAATAGCAGCGGTAACTTGACGCAAGCGATTGACGACTTTCTCCTCAATCTGAGCAATCATTCTTCTATCGCGGAAGTGAACATTACGAATGTAAACAGAACCGAGACGATAGCCCCACTCATCAGAACGAGGAGAAACTTCCTGACGCACAGCACGACTCATGGCATGACGATCTTCCATCATATCTGCCAAAGTAAGGTTGGAAAGGCAACGCACGGTAGCATTGCTAACATTGGCTCGCAAAGAGCCTTCGGGGTCGCTATTTTCGAAACTATATTTCACAGGGTCGGAAACCATCATTTCATACCAAACGCCGATACCCATAGGAGCGCCTTCTTCTGAGTTGACTGGCAAACTACGTAAGTAGCACTGGTCTAAGCTAGTATCAACGACAATATCTTCACCCATGAAATTGAAAAGAAAAGCATCGACTAGAGACATCTCCGATATCAGAGAATGAATGCCAGGTTCATCAAAACGGCCCCTAACTTTACCGAATAATTTCAAAATATGACACTCGCGTTCGTTTACAATAACGTAAGGCCAAAAGAACTTGGCGATGTAAGGCAATAACTCAAAAAACATAGCTGCTACAATAAAAGCAGCAATAAAGGCAGGCAAAAACATATTAGCTAGCTACCTCCTGTCTTCCAACACAATATTGCTGGCTCTGCTCAAGAGGCCAAGCTTTACATTGCGCAAGTAGGCATATAATCCACCATGATCGCGCAAAGATTTGAGACGGTCAGAAAGCTGGCGCAAAGGCTCAACTTCAGCTTGAGCTTTAAGAGTCTGAATTTCCACAGCTCTCTTAGATTGTACAATAGTCTGGTCAGCGTCGGCTTGAGCCACACTTATATCGGAAGAGACTTCGTTGTGGGCTGTATTGATAGCCGCCAAAGCCTGTTCTACACAATCAGGAGGATCGATATTAGTAATCAAGGCTGCTTCAAAAACGATACCATAACGGGAAGCTGAATTAGAGCATTCCCTTTCCATATGGTCATTAATATCTTGAAGGTTCTTACGTAAATCGTTAATAGAAATTCCTTCTACGTTTTTACGCAAAGGATCTTCTTCTTCATCAAGCATAGGATTCTTGGGAGCTTCGTAGTTGGCGATTTTTTCACGCAAAACTGAATGGAAGAAGCCCATTACGTGTGCGATAGGATTTCTAATACCAAAAAGATAGGCATAAAGGTTATCTTCAGAGACACGGAAGCGAATCTGACCGGAAATTCTAGTGTTGAGTTGATCCTTGGTAACTGCATTTAAAGCAGCACTTTGACTTCTGGGATTTGAGGGATCAAAACCGATATCAACAGTTTGAGTGGCGATAGAGACACGCCTTACCTCTTCCCAGGGAAACTTAAAGTGAAGTCCGGGGCCTATAACTTGCAATTTAGGATATTTATAGCGTTCTTCCCCTTCATCTTGACCATCTTGCTTATCAGTACGTGCAAAATCTGTGCTGGCAAAACTACCACCGTCATCATTTCTGCGGCAGGCTCTGCCAAATAAAACTTTTACAGCACGTTCATTAGGATCGATAGTATAGAAGCCCAACAGAATTTTTATCACAAGATAGGCCACTATGCCTAAGAATGCGCCAAAACCAGCTCCAAACATTGGTTCCTCCTGTCTTGATTTTCCACTCCAGCCTAACTTTGGAAATATTTTTTATATTTTCTATAGTGACTGAACTATGCGTATTTTCTGAAACTCAAAGTTGAGAAATTTTGGGAGCAAAACGAACCATATTGGCCGGCTGAACGTTAACTTTTTTAGGTTCTCTCCGCAATGGACAACGCCTCGCCCATAAATACCGACTTAAATTGTTACACACAAAAGAGAGACAGTTTTAAATGCTAACAACAAGAAAAGAACTGCTCGCTTAATTCGCACGCAACGCCGATATATTAGAAATATATTAGCATTTTTTTTTAACTAAAAACAGGCCTTTAACTTTTTTTGTCATGATTGTGCCAGAAGTATTCCATTCTTTTGGTAGGGTATGAAAGCTGGGGCGGCGAACTCGCTCGCGCAAAAATGATATGGGCGAGCAAGCTTCCTTTACGCCTCATGTCTTATAACGTAACGTTGGAGCATAAATAAGCTAAATATGACTATTACAAATCAAGCCGCAATTTCCGATAACGAGCCTTTACATATTCAGGAATTGGTTCCGGGATCAGTATGCAGGCTCATAATTGCAGCTTACGATCATCGCCATGTCAGCAACGGTACAAAAACCTCACAAGCTAAACAAGTTAATTCAACCGATCAAGCAGAGCTTATTGCCAAAATAACTTCTATGCTAGAAGAAAATGCCATAGAGGTAGCTGATATAGAACGTTTTAGTCATGCCGACGAGGGCTTTTCGGCTCTTATTTATGCAGATTATCGGATAACTAACAGTCCAGATTTAGCTGTATTGCGCAGCAAAATAAAAGAAGAAGGCCATAAATTTGGCGTCAGCATCAGAATGCAGCGCTCAGAGCTCTTTTCATATATGCACCGTATATAAGAAATATATACTTTATTTAGAGGCAGCTCACTTATCGAGCTATGCCTATGATAAAAAGCGGGTTGGCGATAACCTTTTAAGGGTCGCAGCCTGCTTTTTAAAGTTTGCGCAAAAAACGCAACCATTTAGCTTGGTTTGGTGTAGGCAACCAGTGGGGATCAATTTTTTCTTGTGGAAAAAATTTGCGAATAACTTTTACTATGGCCATACGATCATGAACAGCTAATAATTCAAAGAGAGGTTTGGGCAAGCCGCAAATTGAACCGGCAAAGTCGATAATATATATTTTATTGTCTTTCCAAAGAATGTTAGTCTCTCTCCCATAATCTCCATTACTATCATGACCAATATCAAAATGGATAACTCCGCGAGAATGAATCTTTTCAATAAGATTGCAAAGCTGGTCTAAAGCACTATGCGGCAACTCTCCCACTGGGACAGCCTTAAGATCGCGACCGCCTTGCAGATAATCCATACACAGCACTCTTTTGTGAGGCATAAAAACGTGCTGGACGATACCATCAATACCTTCCAATCGCTTGTAAATATTAAATTCTCTGTGCAAGAGCCAATGGCCCAGAGTAGCGCGATATACCTCACCACAGTCTAGAAAGTCCTTGGAAGCTAGACCGCATTTTAGTTGGCGCAAAGTAGCTCTGGGCGGTTCTACACCGCGCAAAAGTTTTACTGTATGCTCGTCTAAGTACGTTTTTAATTCAGAATCGCCCAAACGGGGCAACTCTGCAGGGAAAAAACTCTTGGGATCGTTTTTTGATTCGGCCATTATCTTCTCAGCCTGCGCTTGTTCTTGTTTTGAGTCGGCCTGCTTCTTAGCATTCAGCCTCCTACCCTTTTTCCCATTTCTCTTCACACAAAAATACCCCTCAAAATTGCCGACTTGGCAAAATCGAGGGGCTGTCATCATCTACTTATAAGCTGACAGTGCAATGTCTGTTTATCGTACTCTAAGGAATTAAGCTCATTACAAAGTCAAGTTTATTTCCTAGCGACATTTAGGACAAGGACCATCTTTAGGCTCAGGGCGCTGTTTTTCAAGCTCAGCCATTTTCGCTTTTTGCTCAGCAGTCAAAACAGACGAAATTTCTTTTTTCATCAATTCCATTTCGCTCTGGTCGGCTTTACGCATTTCTTCAAAGCGTTTTTGGCGGCTCTGGCGATATTTTTCGCAAATAGCCTTCACTTGCTTATCCTGAGCTTCGGAAAGTTGAAGCTGATCTATCACGAAAGGTGGTAAACCACCCATAAAATGCTCCGGGCCGGGGCCGGGCTTCATACCACAATGACCACCGCGAGGGCCACCTTTACGCTCTCCTCTAGGGCCACACTTAGGAGCTTTGGTGCAATCTTTCATCTTAAAAGCTTCAAGCTTGGTCTGCTGCTCTGCAGTAAGGATAGGACGCAGGTCAGCTTTCAAAGTAGCTAAAGCTTTTTCTCGGTCCTGCTGTTCTTGCTCTCTATACTTAGCTAAGGTGTCTTTTTGCTGCTGGCTGAGCTCTATTGGAGCCGGGCGCTCAGCTCTGTGAGGGCGAGCCATCTTATCTTGACGCCCCTCATGGAAACCATCCTCAGGGCCTAACGTTTTTTGTCTGTACTGTTGCAATTGCTCACGCTGCTCGGGAGTCAGTACTTTTTCAAAGTTGCCTCGCCTACTTTGCTGAACTTTGAGCATAGCACTATCAAATTTCTGTAAGCTAGGAGCAGCTTTAGTGCGCTGTTCTTCAGTCAGTTGCAATTCTCGAGAGATCCTGTCGGATAAACGACAACTCTTTTTACAATGACGGCGCGGGCCACATTT
>DHKB01000071.1:0-12246 GCA_002407045.1 Candidatus Bruticola papionis | reverse complement strand
CCACATTTGTCGCCCTTGTCCTTAGGACAAGTTACACAAGCCTTGGTTTGGCAAGCCTTGTCTTGGCATTTAGCCGAGCAATCGGCCCAACTATAGCTGGTCATGCCAAGCAGTAAGGCAACGCTAAACACAGACAAAGTAGTCTTTAAGAAAAATTTCTTCATTATATCTGCCTCCTAACGGCCGTTTCCATAATCTGGTCATGCTTTAATATTTCCTACTATAGCGGTTTGAATACAAATTGGAACGAATAGTTTCTACCTTTGGAAGCTTTTTATTAAAAATTAAATTTTTGATTATTGTACTTTGATAAAAAAAGCTCACTTTAAGGGGAAAAAAATAATTTTTCCAAGTGAGCTTTAATTAGTTGACGTAATTTTTTTGGGCGCTAAATTCCCAAATCCAAATTTACTCTAGAAGTAAGAGCCATTTCAGCTTCGATTATAGAATTAAAGCTGTCGACTGCTTCATCGATATCTTCGTTAATTACCGTATATTTATATTTGTCCATATTTTTCATTTCGGTACGAGCCCGAAGGAGACGGCCAGCTAATTGCTCTGAAGATTCAGTACCACGTCCGCGCAATCTCTCTTCCAGTACTTCCCAAGACGGCGGTGCCAAGAAAATGCTCACACAATCTGGAGCCTGACGCATAACTTCTGCGCCACCTTTAACGTCAATTTCCAAAATAACATGCTTACCTTCACGACGCTTCTGTTCGACAAATTCTTTAGGAGTTCCGTAGCAAGCGCTAAAATGGTTGTCCCATTCTAAAAATTTATTTTGGTTGACCCATTCATTAAAAGTTTCTAGGGAAATAAAGTGGTAATTGACTCCGTCAATTTCTCCGACACGAGGCTGACGAGTCGTACAAGAAACGGATAGAATACAATCGGAGCGTTTTTCTAAAAGGCGACTGACCACTGTGCCTTTACCTGCACCAGAAGGGCCGGAAACTATTAAAAGTAATCCTTGGCGTTTGTTCTCTTCCATAAAATACCACCAACCATTTCCTAAAAAAGCTAAAAACTAAGGCTGGCCAATTCTCTGCCTACAAAAAATCGCCTTTTAGAAGACAAAAAATGCACTTTTAACCAATCTGGTCAGCTTCCTTAAAGGAAACAAAGGCTCTAAGACTAGCAGCCTAGAAAAAAGATATAAAGTAATAAATATGTGTAGATAAAAGACAGAGGAATTTTGCAAATTTATGAACTTAGATGCAGTATCTTTAAAAGCTATAGTCAAGGAGCTTACTCCTTTAGTTATAGGCGGAGTTATACAAAAAATTTCTCAGATTACTCGTCTAGATGTAGTTATGCAAGTGCGCAAGCCTGGCGTTACTCACAAGTTAATATTTCGCTTAGAGCAAGATAACGCTGGTTTAGGGCTAACCGAAGCCAAGCTGCCGCCAGCTGAAGCACCAACGAGCTTTGTTATGCTCTTGCGCAAATATTTGCAAGGCAAAAAAATAGAAGCTATCGAGCAAAACGGTCTAGAGAAAATTATTAAGTTTAAAATAGACGATAAAATTTTACTTCTGGAGATGTATGGCCGCAGCAATAATTTATATTTGCTTAATGATAGCGACAAAATTATGGGCATGTTAGTAAAAGATACCAAGTCAGATGCTCAGCAAGCGGGCAAATTATACAAAGCACCGGCTCCTCCCTGTAAGCCTGACGCTTCTTTAGTGTCATTTAAACAAGTCCATGAGTTGTTATTGCCCTTTATTGGTCAGGAAGCGCAAAAAGCTCTGCGTTCGGCTCTTTTTGGTCTTTCTCCGCAGCAAACAGCTTACATATGCAAAATAGCTGGACTTTCGGAAAATGAGCCAATTAGTCAAAGTAATATTAACAACTTAGCTATAGGACTCGATCAATGGCAAATGTTACTTGATGAAGAAGCATTTTCTCCGGTGTTAAGTTCTAAAGGCAAACTTTCTCCCTGGTCTTTGGGGGATCCAGGAGAGCAAGCTTTTCCCTCTATGCTTGAAGCGTTGGATATTCAAACTTCAGCTCCCGGTATCGACAATAAACGTCAAATTATTCAGCGCATGCTTCTCAAAGCTAAAGAAAAAGCTCAATCGGCCTTACAAAAACGTTTAGATGCCTTAGAAAGTACCAAGTTCAGTCCTTTAAAGCGTCTAGCTGGAGAGCTT
Source organism: Candidatus Bruticola papionis (assembly GCA_002407045.1). GTDB lineage: Bacteria > Vulcanimicrobiota > Xenobia > Xenobiales > Xenobiaceae > Bruticola > Bruticola papionis. The sequence continues at coordinate 10,087 of DHKB01000071.1, read as the reverse complement.
ATTTTGGCCAATTTAGATAAAATAGAGCCTCACGCCGACAGCCTAGTTTTAGCGGAAAATAACGAGGAACTGCCTGCGGAAGCTGTACACATTTTAGATGAATTGGGAAATGGAGAACCTGCTCCTAGCTCTTCAAAAAATGGTAAGGAAACTAAGCAAGCTAAACGTGGCAAATTGAGTATTGAGCGTCGATATGGCAAAATTATCATCGCTCTTAATCCTTTGCTGTCAGCTAGCGACAACGCCCAAGCTTATTTCAAAGAATATCATCGTTTAAAAAGAGCGGTGACTTCAGTTCAGGAACCTATTGAACGAGCGCAAGAAGAAATCGACTTTTTGGATGAATTGCTCTATTTCGCTGAAAGTGCTTCCGAAGCTCAAGAATTGGAAGATATCCGACGCCAATGGAGTGAATCCAAAAAAGGCGCCTCCTCAGGTGAAATAAAGAAGACGCGCTCTATACAAACTGGCCCCTTAGGCCCTAAAAAATTTACTTATAAAAATTTCATTATTTTGGCTGGACGCAATCCCAGACAAAATGATCAAATTACCTTCAAGATGGCTGCAGCAGGAGATATTTGGCTGCACTCTCAGGGAGCCCCAGGAGCTCATGTAGTGATAAAAACGGCAGGACGCAAGGTTACTCCCGACGTTTTAGAAGCGGCTGCAGTAGTTGCTGCTCGCAATTGCCGTGTGCGCAACTCTACTAAAGTTGATGTAAGTTACTGTGATGTAAAGCAAGTAAAAAAGCCTAAAAATAGCCCTCCGGGACGTGTCACTTTAAAAAGCTTTAAGACACTTACGGTCAATCCTCACCTGGAAACTGATATGCTAGAACAACAGCGCTAACCTAGTTTTTTAGGCAAAATGGAGAGATGGAATGGTAAACCTAACAAAATATTGTAGCCTCGGAATTTGTATTTTGGCAATCTTATTATCAGGTTGTGCTTCTTCGATCAGCGAACCTGACTTGACGCCAGCCGAGACAGAAGCCCAAAATGGAACTATTCCATCTCTGCGCTCTACCGGCAAGCCTTTGGCCTTATTGACAGCCCAAGAACTAAATTCCCAGACGGAGCTAAGCTTTGCCCCTCAAACTCACCAGCATCTTACTATAATCACTCTTTGGTCTCCAACTTGGTTTGACGGACATACTGCCCAAACTGAAGCCTTAAAAAAAGCTGCTCTAAAGTATGGATCCAACTTGCGCATTGTTTGCTTAGTTTATGATACTCCCTTGCCTACAGCCCAAAATTTTATAAAAAAAGAAAAGTTAAATTTTGAAATGGCTGTAGGCGATCAGCAGTTATATAAGAAATTAGGTGTGAAATCTATACCTTCTTACTGGTTTTTAGATTCAGACGGCAACTTATTAAAAAGTGTAGAAGGGCTGCTCACTTATAATGATTTACAAAAATTATTGACAACTTTCGTTAATGACAACCTCAAGATAAACGAAATTCGCTAGCTAAAAGGAAACGCAAATATAAGAAGATAAAGCTGCCAGTTAGTCCTCTTGAAGTTTATCCAGCAATTCTTTAAGATTTTTGATCCGCTTGAGGCGCCAAACACCATTTTCGTTTTGCATTTCCAATTGCATTACAAATTCATTGGTAAAACCGCGGGGATAGAGGCGTACTCCCATCACGGCAGCTTTATTCTCTACAACTGTATATTCCACAACGGCTGCACCGAAGCCCAAGCTGTCAAAAAAAGAAAAATCTATACTTTTAAATCCAGAGCGCTCGACAAAGTCGTTGTCACCACTGTCCTCTCCACTAACATAACCTCTGATTCTCTTTTTAGCCATCTCTACAGCGTCATTTTTTACTAAGTTGGCAGCATTTTTAAGAAAAGCTTGGCCTTTAACCAGCGAGAGCAAATTATTTTTGCCTAACTGTTGCTCAATTAGCGAATCGGCGGCATCATCGTAAGCATACTTAAGAACGCTATCCAAATCGACTCTAGCCTCAAAAGTTTGCCAATCGTGATTTTCAATAGCTGTTTTTACCAAAGTTAAAGAATAAATCGGAGTATTTTTCCAATATCCATAATAAAAAGCCAAGAAGGCTACGAGCAAAGTTGCTGCTATCGAACAAATAATAATTGTTGTTTTTTTCTGCATCAGACGCTCCCCGCGTAAAAGCAAACAAGAAAAATTGCTCTACAAGAAATAAAAAAAGCTGCCCTAAGTATACAAGACAGCTTGCTTTTTGACTAATCGATTAGCGACAATTTCTAACCGCAGCCATTTCCTCTTTTATGGCCTCGCAAAGGATACGTACTCCATATTTAATAGTTTCCGTAGGCAAGTTAGAGAAGTTGATTCTAGCCATATTATGCTTTTTAGTCACTGAGTAAAAAGCATCTCCCGGAACAAAAGCTACATTATGAGCTAGACAACGTGCCAAAAGCTGGTGAGAATCGATATCTTCAGGCAATTTTAACCACACAAACATACCACCCCGAGGCCTAGTAAAGCGCACTTCTTGCGGAGCGTGAACTTCCAATTCGCTGATCATGGCCAGGCAACGCTCTTTATAAGTATCACTTATCAATTGCAAACGCTCATTGAAATCATTGTTCATTAAATAACGATAGATCATCATCTGATTGAGCAAAGGAGTTTGCAAATCGGTAGCTTGCTTAAGAATAACCATTTTGCGTACCAATTCTTGATCGCCTGTAAGCCAAGCAACACGCAAACCAGGGCAAAGTACCTTGGAGAAGCTGCCTAAATTAATGACTAGTCCTTTAGTATCAAAATGGGAAAGAGAACAATGCTCTAAATTATCAAAACAGACTTCGTAGTAGGCGTTATCTTCAATAACAGGAACTTCGTATTTGCTCATAAGCTCCATAAAGAGACGCCTTCTCTCCATACTCCATGTACGACCTGAGGGATTTTGGAAATTGGTAATGACATACACACACTTAGGCTTGCTAGTCTTGAGCCTATCTTCCAAGCCCTCGATTATGACTCCATTGTCATCACATTGCATTTCCTCAAATTTGGCTCCACACATGCGGAAAGCGGCCAAAGCAGCCATATAAGTAGGTGCTTCAGTCCAGACAACATCATCCTGGTCAATCAAAAGCTTAGAAGCAAGATCTAAGCCAGACTGAGAACCGCTGGTAATGAGAATATTATCCAGTCCTTCTACATGCATTCCCCAATGATGGTTGAGACGCTCTATAATCCATTCTCTAAGGGGAACATAGCCTTCGGTAGGAGCATACTGAAGAGCACGTACACCTTCCTCATGAAGAAGGGCCGCTGCATGCTTAGCAAGTTCTTCGTGAGGGAAAAGCTCGGGAGCAGGAAGGCCACCGGCAAAAGAAAGAACGTCAGGGCGCTCAGTGATTTTGAGTATTTCGCGTACTTCAGAAGCAGACACGAAATTCATACGATTAGCTAAATGATATTCCATGAACAAAAATCAAGACCCCCAAAAGTTATTGTCGGAACCGATAGGATCCCTTACCAAAAATTTTGGAAGCCTTGCCTGTTTAATTTTATGGGCAAATCCTTCAGCCCTTAAACGGACATAACCTCCTTTAAGGGCTGTTTAAAAGCTGTTCGCTGACTGTAACTTGCCTAAGAAAGAGGATGATCGAACTTAATCTTAGAGCGTTTGTCTCTGAAGCGATCATCTTCAGGCTCAGAATTTGAGACTACTTCTGCTTTAGCAGCAGCCTTTTCCTTGAGTTCTTCTGATTTTACATGTTCTACAGCGTTGAGAGTTTTTGCAGTATAGAACATGCAAGCCAAAGGAGCTAAAGTCAGTTCCAAAGAGAGCTGATGAGATCCGAAGGGCACCGGCTGAGCTGCCAATTCCTGATCAACTTTGTAGCCACTGCCTCCGTATTTAGGATCGTCAGAGTTGAGCTCCAGTTGCCATTTGCCTTCTACTTCCACAGGCAAACCTATACGGTAGTTGCAACGCGGTACGGGGGTGAAGTTACAAGCGACCATAACAACGCTGCCTCTACCCAAAGGATAGCGCACAAAAATAGCCACACTATTATCAGGATCGTCACACTGTAACCAGGTAAACCCACCCCGACTGTTGTCCAGTTCCCAAAGCTCGGGATGCTCTTTGTAGAAATGGTTGATAGCTTGACACCACTCTTGCATTTGCTTATGAGGCTTCTCAGAAATTAAATGCCAATCTAAAGACTGGTTAAAATTCCATTCGTTCCACTGAGCAAATTCATTGCCCATAAAGCTGAGCTTCTTGCCAGGATAGCCAATCATATAGCCATACAAAGTGCGCAAATTGGCGTATCTCTGCCAGTCATCACCGGGCATTTTATTCAGAAGAGAGCGTTTTCCGTAAACAACCTCATCATGTGAGAAAGGCAAGATAAAATTTTCGGAGTATTGATAGAGCATACCGAAGGTAAGTTTATTGTAGCTGTAACGACGATAGATAGGATCGTCAGACATAAACTTAAGCGTATCGTGCATCCAACCCATGTTCCACTTAAAAGTGAAACCTAATCCGCCTTCTTCGACGGGACCGGTCACATGAGCCCAAGAAGTGGACTCTTCAGCGCAAGTAAAGCAACCAGGGCACTCCTTAATAACAGCGCTGTTGAAATCGCGCAAGAAAGATACGGCTTCCAAGTTTTCATGGCCGCCATATTTGTTGGGAATCCAACCGCCACTCTGTTTGCCATAGTCTAAGTAGAGCATAGAAGCCACGGCATCTACTCGAATACCGTCTACATGATAACACTCCAACCAGAACAATCCAGAAGAAATGAGGAAATTACGTACTTCGTTGCGTCCATAGTTAAAAATGTAAGTTCCCCACTGAGGATGGCAACCTTGGCGCGGATCTTCATGCTCGTAAAGGCAACTGCCATCGAAGCGAGCCAAACTAAAAGCATCTTTGGGGAAGTGAGCGGGCACCCAGTCTAAAATGACACCTATTCCGTTGCAATGCAATTCATCGATAAGGTGCATGAGCTGTTCGGGAGTACCAAAACGACTAGTAGGAGCAAAGTAGCCAGTAGATTGATAGCCCCAAGAGCCATCGTAAGGGTATTCAGTTAAAGGCATAAACTCAACATGAGTGTAGCCCATCTCTTTGAGATAGGGAACTAACTCTTGAGCAGCTTCTTCATAGGTAAGATACTCAGTACCATTTTTACGACGCCAAGAAGCCAAATTGCATTCATAAATGTTCATGGCTTGACGGCGAATAGCCCCTTTGGCTCGGTCAGCCATCCATTCGTCGTCTTTCCACTTGTATTTGCCTATATCCCAAATGACTGAAGCCTTCCCCCACTCACTTCCGGGACGTCTAATTTCGGTAGCAAAAGCGTAAGGATCCGCCTTTTCAAGGATAATGTCCTGGTGAGGTTTTATGGCGTATTTATAACAATCGCCCTCCTTCAAGCCAGGGATGAAACCTTGCCAAACACCCGTGTCGTTATTAAGGATCAAGGGATTAACGTCGGGAGTCCATTTGTTCAAATCACAAATAACAGAAACGCGCTCGGCATTGGGAGCCCAAACAGCGAAATGAACACCTTTTTGCCCTTCGTAAGTCGCCAAGTGGGCACCCATACGGCGATATGCTTTATGATGAGCGGCCTTACACCACAAATAACGATCGTAGGACGTCATGACTGGCAATTTTTCATGAACTTTATCCATATTTCACAACTCCTAATAAAAAACAAATCCTATCAGAAAAGGCGCTAAAAACCATGCCCAGCAACACATAATTTGAAGCGCAATAAGAGTAACCGTCATCACAAATATACAACCACGTAGAGACGGTACCTCCCTGTATCATACGACAAATGGACTCCAAGGAACAGTTTAAAACAGGCCAAAAATTGTTAAAGAGACAGAAATATTTTACTCAAAACGGCTATTCTACAGTAACAAAAAGCCATCATATGCACATATAAGCTTTGCTTATAATTTGCACATCATATACAACATTTTTGCAAGAAAAAGCTCCCCCCAATAAAAAAAAGCCCCGCCTTTTGCCGTTAAATATAACATAACAAAAAACTGGGGCGCCCATTAAAATGATCGACATAAAGCGGCTCCGCCCTATAGTCGATCACTTATATTCTTTTATTCGTAGCTTATAGCACTTTCAAAGTAGCGCTGATTGAGGCTGTGACAAATTTGCGAAGTTTCGTTTATGCGCTGAGCCGTTTTTTCGCATTGCTCGTCTATTGTGCTCAAAAAGCCTTTGTATTCTATTTGCAATTCCATGGGAGGAATAGGAATGGGCAACTCGTTCAAAGCAGACTTAGGAAGCTTGGGCATGACGCCACCACGCAAGCTGGAAGTGATGTCCAAATTGTTGATGACCATTTCCAAATATTCGGGAATAACGCCAGCATCAGGATTGATACGCAAAACATGAACCAAATCGCTGGCCCAGATCTTGCCGTGTACAGCTCTAGCAATAGGAGCATCACCAGAAGTAAGTATAGATCCAACCTTGGCCACTAAGAGTAAATCTTCATCAAAAAGGTACTCATCTACACTATCAACTATACCAGTAGAATCATAGTAAGGATATTCACCAGGCACTCTATCTTTGGCTAAAAGCGAACGAGATTTCAAACGTTCAGTCAAAGCACCTAAAGGTTTCACTTCCCAGCCACGATCATTGATATCTACCTGTCCGAAAAGTTCGGTAAAGCGAGCGGCTACTAAATCTTCAGATTTATCAAGCTGCTCAAATTGCAAATTCATTAAGTCGTAAGCGTTGCGCAATACGTCAGCAATAAGTTCTTGCTCTTCCAAACTTGGTAAAGGAATAACGGTATCTTTCAAATCGTCGATAGAGACGTCGTCTTCGAGGATACCGGCATTTTCATCATCTTCGAGTTTGCAGAAGATGTAAGAAAGAGCGTAAGCCATGTATAAAGGATTTAATTGCTCAGTGTCAGGGCACAAACGGCAGAAATGATGACTAAAGAGGGCATCTTCGCCATTCCAAGGCTCGATGGACAAACGATCCGTAAGCGATACTAAATATTCTCCATTGTGGACAAGTTGTTCTTTGGAGTAGTCACCAGTGTAGTAGGTGGAAACCTGCCCTTTTTCAATGTCGCTATGCAGAATGACAGGAACTCCCTCTGTTCCGTCTTCGTTGAGCAGACTGCGATCGATATTTACTCCGCCTTGGAAAGTGCAAACATCGCCTAAGCGGGTCATTTTATACTCTGACATATCGAACCCCTTTCAAAATATCTTATGGCACAACTATTCATTGAACTATGCATTGGATTTTGTCTCCTTCTGTAAATATTCAAGATTTTCCCCCTTGAATGACTTGTTTTACCACTTAGGCTTATACTAATCAGCTGCACATCATCTCAATGAGCTTGTCCCAATCGTGGTAATGGCTTACTCTTCTTATTTTTAACTTTTCTAAACATATTGCTACCTAAGCTGACGTTATTATAAAAAATGCCCCCCACCCGCGAAATAAGAAGCAAGTAGGAAGCACTTTTTATTTATAAGCTTAGTTTTACTTTTCTTCAGCAACGACTATTTCTTCGTTACCTACGGCCATATTGTAGAAAGCGGCCAAAGCTCCACCAATTAAAGGAGCAATAATAAAAACCCAAACCTGAGCTAGAGCTTGACCGCCTTTAACACAAGCTGGAGCCAAACTGCGAACAGGGTTGACGGAAGTACCGGTTAAAGGCAAACCGACGATGTGAACAGCAACCAAGCACAAACCGATAACCAAACCAGCTACACTAGCATACTCCGGTTTGGAAGTAACAAATAGAACTGTAGATACAAAACAAAAAGTAAGTACGACTTCAGTTAGAAAGGCTATAGTGCCACTTATTTGAGTGTTGCTAGCATCTCCAAAGCCATTGCAACCAAAACTTCCTTTAGCTACGCCTAAAATTTCATGGCTGCCTATAATAGCATATAAAAGGAAAGCTCCGACAAAAGCGCCCATTACTTGAGCGACCAGATAGCCTGTGAAATCTTTTGTTTCCATACGTCCCAAAATAACCATAGCCAGAGAAACGGCAGGGTTAAGATGGCATCCAGAAACCGGACCTATAGAATAAACCATAGCCATAAGTACTAAACCAAAAGCTATAGCCACACCTAAATAGCCACAACCTACGCTAGAAGTAGGCACTTTATGCAAAATAGCGGCGCCGCAGCCAAAGAAGACTAGCATGGCCGTACCCATAAACTCAGCTAGATACTTTTTCACATCAACTCTCCATATACTTAGATGTAGTCATTGTTTTGCAAATAAGAAGTCCACAGTAATTGCAAAGATTTACGCAAAAATTCATCTTTCGCTTGCAGATCGGCATATAAAGCACAAAAACCATCCTGTGCCAAAATGTCGTAATCTGAACGCATACCGGCGAATAAACGCGCTAATCCGTAAGAAGCCTCGGTAATGCCCACAGCCTTGGCTGCGAACCTATTGGCATCTCCATCCAACACCGAGGTGAAAGGACGTCTAGTGAATAAAAACTCTTTCAAAATTAAGAAAGGCTCATAGCTGGTAATTCGATATAAACGAGTAATTGTTTCCGATATTTTTCTATAAAGATTGGGAGTGTCGGCATCATAATTGCCAACAACTTTGAGCCAAGGTTCAGCAGCTTCTACACCGCTTTCGATACACATTTTTACTGTTGTTTCAAGTAATTTACACATCATGGTATCGTCCAAAGATAGGCGAGAGTGCCATAACTTGGTATGCTGATGGTAAAGTTGGAAACATTTACGCAAAATGATGAACTGTTGCTCAACTGTCGTAAGCTCGGCCATCTTAGCATGGAAAATAAAGATCTTGCCTTTTTCGAAATCAAAAGCTTTGACGAAAAACTGCTCCTGTCCGTCATAATAGCGACAATCGACATTGGAGAACTTAAAGATACGTGTATTTAAACGCTCGAAAATTTCAGCAGGCTTAAAATTGAAAGGAATAAGCTTCATTTCCTCAATTATGCCATTGAAACGCTCAGGCCAAGATGCAGGTTCAAAACCGGCTTCAGGAAAAAGCTTATCCAGCATAAATTTTACAACTTTGCCAGCTTTTTCTTCGCTATAGTAACGCTTAACATCAGCCGGAGAGATTTGTACCGGCCCTAAAGGCACCAAACTCTCGATTTTATCTTCTTTAATTTTGGCTTCATCTTTACTATCAAGATAAAGGGTCTCAATCATTTCCAAAACAGGTTTGTACTTTTTGTTAACAGGATTTTTTGCTTGTTCAAAAAGTTCGTCAAATAGTTCCGGACAAGTGGTTATTTCTTGCAATGCCTCAACAGTATTGTCAATACTAGCTGAAGTTACCCCTACTTTAAGCAAGTAATAGTGTAAAGCAGCTTCATCGGGACACTTCTCTGGTATAGTATCAGCTAAACGAAGGAATTTTCGAGCCGTAATAGGATATTTAGCGCACACCAAAGCCAAAACAAAAAGTAATTTTTTGCTCTCAATTTCGGAATTGTCAGCCGACATTTTGTTGATGATAGCTTGGATCATATCCTTGGCATAACTATCCCAATAATCTGTGCCAAAGGTATTATAAAGCAAAGGCAAGCCAGCCTTATAGGCATCTTCCCAGCGGGCCATATTGACATAATTGTGCAAAATAGCCAAATTGGGCTGAAGAATGTAGCTGTCTTGTTTTAGCAATTTAGCCAGCTTAGCTAAGGCCAAATCGTATTCGCCGTTCTTCGATAGCTCAAGGCCAGCTTTCACCTCATCGATAACTTGTAAGTCATGGCTAGCAACAAAAGGTATATCGCCACTTAATTGCGGGAGCAACTCCAAAGTCGGTAACTTCTCCGCTTCTTCCGTTTGCTCAACAATATCATCTATTCTGTCCAATTTGTCGGCCAGAGCTGCATCAAGAGTCACTTCCAAACGATCTTTGAGCCTACCGACAGCAAACATAGGTAATTTAAGCTTACTATTATTAACTATAGGCTCTTCTTCAGGTTCTTCGACAGCTTCAGCGACAGACTCAGCGGTTGCTACAGCAGCAACTTCAGTAACAGCTTTAGCAGCAGACTCGGCCGCTACTTCTGCAACTGGCTCGGTAGCAGC
>DHKB01000044.1 GCA_002407045.1 Candidatus Bruticola papionis | reverse complement strand
GCTCATGTTCATGTTGGCTAGCTCCAGCTAGCGGCTCTTACAGGCTCGAACTGGCCTAACGGCCAATGTTATTCGCCTTCCATCGCCCCTGCCTTCGCCTGTTGTTTAAAACTACGCATATTAAATGAAATTTATAGTCGCCCAAAACGTTCGTTATACTCACCGGAGAAAACTTTATCGCGTTAGCGATCTTGCGAGGAGGGATATAACGAACCCATAAACGAGGCTATAAATTTAGCACTAACACGTACGCGATGTAAATGTAAGTAGTAGTTGTAGCCCTCGGCTATAGCTTGTCGGCAACTAAATGTTCGCTTGCTATGAAATGAACGCGTTAAAACTAACATAAAGGAAAAAAGACATTTTTGACAAATTTGCCGCAACTTTCGGTTGTTTGCTTTTCTTTCGTTGGAAAATATTGTACATTTAGATGATTGGGTTTCGCCGAATATTTAGAAAAAATTAGAAAAAGTGGTATGGTTTTATGAGTAGAAATTTTATAGATAAAACTCGTGTATTTGTGCAAGGTGGTAAGGGCGGCCGAGGAGCTTGCTCTTTTGATAGACAAAAGTTTGTGCCTATGGGCGGCCCCGATGGCGGCGACGGTGGTCGTGGTGGCAGTGTAATTTTCTATGCTTGCGAAAATAGCAGCAGCCTTCTTGATTTTAAACATCGCTCTCACTTTAGAGCTAAGCCTGGCGGTTTTGGACGCAGCTCCAATAAAACAGGAGCTAATGGAGCCGATTTGCGTGTACCTGTTCCGGTGGGAACTTTAGTGTATACAGATGAAGGTCATGATTTAATTGCCGACTTAAACGAGCCTGGTGCCGAATATGTTGTAGCTAAGGGCGGACGCGGAGGCCGAGGAAATACGCGCTTTGTTACTGAGATCAACAACGGCCCTCGCGACCACGAACTTGGGGAGCCTGGTGAAGAACGCTGGTTGCGTTTGGAGCTTCGCGTTGTCGCTCAAGTTGGTATTATCGGCTTCCCCAATGCTGGCAAGTCGACTCTTCTGGCTTCTGTTACTAATGCCAAACCGGCTATTGCTGACTATCCTTTTACGACTTTGTGTCCCGTACTTGGTGTTTGGGAACGCAACTATCGTACTTTAGTTTTTGCTGATATTCCTGGTCTTATTGAAGGTGCTGCCGACGGAGCTGGTTTAGGCCATGATTTCTTGCGTCACATTTCGCGCACCAAGGTACTTTTGCACATTTTAAGTTTGGCTGATGTAGATAAAGATGAGCCTTTGGCCAAATATGATCAAATTAGAAAAGAATTGGAATCTTACGACGCTTCTTTAGCTACTCGTCCCGAAGTGGTAGCTTTGAATAAGATTGATTTGCCGGACAAAGAAGAGGAATTAGAAGCTATCAAAAAAGCTGCTGCGGAGCGTGGACTTAAGTTACATTTAGTCTCTTGTTATACTCGTTTCGGCTTAGATGAGCTGATGATGGACGTTTTTGAAACTGTGCAGCATGCTCCCGATTTGCCTGCTTTTGAGATTACTCCTGAAGTTGCACCTGCTCCCGAAGATTTTACTATTAGTCGCGAAGAAGACGGCTGGCATGTAGATGGTGTGCGTGTTAATAAATTGGTGCGCATGACCAATTTAGATGAGGAAGAATCTGTCAACCGTATGCAACGCCGCTTCAATGCTTGGGGAGTAGAGAGGCGCTTGGGTGAAGCTGGTGCTGTTCCTGGCGACCCTGTTTTTATTGCAGGTCACGAATTTAGCTACGATCCTGCTCCTGTTTGGTTAGATGATACTGAAGAAATTGAAGAACTCGACGTGCGCCCTTCACAAAAGGTTCGCTTAGAGAGAAAGTCTTCTGGCAATAAACGCCAATCTCTGGCCAGTTTAGCTGGTTTACGTGGTCGCGGACGTAGCAAATATTAGTCTATTTTGCTTGATCAAATAGTAAGCCTAAATAGTAAAGCGGTGCTCTCAAGTTTGAAAGCGCCGCTTTTTTTATTAAAGACTGTCCATCTCTCTAATATCTTTAGTTAGAGTAAAATTAGCTTCTTCTGAACCGACATCTAAAGTGTGGACATCTGTTTCATAGTGTTGACGAATCCAAGTCAATAAATTCTGAACAACAAATTCCGGAGCTGAAGCGCCTGCAGTTATACCTAAATTTTTTACCTCTTTAAGTTCATTGATAGTTAAATTACTTACATCATCTATGAGTAAAGACTTAACGCCATGACTTCTAGCAACTTCGGCTAAGCGATTGGAATTGGAAGAGTTAGCTGAGCCAACTACTAAAATTAGATCGCAAACTTTAGCTAATTCTTTAACTGCTTTTTGTCTATTGGTAGTGGCAAAGCAAATATCTTTGGCTTTAGGCTGAACAACTGAAGGAAAGCGCTTTTTGATAGCTTCAATCATAGCTTGAGTTTCATCTACAGCTAAAGTCGTTTGAGTTAAGATGGCAATCGGCTTATCTTTGGGCAATTGGACATTATCTAAATCTTCCACAGTCTCTATTAAAGTAATGGAATTGGGCGCTTCACCCATAGTGCCTTCTACTTCAACATGCTTTCTATGGCCGAGTAAAATAATATGATAACCGTCTTTAGCATAACGCTTAGCTTCAGAGTGTACTTTAGTAACTAAAGGACAAGTAGCATCAATAATGCGTAAATTACGCTTAATAGCTTTTTCTCTAATATCAGGAGAAACTCCGTGAGCTGAGAAAATGGTAACGGAGCCTTCTGGAATAGATTCTATATCGTCGACAAAAATAGTTCCCTTATCTTTTAATTCTTTGACAACATGGTAATTGTGAACAATTTCATGGCGTACGTAAACTGGAGCTTGGAATTTTTCCAAGGCAAAATTAACTATCGAAATAGCGCGATCAACGCCGGCGCAAAAACCACGGGGTTGAGCTAAATAAATATGCATTAGCCGACAAGCCTTTCAGTTAACGAATCAAAGCCTATTTTATAAGCTTTTAACTAATAATTTTGAGGATTAACAAACTGCATTTGCTATTGGGGGGAATTTTTTTTTGTAAAGAAAATTCCCTTCCCGGCATTATTTTTGCAAGGCTTATATTTCACAGCTCTGCTCGTTTTTAGGCAATTTAGGAGGCTAGGATTATGCATTCACGTTTGGCAATATCTTTATTGGCAGCAGCCGTCTTAGTGGGAATGCCTACTTTAACTGAGGCCGAAGAAGCACCCCAATTTGAGCATCTTTTGGCACAACAGCCCAAGATCGAGCGAAAGGTAGTTGACGGTTTAGAAATTACCAATATTGTTATCGATCAATCTAAAGCAGGTTCTACCAATTCAGCTTCAAGTAAGAAAAGCGCTGTCGTAAAGTCTCCTCCCAAAGACGGCAATGAAGGCACGTATCCGCTGGCAGGTTCTTCTAAAGCCAAAAAGCATGCCGTAAAAACGATCGCTGCTCCTAAAGATGGCACCGAGGGCACTTATCCTACAGCTAAAGCAAAATCTAGTAGCAATGCTTCTTCAGATAACCAATTTACTGTAAGAGTTCGGCCAGCTCAAGGAAGCAAAAATGAACAAACTACAGGTGTTCTAATGCCTGCTCCGGTTATTCCAGCTCCTACTGTAGGTGAGCCTGGCTTCCAATACGATAATGGAGTACTGGACACAATAGCTCCTAATGAGGCTCAAACATCTGTCCCTAATACAAATTCAAATGATTCAACAGATACGAAGGCCTTAGATAACGTCAAACTTTCGGAAGGAAGCAATTCTAAAGGAGGTTCAACTCCTGAAGTTGCACCAGCAAAAGATAAGGCTTTAAGTGTTCCCTATGTGCCTAAAAATGTACAAACAGTTACTGAAAATACTGGATATCCGACTACAGAACTCGAGCTCAAAGCTTTACTTGAAGATCCTAAGCTGACTCGTATTACACCTAGGTATTTTATTGATAATTGCATGCGCAATGCTGAAATAAACAAATTTGCCAAGGCCAAAGTCCGTTACAATATTGCTTCAGTTAGAGGAGCCAATCTTCTGCTTTTAGCTTTCCATATGCCTCCCTTGTCGGAAGAAGGTGGCCAGGCGGCTAAAGCCTGGATTTTGGATGGTAATAAAGGAATACGCACTATTGATATGCGTGACTTGCCTGTGGGCGTCTATCAATTTTGCGCTTTAGCTTTAGACCAAAATAATCAACCTGTAGCTAAGCCCAATACGGATCGCTTTATGGTTCGTTATGGTGGCTTGGAAGCTTTGGTCGACTACAATGATCGACGTTATATTATGTTGGGAGCCAAAAATGACAAACCCAGCGGCTTTGCTGACGTAGAATTGGCCGATGCTGTAGCTGAAACACCACTTTTTAAAATTGTGCCGACTACTTGTGTATTGCGCCCCGGAGAGCATATTGTGCTTACGGCCGAGGCTTTGCCTACTAAGCATGAACAACGTGTCCAACGTATCCATGAGCGTTATGGCTTAAATGTTAAAAATGCTACCGAGGCAAAAGAAAATGGCGCTGAACCTGTGCAAGCCAAGAAAAAACGCTACCTGTGGGCTATCTCTGGTCGTGGCAGATTGGAAGTCATTAACGATAATAGCGCCATTTATTATGCTCCCAAGGACGATACTACCGGGGCGCAAATTAGCTGCCGCGAGGAGGGCAGCGACAATGTAGCTACAGCTTCTATGTATGTTACTACTATGCCGCTGGGAGAAATGCCACGCTTGGAAGAATTGATACCTTAAATGACGGCTCTCAAGTAAGACAGTTAATGGCTAGGGCGTTTTTTAGCTAATGCTAAAAAAGTTGCCCTTGTTTTTCTTGAGCTGAAGGTTTGATTTGTGATTTGCGCACCCACAGAGAATTTGGTAGCCTGATAATTTGGCCACTTAGTTCAAGTTTATTAAGAGTGGCGACCAAATGGCCTAACGGACAAGAGGTACGCAAAGAAATTGTGCTTGTATCAGTGCCGCTAAAATCCAAAGCTTCCAAAATAGAGCGTTCTAAACGGTTTAGATTATCTTTAGGCATAGTTACCGGCTTGCCTTGCGGTATAGATAGCAAGACTCCCAAGCTGTCCAAGACATCCAAACTGTGACGTACCAATCCTGCTCCGTTGGCTATTAGCTCTAAGGGCCCTTCGCTCTGTTGGCTGTTAATAGGGCCAGGTACGGCTAATACTTGGCGCCCTAGGTCAGCAGCTAGGTTGGCAGTAATCATAGCTCCGCTTTTATAGTTGGCTTGCACAACGACTACTGCTTTAGATAAAGCGGCGATAATACGATTGCGATAAGGAAAATTATAGGGCAGCGGCTGGAAATTTTCCGGATATTCAGAGACAATCACTCCTTGCTCTTCTATAGATTGGCTTAACTTTTTATTGGATCTCGGATAACATATATTGATGCCGCTGCCCATAATAGCTACGGTTTGGCCGCCACCTTCCAAGGCCCCGCAGTGAGCGCAAGTGTCTATGCCCAAAGCTAGACCGCTAACTATGGTTAAGCCATGCTTAGCCAGCGAAGTGCTTAGCTCTAAAGCCACAGCTTGGCCGTAACCGTTAGCATTGCGTGAACCTACTATAGCTACTCCGTTGCTTAAGTTTAGAGTGCCGCTGCCGCGACAATACAAGATAGAAGGTGGATCTTCAAGATCAAATAGCTGCTGCGGATAATCATGACTGCTGACGGTTAATATTTTGTATTTTTGACTATAAACTTGCCAACGTTGTTTAACTTCGTCAAGCTTTGGAAATAGATATTTTTTGCTTTCTTCGCGCTGTTCATTTTGGCGCTCTATTTCTTCCTTGACCATTTCAGGATTAAATTTGCATAAACCGGCTAAACGATTGAGTTTAGTTTCTGAAACTCCTTTTATCATCGATAAATACAACCAAAAAAGGGAAAAATCACAATTATTGATATCACTATCCAAAGACATTAAATCTTTTCCTCCAGGCATAAAGTTTTTCTTTATATTGCCAGCAGGTTGTTTCCATTTATCAAGCAAAATATAAAATGGTCATAAACTAATAATTAAATAAAAATGAACAGTGCTTATTGGTTAAATCGGTAATGTAGCTATTTCTGAAGGCAGCTCCTCCCATATCTGTCGCGAGCTGTGGAAATAACGCTGTTTAATGTGTAATCTTCGGGCTTATTTGAAAAGGAAAAGCTGAGCCATCCGTCTAAGCTTCTGAAAGTAATTCAATATTTTTTAGCTCAGGAGGCTTCTGCCGCATGTCTGACAATATGGGATATATCCCACCCACAGTTTCTCCGGTATGCAACATGATTTTAGAGCGCTTGGAGCGGGCACACGCGGGGGACTTCGATTTACAGTCTTTAGCCCTGATTGTGGTTGAGCAATTAGCAATTGTTGACAAAACTCAAAAAGAAGTAGTTGCCAAATTGGAAGAAGGCGGCAACGAGTGCTTAGAAATAGCTCCTGAGATTATCGAAGAAGTAAAAGCTTCTTTGGAAGATTACAACTCAGGATTGCGTGGGATCCTCACTTATATCGAGACTAAAGATGAAGACGTCTACCAGCAAGCATCTGAAGTCATTCTGAATGTTGGTATCAATGGCCGTTTAATTTTTGAAGGCTACAGCCGTGAAGAAGGCGAGATGGGCCCGACCAATATGCCTATGATTAACGTGTTGGTTCGTCTTTGTGACGGTTTTATTCAGGAAGCTGTCACCAAAGCCGCTATAGAGCGCACTATCGTCAATATTTATGTAAATGCCAGAGTGGCCGCCAGCGATGTCACTTCCAATGAAGAAGCCAACGAATATCAAAAAGAGAGCTTGATGGGAGCTTACTGTGACTTTGCTGATACCGTTTTGGAACTTCGCTCAGTTTTGGATGATGGCCCCGAGGCTATGCAACCCTACATTGAAGATATCGTCAACGCAGGTGCTTCTTTACGCCAATCCGTAGAAAACTTTACTATGGCTTTAGCTACCAAGGGAGAGAGCAAACTTCCCCAGGTAAATTTGATTATTAATTTGGCTAAGTCTTGGAAAAATGGTCGCCTCGATGATGAAGCTTTCCTCAAGTCTTTAGAGCAATTCCGCACCAATATTGATGATTTATGGCGTGAAATTGAATCTTTGGTAGCTATTCCCAATGACTGTGAGCAAATCGGTCAGCAAATGGTTGGCTGTCGAGCCGCTTTCGAAGATCATTTCAAGGCTATCGACATGTTGGAAAACACAGTTCACGGTCAGGAAGATAGTTTTGAGGCGGCTATTGCTTTGCTTTTGAAAGCTGCCGACGAGCTTTACGCTAGTAAAGAAGGCTTTGACAGCATTGGCGAGCAAGCTGATAAAGTGCCTTGCATCCATTGTGGAGCTTACAACGATCCTGGCAATCGTACTTGTTCCAATTGCGGAGCTCGTATGCTCAATTCTACTATGGGTGGAGCTATGCAAACTTCCACTATGGAAATTCAGGAAGAGGGCGGACAAGTACAGTACGGTGGCGAGTTAGTTATGACTAAAAACTTAGTCGCTGTCTTTGAAGCTGTCAATAAAGTTGCCGAAGGTAGAATTACTGGTGAGGAATATAGCGAAGTACTCGATTGGTTCCGCAATTTGATTGAAGATAATTTGATCAATTTGCCTCCCGAGCCCGAGCTTGATGGTTCTGGCCTCGATGAGGAAGAGCTCGAGCAGCTTCACGTGATTGAAACTCAAATTGCCAACAGCCGAGCCGAAATCGACAACGGTGCCAGAGCTATGCTTGAAGCCGTAGAACATTTACGTAAATTCGTGGAGGATAACAACTCTCTCAATTTGGTCGAAGGCGTACGTGAGTTGCGCGACGCTTCGATAAAAGTACAGCGTGGAGCCAGAGAGATCGATGAGCTGGTCAAGGCTTGTCGGATCCAAGCTGGTCTTCCTGCTGAAGATGAAGAGAGTGGAGAAGAGTAAGGTTATAATGGCAGATTTTTCTAGTGCTGAAGAGTCTGTACGCCCCGAGCGCATTCGCTTGGGGCAGTTCCTTAAGCTGGCCGGATTGATAGGTACCGGCGGTGAGGGGAAGGTGCTTATTCAGCAGGGGTTAGTCAGCGTCAACGGCGAGCCGTGTTTCCAGCGCGGTCGCCATCTTGATCCTTCCGATATAGTGGAATTGGAAGGCCGAAAGTATCTGGTATCAGATTTCACAGATTATGAGTTTTGAACTTATAGGGCGGCACAGCCGTCTGGTTAAAGAGATAAAGCGTCTCGACTCTCCCAGCCATCGTTTGGAGACCGGACGCTTCTTAGTTGAGGGCATACGAGTTGTAGAAGAATTGCTTTCTTCCGACTTGGATATTGTTCATTTGCTTATTTCCGAGCGTTTACTTGCTTCCGAAATAGCCCAATGGGCTGAGGAAGTTAAAAGAAAGCGTCCCGGAGCTTCGGTTTGGATCGCTGCCGATTCGCTTATGCAAGATTTATCTTGTGCTAAAACTAGCCAAGGTGTTTTAGCTGTTGTTGAGTTGCCAGAAGTAAAGCCGGAAGACATATTGCAAGTTTCCCGTCTTTTAGTTTTGAGTCAAGTTCAGGATCCTGGCAATGTAGGCACATTGATTCGCTCTGGCTTAGCCTTCGGTTTTGAAGCGGCGCTTATTTGTGGAGGGGCTGATCCTTTTAATGCTAGAGCTGTACGCTCAGCGGCAGGGGCCGTTTTTCATATGCCAGTTTTGCGTGTAGATGAGCGTGACTTAGACTCTTGGAGTCAGGATCTCAGAGATGAAGGTTTTACTTTAATTACTGCCGAGGCTCACGGTGGGCAAAATATTAAAGATGTCAATTTCCCCGCCAAATCGGCACTTATTTTGGGGGCGGAAGTTAAAGGCGTTGATAAATCTTGGCGCAGTAAAGAGCATATAAAGGTTCATATTCCTTTATCTGCTAAGAGTGAATCTCTTAATGTCGCTGCAGCTGGCGCAGTAATTATGTACGAGATGGCTCGTTAATTACTATGTAAAAAAATTCTCAAACGGCCCAAATAGCGTTATTTGGTGAGAGTGAGATTCTTATCGAACGGCAAAAATAAAAATTAGCATTAGCTTTTGGTGGGTATATTGGTTCTAGTGGCGAAAGAGTCGGCTCTTTTGGACTGATCTATTCTATCTAGAGCGTGAGGATTTATGGTTGATATAAGACGTAGTTTGGCTGCGGTTGCTTTGACTTGTCTTTTGGGATGTTCTTGCTTTGGCTATGCTGCAGCTGAACAGAACAAAGATAGTGTGCCTAACGGTAAGCAAGCTGTCACTTTAAATTCTGATCGCGGCGATTATAACGAAAAAGAAAAGTTGGTCAGACTTATAGGCAACGTAAAATTTACTTGCCAAGACGCCGTCATGACTTCTTCTTTTGCCAAATACCATACAGATACGCAAATTGCCGACTTCCAAGGTAACATCAAATTGGCTCAGCCTGGCACTTCAGTGACCGGCCGTTCTTTGCGTGTCTACTATGGCAATCAGAGAGCTATTTTTAAAGGCGGAGTGAAAGTCGTCTCCACAAAATTTAAGTTACAGGATAGTAAAGAATCGTCTAAGAGTAGCGCCGAACCTGCTTATTTGGAAGCTGACGAATTTGAATACAATTGGGCTCAGGGAATTGGCTATGCTAAAGGAAATATTCGTTTCCGCCAAGGAGAGCGTAAAGTCTTTGCTGACAAAGCCAAGTATGATCGTGGTGCTTCCAATATCGAAATGTCAGGTAATGTGCGTTTAGAAAATGGGGATAACGATTGGCTTTCTAGTCAGAGAGTAAGTGTAGATTTAACTACCAATAAAGTACAAGCAGCTGGTCAAGTGATGGGACGCTTTTTAATTGAAGGTTCATTCCAGAGTGAAAAATCTCAGCATTCCAAGACGGAGTTGCCAGAGCCTAGTCTCATTGAGCCGGAGAAAGATGCTATTGTTCCACAATCTGTCGAGCAAGTTGAGCCTTTAGATTATCCCACTTTGTAAAATTTTGAAGCCATTAAAACAATGAATAGATATTTCCATTATGCTTTTATTCTATTGAGTTTAGCTCTATTAGGGACGCAATCTGCCAATGCTCAAAATGAAGATGAGCTTTTTGTGCCTCCTCATCCTGTAACTACTATTCACGATTCTATACAAAATTCGCAAACTCCACTTAGAACAAAAGATTCTCTCGAAACCAAAAGCTCTGAATCGCTTCCCGTAATTCTTCCAGCAAATGAACATTCTGCTCCGGTAAATGTTTCGGGGAGTGATTCTCTTCAAGTTTCTCCTAGTGTAAAGGCCGATATTGTACCGGAAAATAAGTCACAAGTACAAGTTACTAAGAAAGACTCTAAAACTTCTGCCTCGGGACAATCGGTTGCCGCAATTAAAGCTGTTATCCCTGCTTATCAGGATCTATTCGATATCTATTCTGGGTTAATGCAAGCTAAAAATGGATCTTCTGTAGATAAGGGCACTTTAAATAAGCTTGAGAAACTTTGCTCTCAAGATCCAGCTAGTGACATTTATACCAGAGCTTACGCTGCTCATGTAAAGGCTAGAGGAGCGCTTGTTGCTTCTGGGAGAGGAAATTTATCAGAGCGTTTAGTTAAATCGGCAGAGCGTGATTTAGAATTTGTGGATAGTTGGCTTAAAATTTATGGTCGGCGCAATACTGTGCACGGCCTTATTGAGCCAGCTTGGTTATATGGTCGTGTAGATGCTGCATCTCAAGCTGTGCTGGCGTTATGTCTTTTGGAAAATTATCGTCCCAAGGCGGAAAGACGTGATAAAATAGCCAAGTTGGCTGATGGTTTAGTTACGGCTATGCGTCCAGACACCAAGCAATATCCTTATGGCGCTCATCTATCTTACGTAACTGAGGAAAACAGAGAACGTACCTATAAAGTGCCTCAAGAAGACAAAAAAGTAGCTGGCATTACTCTCTATCCGGAGAGACAATATGCGTCTATGGCTTTAGCTAAGGCAGCTCAGCTTCTGAAAAATGATGATTTTAAAGCTTCAGCCGAAAAAGAAGGCATGGGATTGTTAGCCAAGTTGGCTTTGAGCGGTAAAGTTCCTTATTGCTTGGCGCCGCGTCCTGAAGAAGAAGTGCGTTCTATCTTGGGAACAGTAGCTCTTGTAGAGAATTTATTAGCTTTAAAAGATTGTACCGGCAACAATATATACGGTACTTTGGCTGGCTGTGCCGCTGTCGATATCAATAAATTCGACGATCATGGTCATAATGTCAAAGCTAAAAGCTTAGTAAATTATTTATTATCAACTCACGGCTGTTCCGAATGGATTGGCGCTAAAGATATTTGTCGTCCTTTTGCGGGCACCAATGTCGAACTTGAAGCCGGTAAAGCTGTGGAAAAAGCTTTTGATGTAGCCGATATAAATTATCCTGGTGGTACTCCTGGCCAGTTCGTGGTAGTAGGGCGGGATAATATGTTCTGGATGCGTTTTGATGTAGAGCGTGACGATCCCTATTATTTCTCCATGGACTTTTTAAAGAGCAGTTTCTCCGGAGCTTTGGTTTCTATCATGGTCCGCATTGACGGAGATCAGATTTTTAGAGTCAACTTGGGTGGAGCTACTGATGATCCTTGTGTAGACAGCGTCTTTATTAATGGCCCGCGTCCTTTGCGTCAGGGGCCGCATTCTGTAGGAGTGCGTTTCGCTGGTTTATTGATGAAAAGTCCGGCTATCTTAGATTCTATTATTGTCGATCCAGCTATTGGCAGGCGTTGGGTAAAATTGAGTGACGGTCGCGCTAGAATGGTTATGCACTCTATTTCCGATCAAGTTCTCAAAACTCGCATGCAAGAATTGGAAGAAAAGGGCGCTGAATCGCCGACTTGGACGTTAATTGAAGGAGCGGGAACTCCGGCAGTTAAACAATTAAGCAACGATAAGCGGGGACGGGCTTGGCTGGAGATGCCTGCTGGCGGTACGGCGGTTTTGGAATGGTCCAATGGGCACATACCTAACTTGGTACTTGATGAAGATTAAGAGTATAAAATAAGATTAAGCGTCAGCAGTGGAAAGGAAACGCTACTAAGACGCTTGATCTTAGCTATTTTTGAAGCTTGGAAAAGGCTACGGCTGCTTTCAAGTTTTTTTGTCTTTTTGAAAGTGATATTGATGAGCTTATGCAAAATTTAACTGAAGCATCCAATCCTTTAAGTTTGCATTTAGATAAAATGACCCCTTTGGAATTGGTGCAACTTATGAACAGCGAAGACGCCAAAGCTGTCCTGGCAGTTAAGGCGGCTTTACCAACTATTGCCGAATGCATAAAAGCTACTACCGATAAGTTAAAAAATGGAGGTCGCCTTTTTTACTTTGGAGCTGGTACTAGCGGTCGTCTGGGAGTGTTAGATGCTGCTGAATGTCCGCCCACTTTCGGTACCGATCCTCAACAAGTACAAGCTATTATTGCTGGTGGCCCAGGTGCTTTAGTAGAGGCAGTAGAAAATGCCGAAGACGATAGGGAAGCAGCTTATGTTGAACTTAGCAAACGTACTATAACTTCTAAGGACTTTGCTATTGGTATAACCGCTTCAGGGAGCACACCTTTTGTTTTAGGTGGTTTGCAGCGGTTACGCCAAGCTGGAATTGAGACCGGGGCTATTTTTTGCAATCCCGGTGCTCAAGCAGCAGCAGAAACTGATTTTCCTATTTTGCTGGCTGTTGGTCCGGAAGTTTTGCGCGGCTCGACGCGTTTAAAAGCGGGCACGGCCACCAAGCTAGCTTTAAATATGATCTCTACCGGAGTTATGGTTTCTTTGGGCCATTGTGCGGGCAATATGATGATCGATGTTAAAGCTAGCAATGCCAAGCTGGTAAAACGTCAAGTAGAAATGGTTGCTTCTTTGGCTAAAGTAAGCTTTACAGAAGCTAAGCAAGCCTTAAAAGAAGCCAATGGCAGTTTGCGTGAAGCTTTGGCAAATTTGCAATCAGGACAGTGAGAATAAAGGCATGAGCAATAATAAACAGCGCTTTTTATATAGTTGTATCTTCACCCTTGTAGCTTGCTTGATAACTATGTATGTTTCTTATGCCAGAACTATAAAGGAACATAAAGCAAATTCTGCTGCATTTATCAATGCTCAAGAGTCTAAAGCTGGTTCTGAGCAAGAGCCCAGCAACCAAGCTATGCTAGCTTCATATATAGAATCTAGCCAAGATACTCAAAAAGCTTTTTCTCCTTCAACTGAAGTAAAAGTTGGTTTGCCAGATATTCTGGACGAAGCTGAACTTACTGCTCCCAACGGTATTATCTATCCAGACGGTCAGGCCTCTGTTATAAAAATTCGCCTTATTGCTACTATGTGGAAGAAGATGAGGCTCAATTTTTATGATGAAAAAGATCGCTTACTTTTTAATAGTGAAGAGCCTGTAACTTTGCGAGCTGCTGAAACTTACGGTAATGGCTCTGCCTCTTTAGCTGGCGATCCTACTGTTTGTACTTTAACTTCTATCAATGTGCAGAAGAAATCTCAAGTCCAAGCTTCTTATCGCGGCAGCCTTACTTTCGCCATTCGTCCAGGCAAG
The DNA here is from genome assembly GCA_002407045.1 of Candidatus Bruticola papionis. GTDB lineage: Bacteria > Vulcanimicrobiota > Xenobia > Xenobiales > Xenobiaceae > Bruticola > Bruticola papionis. The sequence continues at coordinate 36,325 of DHKB01000044.1, read as the reverse complement.
GACAATACACATACAATCTCAGTAGTCAATACTTTGCCTGTGGAAGACTATCTTAAAGGAGTAGTACCCAGCGAAGTACCTGCCCGCTTTGATAATGAAGCTTTAAAAGCTATGGCTTGTGTAGCTCGCTCTTATACTTTATCCAATTTAGGGCGTCATGATAAAGAAGGATATGATCTTTGCTCTGGCGTCCATTGCCATGTCTATGGCGGCGCTGGTGTAGAAAATGCCAACGTCAATGCACAAATCGAAGCCACGAAAGGTATGATCATTTGCTATAACAATTTCTTAGCCGACACACGTTACCATGCTGTTTGTGGTGGTATGGGTGAAAGTATCGAAAATGTTTGGGATATGGCCCAGCCGCTCAGCTATTTGACCGCTTCCAGTGATACTATCAATGGCTTGCCTTGGAATAGCGATGCTCCGGCAGAATATACGTCCGAATATAGTACTAATGAATATGAAGATTACTACGCTCCGGAGCAAACTCAAACCGTTGAAAACGAAAATAAGTCGACTAATTTAGCCGCTATAGTAGAAAATACTCCAGAATTAGAGAGCAAATTTAGAGCTTTTATCGATAATCCGCCCGAAGCTTATTGCAAAAATGCTTCTAGGTTCCGTTGGCATGCCGATTTCTCAACTGTAAATTTCCAAAAAATGTTGGAAGCTTCTTTGCCTGTACTTTGTGGAGCTCAAATTGCTGATATCGGTAATTTCACAGATATAACGGTTACTAAACGTACTGGCAGTGGCCGCGTAGCCGAATTGTCTATTGTTACAGATAAGGGAAGCTTTACCGTAAGTGGTGATAAAATCCGTTGGTTAACTAGCGGTGGCAAGATCGGCCCTTCTGGTTTAAAGAGCACTTTATTCTATATCGATAAGGCAGAAAATGGCATTATTATCAAAGGTGGTGGTTGGGGACATGGTGTTGGTTTGTGCCAAGAAGGTGCCCAGGGACGTGCTCAAGTTGGTCAGAGCTATATTGATATTATTAAGCACTATTACCCCGGCTGTGAATTAAAGATGGCTAACTGATTATCCAAGTCCATTTCTACTACTTTTTCCCAAGAAATAAACTATAATGTTTTCCCCTCAATCGATTTTGCGAAGCTGAGCTTTGCTAGAAAAGAGTGCACCTAAGTGATAACTCCAGGCTCTTATTTAGAGTATATCCAAGATAAAAAGCTTCTACCTGCTGTTTGTTTGCGTCAAGATAAGCCAGGAAAAGTTTTTGTTCGTAACGCCCGCAGCCGTGAAGAAAAGATCGCCGATTCCAAGGCTATGTTTGTCGTTCCCGGCTTTATTGACCCAAATTCTTCTTATGATGTATTGGCTGAAGCTTTAGTCAAAGCTCAGGCCAAACGTGAAGAGCTGGCCTCTCAAATCGATCCGGCTGAATTGTGGGAGCTCTTGGAAGGTGAAAGTGATGATCATCTTTGGCCTTTGGAGGAAATTAGTGATTTAATTTTAAGTCGATCCGATTCGGAAGCTCTTTCGGCCACTTATAGAAGCTTAGACAATGACAGTGTCTATTTTTATCGCAAAGGTAGTGGCTATATAAGACGTACCGAAGCTCAGGTGCAAGAAATTTTCCAGCGGCGTGATGCTGAAGAATTTAATCGCAAAGAGCAAGCGGCTCTGAGCCAATGGGTTTTAAATATTTGGAAAAACCCTGTTAGCGACAGCGCTCAATTAACTTATCCGGAAGAATTTGAGCAAAATGCCAAAAAGCTCTTGCGCGGTTTTGCTGATGTGGCCGTCAATGGTTCTGAGTCGCATCGTTACAAAGAAATCAACGAATTGTTAAAATCTGTTGATATTACTCGTCGTGACGCTCCTTTTCAATTTATGCTTAAAGCTGGTCTTTGGGGGGAACACGAAAATTTAGCTTTGCGCAAATATAATATCTCTACACAATTTGAAGAAGACGAATTGCAAGAGGCTATGTCTTGCGTTAAGTTCTTAGATGAAGATGGTAATGCCAAAGCAGAAGATAATAGGCTCGATCTTACCTCTTTACCTTGTGTCACTATCGATGATGATACAACAACAGATATTGATGATGCCTTAAGTTTTGAAGAAAATGAAGATGGGACTTTCCGCATTGGCATCCATATTGCCGATGCTTCTAATTATGTTACTCCCGAATCTTTAATAGATCAGGAAGCTTTACAGCGCGGCACGGCTATTTATTTACCAGATTTAAAAGTGCCTATGTGCCCAGAAATTCTTTCTGATAGCGTTTGTAGCTTGGTTGCTGGCAAGAAGCGTTTGGCTTTTTCTTTCTTAGTTGACTTTGATGCTGACTATAATATCGTGTCTTCAAAAATGGCCTCCAGTGTCATAAAAGTAGCTGAACGCCTTACTTATGATTCTGCCAATGAATACTTAGCTCAAGGCCGTTGGCATAAATTTATGGACATAGTCCGTAAGCTTAAGGAAAAGCGTTTGGCCAATGGGGCTATGGTTGTTCCTTTCCCTCGTGTAAATGTAAAGGTTAAAGACGGGCAAATCTTTATCGAGCGTGAAGCTCCAGACTCTCCTTCGCAACTTTTAGTTAGCGAGCTAATGATTTTAGCTAATGCTACAGCTGGCAATTATTTGGCTGAACACGAAGCCCCTGGCATTTTTAGGAGTCAAGAACCTCCGGAAAAGCCTTTAGATGATCTAATCAATGATTTTGATCCTGTAAAAGCTTATAATTCTCGTCGTTTCCTTAAAAAAGGTACTATGGGTATTACTCCAGCTCACCATACTGGTCTAGGGTTAGATAGTTACGTACAAGTAACTTCTCCTATACGCCGCTATAATGATCTTTTGATGCAACGCCAGCTCAAATCTATGCTTAATGGCTCAGCCGATGAACCTATGTATAAAGCTGAAGATTTAGATCGTCTCTTAGCTTATACTAAGCAAGCTACCAGCACAGCCGATATGTTAGAGCGCGAGCGCAAAAATTATTGGATCTTGCGCTATTTGGAAGAGCATTCTGGCGAAGAGATGGAAGCTATTGTACTGGCTAACCATCCTGATAAACATATTGTCCAACTTTGCGGATGTTTGTTAGAAAATGAATGTCCACACGTTCCTGGCCATCCCTTGCCACCAGGTACCCACATTCACGTCAAGATCGACTTGGTCTGGCCTCGCGATTGTACGGTGCGTTTAAGTCCTATTTTTTGAGTTTAAAAAGCAGAAGCGACAGGGAAGGTGAGCAATCGGCTAGCACGTTTAATTAAACAGCACGAATCTAAGGGCGATTTTACTCATGCTTTGGTTAGTGGACTTCAGCTTGAAGAGGCAGAGCAAAAGCTCGGAATTAAACTGCCTGATCAATATGTTGATTTTCTTAAACAGTATGGTCATGGCGGTATTGCTGGAATTGAGATAATAGGTATTGGCATAAATGGCAATCTTCTTTTTGTCAATGAAACGCTTAAATACCGTAAATATGGTTTGGCTGCCAACCTTGTCGTGATAGAAAATTGTGATGAATGGTTGTATTGTATAGATTGCAATACTGGCAATGTCGTTTCATGGAGTGATGGAGATGTCGAAAACTCTTACTCTAGTTTTGACGATTTTCTTTTAGATCGTTTTGCTGATGCTATTGAAAATCTTTAGTTAAGGCGTTATCCATCACTCGATAAAAAAATCCCGAACAGAAATTTCTTGTTCGGGATTTTTTTTAGCGCTCATTGTGCTGGGGCAAAGCACATTCGTGTAGTGGTAAACCGTTAAGATAGGCTAAAGCTAGGCCATAATTGCTCATGGGAACGTGTTGTTCTTTGGCTCTAGCAATGCGTGAAAGGACATGTTGCCGGTTAAACATACAGGCGCCGCATTGGATAATTAAGTCGTAAGGCGTAAGATCTTGAGGAAAATCTTGTCCACTGACAATATCTATATGGAGATTTTCGCCAAAATGGCGACGCAATAAGCGTGGTAATTTTACGCGACCAATATCTTCTTGCAAGGGTGCGTGAGAACAACATTCGGCTATTAAAATGTGGGCCTTTTCGTCAAGTTCGGTTAACTTATCCGTACCTTGCATATAATAGTTTAAGTCGCCCTTATAAGCAGCAAACAAAATAGAAAAGGAAGTTAAGCGGCTTTCTTTTGGCTTTAAACTATAAACTTGCTTGAAAGCTTGCGAATCGGTAATAATTAAATCTGGAGCTTTGCTTAGTGAAGCTAAGGTTTTGCTTAAATTGTTAGTTGTTGTGGCAGCAATAATACATTGGCGATCCAATAATTCGCGAATAGTTTGGACTTGGGGGAGGATAAGACGCCCTTGCGGAGCTTGTATATCTTGAGGCATAACTAAAACAACTAGGTCACCGGCTTTGACTAAATTGCCCAAAATTGTGCGTTCTTCTTGCCTTTGAGCATTTTTGACTACAGTTTGGCGCAATTTTTGCACAGTTTCTGACTGATAAATACTAACTTTAATAGCCTTAATGCCCAATTGCTCCAATTGCTTTTCTGCTTGTAATATTTGAGCATCCGAAATAGCGTCAACTTTAGTTAAAACCCAAACCAGTTTGGCACCTTGTTTAGTAAGTTTATTGGCCCATTGTTGCTCAAGTTCTAAATTATTATCTGTCGCCACTTGCTGAGCGGAAATTAAAATAATTGCTAGTTCAACTTTTTCAGCGGCTGCTACTGTTCTTTTTACACGTTCGGCGCCCAGAAGCTCTTCATCGTCATCAAAGCCGGCTGTATCAATTAACACGCAAGGGCCTAAGCCTTTTATTTCCATAGGCTTTGTTACCGGATCGGTAGTTGTGCCAGCTCGCTCGGAAACTATAGATACATTTTGGCCACTTAAAGCATTGATTAAAGAAGATTTACCACTGTTGCGACGACCGAAAAAACCAATATGAACGCGATTCGCTGAAGGCGTACTATTTAGATTATTTTGTATATTATTTTGCATGTAAAACTTCCTAATAAGAAATAAATTGGCTGCCACCTATATTTAAGCTTAGTTTTGGCTACTAAATCTTAATTCTAGAGTGGCAGCCTGAGCTATTAGTTGTTAGAAGCGGAAGTCACGCTGCCCTTGAACTATTTGCTCTAAGCGCTCGGCAGTAATTTGACGCACTTTATCTTTAGGGATAAGAGGCAATTGCTCTTGAATCATCTTTTCACCTAAAAGCTTAGTTTCAGGTGAAGCGTAATCTTGCAAATACTCTTCCAAGGTCAGTAAAGCATTAGGATGGCAGCAATTTAAGATTTGCTTCTTTTTGCACAATTCCATAAAGCGATCGCCGGTACGCCCTTCGCGATAGCAAGCTGTGCAGAAGCTAGGGACGTAGCCCAATTCCATAAGCCAGCGTACTATTTCGTCCAAGCTGCGCTGATCGCTAACATCAAATTGAGCAGAGTTATCCTCGGCTTTTTCTTCTTTTGCATAACCGCCCACACTAGTGCGAGAAGCACCGCTAATTTGCGATATACCTAAATGAAGTAAGCGTTCTCTCACTTTTTGACTTTCTCTAGTAGAAATGATCATGCCAGTGTAGGGGACAGCTATACGAATGCAAGCGCAAATTTTAGCAAATACTTCGTCGCTAATTCCATGTTGGAAAGCATTAGGATCTATATCGTCGGCATGTTTTATACGCGGCATACTAATAGTATGAGGGCCTACGCCAAAAACGGCTTCTAAGTGTTCAGCGTGCATAAGTTGGGCGGCAAATTCGTAACGGTAGCCCTCTAAGCCAAAAAGAACGCCTAAACCCACATCATCAATACCGCCTTCCATGGCTCTATCCATAGCTTCAGTATGGTAAGCGTAATTGTGCTTAGGGCCAGTAGGGTGCAAAGTCTCATAACTGGCTTTATTGTAAGTCTCTTGGAATAAAATATAAGTACCAATGCCAGCATCTTTTAAGCGTCGATAATTGTCAACAGTTGTGGCTGCAATATTAACATTGACTCGACGAATGGCACCATTTTTATGCTTTATACCATAAATTGTTTGGATACATTCTAAAATATATTCCAGCGGATTGTGCACTGGATCTTCGCCAGCTTCTAAAGCCAAGCGCTTGTGGCCCATATCTTGTAAGGCGGTAACTTCGCGCACAATATCTTCTTGGGTGAGTTTTTTACGGGCGATGTGCTTATTTCTTAAATGGTAAGGACAATATACGCAACCGTTGACACAATAATTAGATAAGTACAAAGGAGCAAAAATGACAATGCGGTTGCCGTAAAAGTCTTTTTTGATTTGCTCAGCTAAAGTGAAAATTTCAGCTTCAATTTCAGGATCTTGGCAAGCTAAAAGTACAGAAGCTTCACGGTGATTTAAACCATGACATTCTTTGGCTTTAGACAGAATATCTTTAATAAGAGCGCGATTATTTTTATTGGCTTCGGCGTATTCTAAAGAAGCCAACACCTCTTCGTGGGCTATAAACTCATGGGCCCGACGAGATTTGGGATCGTACATATAAAACCTCTCTTTTGAGTTAGTTAAAATAACTTTCTCATCAGTAGCTCGTTTAATTTTTTAATCGTAAAAAAGAGATACTTACTGCGGCTGGGCGTCCCCTCGGGAATAGTCTATGAAGTAGCCAAAGCGCTCTAACTCTTGAGATAGTTTGGATACTCCCTCAGCTGATTCTGTATTGAGGAAAGCTTTATTATCGTAAAGTGTGTAATCACTGCGGTGTTGTAAAGGAGAAAGGTTAGGCATTACTACGTTGCATCCGCAATTCATACCTAATATTCTTCCTTGAGGAGAAAGAGTAGCTAAAGCGGTAGTAGAAGGCAAAAGCACTTTCGGCAGCGATAAACGCAAAAGAGCCAAACAATTTAAAGTCGTATCCAGGGAACCGGCTGAAAAGTTGGCAAAAGGCGTATCTTTATGGGGAATGAAAGGGCCAATTCCTACCATATGAGGCTTAAATTGTTGAATAAAGCAGAAATCGGCAGCCAGATCTTGCCAAGTTTGATAAGGAGCTCCTACCATAAAGCCACAGCCAACTTGATAGCCGATAGCTTTAAGATCTTGTAAGCAACGCATGCGGTTAGCCAAAGAAGATTCAGCTGGTTTAAGCTTAGCAAAAAGTTCGGCTGAGGCAGCTTCATGGCGCAACAAATAGCGATCCGCTCCAGCTTCAAAAAGTTTTTGATAACTTTGAGCAGAACGTTCTCCCAAAGATAGAGTCACAGCACATTGCGGGTGGCGAGCTTTAATTTCTTTAATTAAATCTACTAAATAGCTATCAGTTAAAGACGCATCCTCTCCACTTTGCAAGACAAAGGTATGCAAGTTCAACCTCTCGCCTTGAGAGCAACAAGCCAAAATTTCCTCTTTACTCAAACGGTAACGTTTGACTTTGCTATTAGAGCGGCGAATACCACAGTAAAAGCAGTCTTTGGCGCAAATATTGGAAACTTCGATCAAACCGCGCAAGTACACAGCTTTACCAAAGTGTTTGTCTCTAAGCGCAGAAGCCTTTTGGCGTATAGTCGTAGCTAAATCTTTATTCTCTCCCGCTGCTTGTAAAAGACAAGACCATTCAGCTTGACTTAGTTGCTGCGGAGTAGGTTGTAAAATCTTTTCGACTAAAGCTTCAGCTTTTTTAAGTGGTAAATTTGTTATCATTTAGTAAAACAGTAACCTCACCAAAGAATTAAGCGTAAAGTACTTTAACTTTAGTGTCTATTAAACGGCCTATCTTGCCGGAAAGAGCATTTATGGCATCATTGGGAGCATCCATAGCGATACTTATCAAATTGATACCCCTGGATCTTTGTGGCAATCCCATTCGGCCAATGATATATTCACTATATTGGTGAAGTAGAGCATTAAGCTTGTCAATAGGGGATAGTTGACCCACTATTACGGAAACTATAGCTAAACGATTGTTTACCATATTTCCTTCTTTCTACCTAGCTCATATCTAGGAATAAAAATAGAAGTCCGGTCGTAAGCACAACCGAACTTCGCAAATAGTGGATCACTTTTTTTAATTAGTCAACTGGTGAAAATTGATCTTTCCCCGCGCCACAAAGAGGGCACTCAAAATCGTCAGGAAGATCTTCAAATTTTGTTCCAGGAGCGATACCCAAATCGGGAGCTCCGACTTCTTCGTCATATTCCCAGCCACATACGTCACATACATACTTCATAAAAATTGTTACCTCCAAGGAAAGCGCTCGGCTTGGCGCTAAAAATTTAATTCTTTACCGTCCGGGCTCGAAAGCACGGGGAATAGCGTCCATATTACTCAATTCACGGACGTTGGATTGCAACCCAGCAAACTCGAGAAGCATTTGCTTATCGGGATTGGGGCCTATAGCATAACTCCAGCGGATAGCTTGCTGGAAAGATTTTAAAGTCTTTAACTTGGCTAAACTGCTTTTATAATCGTCGGTGGGATGGCCGTTGGAAATAAGTACGAGCACAGGGGGGACACCGCCGCCTTCAGGAGTTATATACTTAATCTGATCGTAAAGGGTGTCGAAAGCTTTGCCCATATCGCAAGTGCCACCGGCAAAAATGTTACTCACCTTGAAACGGTCTATATCCATAGCCGCTGGGGAAACAAAATAAGCTCCTGTAGAGAAACGCATAGCTCTAGCTTTCATTCTCATGCGGGGATACAGGGAGTTCGCTTTTTGTAAAGCGGGCACGATAGAATTTATCGCTTCAACAACTTTATTGATCTCTCCGGCTACGCCATCAGAACAATCAATTAAAAAGAAAATTTGCAGACCGCTGTTTGCATTTAAAGCAGATATACCCATCCGTAAATCTAACCTCACAGTATCGCTATTTTGTTTCGACTTGAGCCGACACTAATCACCAGATTTTCAATTTATCGGGAAATCTTCCTGCCCTTTTGCTTTTTTGTTTGTTTTTTGAGCTTGGACTAAATTGTGGTAATGGGGGAAGTTTGTGCTCAAAATAGAAATAGATCGATTATGGCTGATGATACCGTATATGAAATTGCATTAAATATCATTCCTGTAAGGATTCGTCCTTGTAAGCCTTATCAGGAAAAAATTTCCGACTTTGCTCCTGACGGGCGTCCGCGCTTTGAATGGGAGACTATGCGCCACAAAAAAATGCTTTACGGCGATATGGCTGTAGATGCTACTTGTGCTGATTGCTCCATCAATATTATGCAATGTGGCGAAGGGTGTAAGAGCTTAATTTATGGCTTGGAAGTTTTCCTTAAGGCTGTAGCTTGTTTAGTGCCAGATTCTCTTTGCGCTTCTATCAATTTAGAGGCCGAAAATAGTTTTGACGCAGCTAGAACTGTGGAATTGGCTGACGATTTGGCAAAAATAGAGCAAGTATTTAACTCCAGCAATTGGAAAGTAGCTCAACTTTATGCCTATGACGAACCGGTCATGGAATACTTTGGTGATGGCTCTTCGCGCCCTCGCTTTTATCCCTGGAATGCCGAAATTTTGCCTTGTATGATTAGTGGTAATGAAGGCTATCAAATTTACCTTTGCACTGACGGCATTATTGTAAAATCTAATTTTGATGAAGGCGGATCACATATTTATGAAAAGCTGGTTCGTGATGATTCAGGTGTTAGAGGTGTTACCAAAGAGGGCGAAAATGTGCCTTTCCAAGCTTTGATGGATCGTTACCCTGAGTGGGATAAAGAGGATCCTCGTTCCGACGGAGAGTTGCGCTTTGTAGAATTGAATGCTGGCGAAGTTTTTCGCGACACTTTGGATATGCTTATGGTCTTTACTACGGTAGCTCGCAACTCTAAAACTGGTTTTACCTTAAATGTAGTATAGTTTTTATTTTTTTGCTCTAGGTTAAAAGCGCTTGGGAATGAGTGTGCATCTCAAGCGCTTTGTTGACTCTATTTTAGGAGAAAATGTAAGGAAATAATTATGGGCGAATTGGAAAGAATGTGGGCTCCTTGGCGTATGGAAATGATAAAAGCTCCCAAGCCTAAATGTAAGCCAGATTGTTTTTTATGCGTAAAGCATGCTCAGGATGATGATAAAAATAATTTAGTCTTAGAGCGAGGCAAGACTTGTTATTGCCTAATGAATTTGTATCCCTACAATAATTGCCACCTTATGGTTGTACCATATCGTCATGGTGGCAATATAATGGAACTTACGCCTGAAGAACTCGGCGAAATGATGACTATAGCCCAAACTTGGATTGCTGTTATCAAGAAGACAGCCCATCCTGAAGGTTTTAATGTGGGCATGAATATCGGCCGCGTCTCTGGAGCTGGTATGGCTGAACATTTGCATTTGCACATTGTACCGCGTTGGAATGGCGATACCAACTTTATGAGCGTTTTTGGTGGCTCTCGCGTCATAAATCAAGCTTTGGAAGAAACTTGGGAAGAGCTTATGAAAGGACGTCAAGAACTGACTGAAGAGGAGAAAAAAGCTCCTATTTCTTCTGTTTCTACTCCATCTGAGGCCGACTAAATATAACGCTTGCCTAAGAAAATATCCCCTCACAGTCACATCAAAGGTTGTCGAGGGGATATTTTTTAGAAGTTACTATAACTTTTAGCTTTTGAAGCCACTTTTAGGGTGGACAACATATTTATTGCGTACAGCCGTTTCCAAATCTATACCATTCATATTAGCTAAAGTAGACAGCCAACCGACTACATCGGCAAATTCTTCTTCCAAATTTTGTCTATCTTCAACAGTAGCTTGGGAACTTTGGCAAGTCCTCAAAGCTGAAGCCAGTTCGCCAACTTCTTCCATAAACCACATGAAAGTGCCATCTATACCACGTTCACTATCGTGATTGTAATATTTACGGCGAATAAATTCTTGGAATTCTTTGAAAGAAAGATCGCTCATTGTTTTACTTTAACCTTTATGGACTTTTTTAAAGATTGGAACGCTCCAAATAAGTAATGCTAAGAGAATATCCTGTACCGAAAGCTACAATAAGAGCTCTTTTGGCTTGCAAATTGTTGCGCTTTACCTCGTTGGCTAGCAAGCTGGGGATACATCCATTAGTAGTATTACCCAAGGATTCAATGTTGTTATGAATTTTACGCTCCGGAATATTAAGGCGTTTGCCTATAGCTTCGATCATTCTGGCGTTGGCTTGATGGAACAAAAATAGATCCACATCATCGACAGTTAAAGAGTGCTTTTGCAAATGTTCAACAATCTTGCGCGGCACTAAGCGCACCATATCTTTATAAACGGAGCGTCCATCCATAAAGACGGTCATTTTGCTGAGTTCGTCTGGCTCTACACCAATTTTACCTTCGCGAGCAACAAAACGGTAAATAGCTTGATCTTGCTTACCTTCGTTGCCAATGGTGATAAATTCGCCTTTAGAACCGTCAGTATAACTTTCGGCTGAAATAAGTTGCCAAGGATTTTCGTAAGTAGCTACTGGATTCAATTGACGATTCTCTTTGTCGGCTGTGCCTAAAAGCACTGCGCCGCCGCCATCTCCGAAAATAACGCAGGTAGAGCGATCGGAAGCGTCAACTACACGGCTCATACAATCGGCGCCTATAACCAAAGCCAAAGAACCTGGTTCGTAACTTTGCATCATGCGCGAAGCTATTTCTAAAGCTGACACATAGCCGCTGCAACCTACGCGCACATCAAAAACTTGCACGTTATTGGGAAGTTTCAGAGCATCTTGCACGGACGCTGCCACACAAGGTACGATCCTATCGGCAGTAATGGTAGCTACAATAATAAGTTTGAGCTTGTCTAGATCTTGACGTTTTAAAGTAATCTTTTGGGAAGCGGCAGCGGCTATATCATAGACTCCAAACAGACAATCTAAGATGCGGCGCGAGCGTATACCTATGCGATCGAAAGGAAAATCTACATCACTTATTTCTATAGTTCGCGGATTTGAAGAGTGAAGCAAATTTTCTTTCACTTGGGCCATTAGGTCGCTCAGGCCTTCATTGGTCAAGACCGCTCCGGGTAAATCTTCAGCCGGAAAAGCTTTAGCTGCATCAACAATAATTATCGGTTTTTCTAATCTGTGATCCATTAACGTCTATGCAAAATTGTTATCTTCAGCTAATAAATCAATTTTAGCTAAGCGCCAATTAATTTTAGGCTAGGATGAACAATTTTTGCTTTCTCATACTTTTATGGCCTTTTTTCTAAAGGCAAATGCACTGTCTCACAATGCTGCAGAGTCTTAGTTATTAGTTTTGTTAACTCCTGCTTTTAGATTATTTCCAGTAGTTTAGGAATAAACTTCCCCAGTAGACATAAGCTTGGGTGGCGCTTAAAAATAAAGAGCCTGCCTCCTATTGTAAGTGGAGACAAGCTCTTTTACTTAGCTAAGCTGCAAATTTATAAAGCTTAAACAGTATGGCCTTGAAAACTTAAGCTAATTTAGCTTCCAATCTCTTGGCGATAGCATCTAAGAACTCTTCGGAATTGACAGCGGTAGCTTTAAAACCGGGCTCAACTAAATTTACTAAGTCTTTAGTCATGATGCCGTCATTGAGAGTTTCAAAGCAAGCTTCTTCTAATTTTTGACCAAAACCAACCAACTCAGGCAATTTATCCAATTCGCCGCGTTTTTTCAAAGCGCCTGACCAAGCAAAGATAGTGGCCATAGGATTGGTAGAAGTAGCTTCGCCCTTAAGGTGGCGATAGTAATGGCGAGTGACTGTGCCGTGAGCAGCTTCGTATTCGGTAGTACCGTCGGGAGCAATCAAAACGGAAGTCATCATAGCCAAAGATCCGAAAGCGGTGGAAACCATATCGGACATTACGTCGCCGTCGTAATTCTTACAAGCCCAAATAAAGCCGCCTTGAGAGCGAATTACGCGGGCCACAGCGTCGTCGATCAAAGTATAGAAGTAGGTGATGCCCAATTCTTCGAACTTGGCTTTGTAATTTTCGAACTCTTCTTCGAAAATAGTTTTGAAAGCGCCGTCATAGATTTTGGCAATAGTGTCTTTGGTAGAGAACCAGAGATCTTGCTTGGTATCGATAGCATACTGGAAACAAGACTTGGCAAAGGAGCGAATGGACTTTATCTTATTGTGGGCACCTTGCCAAATAGCCGGGCCGTCTACTTTTTGTACCAACAAAGTTTTCTCTTCACCATTGACGCCTTTAAAGGTCATGGTACATTCGCCGGGCTCGTGAGTATACATATCTACTGATTTGTAGACATCGCCGTAAGCGTGACGGGCAATAGTAATGGGCTTTTGCCAGTTTTTTACTACAGCTTTAATGGCTGGAATGACAATAGGTACGCGGAATACTGTACCGTCTAAAATAGAGCGGATCGTACCGTTAGGAGATTTCCACATCTCGGTGAGTTGAGGATACTCTTGCATACGCTGTTTGTTGGGAGTGATGGTAGCGCATTTAACGGCTACGCCATACTTTTTGGTAGCGTTGGCCGAATCGACGGTTACCTGGTCTTTGGTAGCATTGCGATTGAGCAAACCGAGGTCGTAATACTCAGTTTTAAGATCAACGTAAGGAAGAATAAGCTTATCTTTGATCATTTGCCAAAGAATGCGGGTCATCTCATCGCCATCCATCTCAACCAAAGGAGTGGCCATTTGGATCTTAGTCACGTTTTATTTCTCCTTGAATAGTATTGCTTTTATAACCTAGGCTTTGCCATAACCGGCAGCGTAGTAATTCATCAGACAGCCTTCCTTGAGGATGAGTTTTTCATCTTCGGTAAGGCCTTTACACTCTAATTTGAGATCGTGGACAGAGCCGTCTTTGCGGATAACCTTAGCCTCAAACTCTTCTTGGCCCTTAAGGATACCTTCTTTAACGCCAGGAATGTAAACGTAGTCGCCGTCTTCGTAGTTGAAAGGCACGTCTTTATCCATAGTAAAAGGTACGATACCCCAGTTGATACAGTTGCTACGATAACGCTTAGTAGCATATTCGTAACAAATATTAGCGAAACCGCCCAGCACTTTTTGGCAAGAAGCAGCTTGTTCGCGAGCTGAGCCGTCGCCGGGGCGATGGGCAAAGACGCAAGAACCGATAGTAGTTCTAGCCAGATCTCCACCGACTTTAGCTAAAATAGCTACGGCTTCTTCAGGCTTTTCACCAGCTAATTTAGCTTCTTCTAAGGCTCTGACTTGTTTGGAACGGCCAACATATTCCGGCACGCGGCGGGAAAGAGCAAACTCGGAAAGGCCGATAGGGTTGGATCGATAAGAAGAAGTTTCGCCTGAAGGAATCAGTTCGTCAGTTGTAGTTACATCGTCATGAATAACGGCGCAGAGCTTTACTAAAAGATCGTCTTCCAAAGCAGGCATGTGGGGCCAGTCCTTAATGTTGGGGCCGTAGCGCAATTCGGCGGTGGGATCGGCCTTACCAAAGCCTTCGTAGCAACGTTTGGCATAGACACTACCGTCGAAATGATATTTAAGCTGCTCGGGAGTCGGTTCAACGTAATCGAAATCGGTAGCGGCAGTAAGTACGCCTTTATTCGCAGCAGTAGCAGCAATAGAGCGAGCATCCATAAGAGCTACAGCCGAAATTTGGCCATTGCCGGGTTTGGAGCCTTCGCGATTGGCAAAGTTGCGAGTTGCATGACGAATAGATAAAGCGTTGTTGGCGGGAGTATCGCCAGCGCCGAAGCAAGGGCCGCAGAAGGCAGGCTTAATTACACAACCGGCCTCCATTAAGGTCGCAGCGGTACCGTCTTTAGTAATCGCTAAACCGATAGGCATAGAAGAGGGGTAAACACTCATATCAAAGTAGCCGTTGCCGATACTCTGATCTTTGAGAATAGCTGCCGCTTCTACAATGTTCTCATACATACCGCCGGAGCAACCTACGATTACACCCTGATCGCAAGTAACTTTACCGTCTTTATTTATGCAATGGTGCAAGTCGAGAGTGACTTTGCCGCCCAATTGTTTGTTGCAATCGGCTTCAATCTTGCTGAAAATAGCTTCGGGAGCGGCTTGCAATTCGTGAATGGTATAAGCTTTGGAGGGATGGAAAGGCAGAGCGATCATAGATTCAATTTCGCTCAAATCTATACGAACTACCATGTCGTAATAGGCGCCGTTACCGGGTTTAAGCTCTTTGTAATCTTCGGGACGACCGACTATTTCATAAAATTCTTTAGTCGTTTCGTCAGTTTCCCAGATAGAGGAGAGACAGGAAGTTTCGGTAGTCATAACGTCGATACCGATTCTGAGGTCGTTGCTGAGAGTTTTGACGCCAGGGCCTACAAATTCCAAAACTTTATTTTTTACATCGCCGTTGGGGAAAGTAGCGCCTACTAAAGCAATAGCTACATCTTGAGGGCCGACGCCTTTTTTGAGTTTGCCATCAAGATAGACCAAAACTACTTGGGGAGCAGCTACATCGTAAGTATTTTTGAGCAATTGCTTAACCAATTCGCCGCCGCCTTCGCCTACGCCCATAGTACCGTAGGAACCATAGCGAGTGTGGCTATCCGAACCCAAGATCATTTTGCCGCAACCGGCCAAGCGTTCGCGGGCATATTGGTGAATTACGGCTTGATTGGCTGGTACGTAGATACCGCCATATTTTTTGGCTGCAGAGAGACCGAAGGCGTGATCGTCTTCGTTGATAGTGCCACCGACAGCACAAAGACTGTTGTGGCAATTAGTCATAGCGTAGGGAACGGGGAATTCTTTAAGACCGGAGGCTTTAGCCGTTTGGATAATGCCTACAAAGGTAATGTCGTGGGAGATAAGGGCGTCAAATTTGATTCTCAGATGCTTGGGATCTGAACTGACGTTGTGGTGCCTCAAGATAGAATAGGCGATAGTCTTCTCGCGAGCTTCATCCGGGGCGGCCATTCCTTGAGCTTGGTCTGCGTAGATTATCTGGCCATCTACTAAGTAAGCGCCCTTTTTGATAACTTCCACCATGTGGTTCTTCCTCCTTAGTTTCCTATCCGTCTGCAGCAATTTTATAATTTTTCTGCATGAATAACCCTGTTAATTCGTCATATAAGCAAAAAGCCTACTGCAAAAAAATTAAATGTTAAAAATATTTTTCCGAGGCCGCTAGCTTGTCTAAAAATATGGTTACGCTTAAAAGATCGGCAGAGCCTCCGGGACTGATTAGCTCTTTTATAAAGAGATCATCTAATTGACAGGCGGCCTCGCGCGTGTAGTGCTCGTGCAACGCAGCGCAGGCTTCTTTGGCCCACGCGGCCTTATTGGCGCCGACTCGGTTGAGAATATTAGTATCGTCTAAGTCGGCGCCAATAAATAAAAGTGTGCGCACCAATATTTCGTCTTGGTCAAGCTGTTGCTTTTTGAGCTCTTTCAGGTAAGGTAAATATTTGTCAATTACCTGAGCAAAGCCACTTTCAGCTTGACCGCGAGCACCGCAGGCGCCGTATTGCAAGTACATGCGTTGTCCGTGTGTCAACTTCGTTGCCGGTGGACTCTGTGGAGTTAGTTCAGACTTTCTAGGCAATACGGCGCCTGTCGTTTGGGCTGCGCTAGTTGCCTGCGCTGCGAGCATGTTTAGGTTGGCCAATTCGCGTTGGCAGAGCCCTTGGCTCATTTGGGCTACGAATTGGCCCAGCGCAGCGGGTCGCCAGCCCGACTTGCAAGCTTTGCGGCAGTAGGCTCGGCCTGCTGAGGCACACAAAAGGCCCAAGGCAAAGAGTGCGCCCTTATGGGTATTGATATTGTTGGTGGCCGCAAACATGTCTTTTTCAGCCTTTACGCCCAAGAGGCGTACCTGGTTAAAAAGCTCTTGCGGAGGCTTATTGGCTAGCTCTTGTCCAGCTTGAGCCATAAGAGCAAAGTGCGGGCGCAAACTTAAGGCACTTCGAATAAAAGTATAAAAATTCATATCCTGGTGAGCGCCGTTATTGCGCCTGTCGACTAGGCCAGGCTTGGGAGTAGCAGCCACTTCCAAAAGCAAAGCTTCCAGGGCGCACTCTGCTATATATGTGCTCACTCGGTCGGGCTGGCTCATGGTTGGCACTGGCGGAGCGAGGCTATCACTTTTTGGCCTGCGGGTGAAGAAAAATAAGCAAATGTGGACATCGGCACTAAACTTTGAGTTTCAGCTAAGCGACCTTCCTTAAGCAAAGTGCGAACACGGCTGGCGCTAACAGGCTGCCCGCTGCTTTGCAAGCGTTCGATAATATCAACTTTTATGTCATGTGGAGGCAACACTTGGAGCATAGTTTCGTTAAAAGTTTGCGTGAAAGGATCAAGCGGTTCACTGCCAACAAAACGTATTTTAATATTGAGGCTCGGAGCGATATGGCGAGCAAAAATATCTAGCACCAATTGAGCTTGCGCTTGAGCAGCTTCGCCCATTTGTTTCAAAAAATAGGTAGGGAAGGTCGCTCCAGAAATAATATAATTGCCGCCATCCAAAATTTCGGCATTGTCTATAGAAGCACAACCTTCTTCTATTAAACGGTAACGATCTTTGTAGGGAAATTCGGAACGATCGGCCCGTACGGGAAATATATACAAATTATCGCAACGTTTGGCGGCTTCTTGAACTAAATACAAATGGCCTAGCGTAAAGGGATTGGCATTCATAACAATGGCTCCATTCAGGCCATCTTTTTTATGACGAGCCAAACTGTTTTTTAAGCGAATAATGCCGCGTTTGGAACTTTCCAATAAAATTGCCTTGGGAGAAGTGCCGACAGTATAAAAAGCTAAGCTTTCAAAAATATGCTTATTTTCAGGCTTGGTGTAGACGAATATATTATTGGCACCTTGGCTAATAATTTCGGAACGCAAATGTGAAATCAGGGTATTTACTAAGCCCAAACCGCGAGCTTCTTCCGAAACGGCTACACACTTGATAATGTTGCCGTCAAAACCTCCTCCGCAAATAATTTCACCTCGGCTGTTGCATAACACGGCATAATATTGCAAATTGTCGTCTAAACGCAGCCCGGCTTGAGCCAAAAAGGCTATCAAACGTTGTCTTTCCAAGTCGGAAGTTAAATTTAGTTGCAGCGGAGTAAAAATTTCACTTTCCACTTTTTAAGCAAACTCTCCGAAATATTGATCAGCTATTTTTTGTATGTAACTAAGAAGTTCTTTGACGCTATGGGCTCGGCTGCGGGCACATACTGAGGCTAAATTATTGCAAATAAGACATTTTCTGAAAACTATACCCAATTGAGTACGACTTACCTGGCCTTGCTTAGTATGCACATCAAAATCCCACAAACGCCCTAAAGTGTGAGTATCTTCTAAATTGCAAGTCAGGCGTTTTAATTCTTCTGCCTCTAGATTAACTACAAAATACCCCTCGCATCCGGTGTCCAATATTTTAACTGTGCTCCAAACGAGCTTAGAGCCCAGAGCGTTCTTTAATTCGGAGCACCCCAAAGCGTGAAGCTTTTCGCTTAGAGGGCACCTTTTAATCGGCCCTGGCATATTGACCATAAAGCTAACGATGGGCAATTTGTATTGTTTGAGAAGTTGCTGCTGAAAAGCGCAACGCTTATCGCGACTTTCCAACAGCACTTCCAGCTCTATGTGAGGGCCGCTAATCGGTAACACCGTGAACTAAATCCAAAATAGTACCGTCAGGAGCAGTTACTACAGCGACGATTTTGTCTGTGAACTCTAAGTCGTCAGGTTTACCTACAACCTTTTCGGCCATTTCTTTAAGTTCATGAATATCATAAACTTTCATACCGGCAGCTACCAAGCGCTCTTTTACTTCAGGACGATTGGGATTGACGGCAATACCTACATCGGTAACTAAAACGTCACAGTCATGGCCATCGGTGCAAATAGTGCTCACTTTATCACGTACGCAAGGAATACGACCGCGAATTAAAGGAGAAACGATAATAGCCAAATCGGCACCTTTAGCTGTGTCGGGATGGCCGCCAATAGCACCGCGAATAACGCCGTCGGAGCCGGTCAGTACGTTTACGTTAAAGTTGACGTCAATCTCCAAAGCGGAAAGTACCACTATATCGAGTTGATTTAAGATTGAACCTCTGTTGAAAGGAGTAGCATATAAAACGCCGTCAACTTCGTGATGGTTGGGGTTACGACGCAAAGAAGCAGCAGCTTCAGTGTCGAAGTCCTGTACGTCCCACAGAGTTTCAATTAAACCTTGCTCATGCAACTTGACAATCTGTCCGGTAATACCGCCCAAGGCAAATCTAGCTTTGACGCCTTTTTCGATCATGGAATCGGCCAAGAAGCGAGTTACAGCTAAAGAAGCGCCGCCAGTACCAGTTTGCAAAGACATGCCATTGCGGAAATAGCCAGAATTGATAATAACTTTAGCAGCTGTCTCGGCAATCATAAGATCGCGTGGATTGCTGGTGAAGCGAGCGGCTCCAGCAGAAATTTTAGAAGGATCACCGATAGAATCGACCAGCACCACATAGTCAACTAAAGTGCCTTCAATGCTTTGTACGGCGTTGGGGTACTTTACGATTTTATTGGTGATGATGATAGTTTTGTCGGCGTATTGGGCGTCAACTTTGGCATAGCCTAAACTTCCGCATTCGGCGACACCTTCTACATTTTCGTCTAAGCATACACCACTGGCATTACCATAAGCGTCGGAAACAGAAGCGCCTAAGAAAGCTACGTCGATATGTAATTTACCGTCGGCAATAGCAGCGGCACGTCCGCCGTGGGAGCGGAAGATAACTGGCTCATCCATAAGGCCGCGAGAAATTTCGTCGGCTAAACGACCGCGGCAACCGGAACTTTCAATATGGGAGACGACGCCATTTTTAACATGCTCGACCAAAGGAGCGTGGACACTAGTTAAAGAAGAGGAAGCCACGCGCAAGTTTTTAAAGCCCATTTTGGCCAAAACATCCATAACTTGGTTGAGTACTTGGTCGCCGTTGCGGAAATGGTGATGGAAAGAGATGGTCATACCATCTTTTAAGCCGCAGAGCTTGACGGCTTCTTCTATGGAAGAGACAATCTTGTTGTTTTTCTTTTCGCGCTCAGGAAGAGGAGTAGGATCTTTTTCCGCAACGCGAGGATCGATGTTGACGCCGTAGATGCCCAGACCGAGTTCAGCTGCCACCTGTTCTGGAATTTCATGTCCTATAAGGTTCTTCATGTTGCGTTATACCTCCGAAGGGGAAATGATTCCTGAAATGATGGCCAATTCGATAACTCTTTGAGCCCTAATGGCTACAGGTTTGTCAACCATCTTACCATTTAAGCTAATGACACCAGAGCCTTTGGCTTCAGCTTCTTTAATGGCGGCTACAACTCGCTTAGCCTTTTCAATATCTTTGGCGGTTGGGTTGAAAACGGAATGGACAGGAGCAATTTGGCGCGGGTTAATTACGCTCTTGCCGTCAAAGCCCAAGTCTTTAATAAGTCTGGCTTCATAAAGTAACTGTTCTTCATTGTTGACGTCTGAATAAACTGTATCCAAAGCATCAATACCAGCAGCACGGGCTGCCAAAACGATAGTTTGACGAGCTAATTGAAGCTCGGCACCAGTTTTGGTACGCTGACATTTCATATTGGCGCAAAAATCTTCGGCACCTAAGGCTATACCAATCAATCTCTGTGAAGAGGTAGCAATTTGGTAAGCATTGACTACACCCAAAGCGCCTTCAATAGCGGCCATCATTAGAGTGTCGCCTACTGGACGGCCGTGCTTTTTCTCCATCTCTTCGATGACGGCTTCACAATCGGTAATGTCTTTGGGAGTTTCAGTTTTAGGCATACGCAAAACGTGAGCTCCAGCGGCTACCATCGCTTCTACATCAGCTCTACCGTAAGGGGTATCTAAAGGATTTATGCGGACAACAATTTCGGTGTTTCCGTAGTCGATAGTTTTTATGGCTTGATAGACGAGCTGTCTGGCGGCATCTTTTTCGGCCATAGATACGGAGTCTTCAAGGTCGAACATGAGAGAATCAGAACCATAAATATGGGCGTCTCTCATCATACCGGGATTATTTCCCGGCACAAACATCATAGTTCTGCGGAGTCTTTGCTTCTGTGCCATAATTTTCGCCACTTCCTTACTTTTTTTACCAAGAATACTCGTTGCTTTGACAAGCCCTGTAAATGGCAGTTTTGACTCTGGCTTTAACTGTGCAGTCTAAAGCGCCTTTGTCTACAGCTGTGACGACGACACCGTCCACGCCGAGCTCAGCGACGGTCTCTTTGATAACTTTAGTAATTTGGCGTCCGTACAGCTTCATAACCGTACTGCTGAGATCTACTTCTACGCCGGGAGTATCGGCAGATTCTACTTCGATATGGATATCGCCAGACTCTAAAGTACCGGCTTCAGCTTTGGTAACTAACTTCAAAGTAATTGCCCTTCCTTTTATCGTTGGAGAGGTGTGTGCCAAACTCTGAAATGCTCAGACAGCTCAGGACTGAAAAGTCCCACACTAATATGGCCATAAATATTTCTATTAAGTAGGCAAAAAGCCTTTGCCAGTTGAGCCGCTTTAAATGCTTATTTTTTTTAGGTAGTAAGTAGCACTTATTTGTATTTTTTAATAAGTATTTGCAAAAATTGGTTATTTTTTACCGCAGCTTAGCACAAAAATATATAAAAAGGTAGAATAAAAGTTTAATTATACCTTGATATTGAATTGACAATAATTTAGTATGAAACAGCGAGCATAAGATAGACCATATAGGCGCGATCCGGTTTTCCGGCTCGTCGTTGTGTCTTTTTTGCTAATAATCGTATATATTGGCTGAGCGTATGCAAATGTGCTTCGCTGTTTGGTAGCGTAGGCTTTTTTGTCCTATGTCGTACCTACACTTTGTTTAACTGTTTTTTTACTTGTTTTTTTGTTTATCCATTTTTGTTAATTTATTATGACATGGAGGTATGCTTTTAGAAAGACACCATAATCGGGTCCAATACTGTTACAATTCACTTAACCGCGCCAATACTGTAGAAACTAAAAATAAGAAATACTACTGTAAAACGGCAATAATAATTTATAAGACCAGAGTTAGTTTTTAACTGAAGTTTTATTGTAGGCGGTGCTATATTTATGAAAAAAAATAATACTCTCAACAATTTTATGGTAACTTCCGGTAAATGGCTCCATAACGCTCTAAAATGGTGCTCACTAGCAGCTAGAATTAATGTGGGAGCAGTATGCTCTGGTGAAATAGGTTATCTATTCAGTGCAAATGGCAAATTTATACGTGGACTAGAATATATTCATGGTTTTTTGAGAAAACAAAATTACAATGAGGCATTCAAATGGTTTTATGAAGCTGCTAAACGAGGTCATGCTGAAGCCCAATATTGTTTAGGTACATGCTATTTAAACGGTTATGGAGTAGTAGAAAATATTCGGGATGGTCTAAAATGGATCAGTAAATCTGCGGATCAAGGATACGCAGAAGCTCAATATTATTTAGCTATATGCTACTGTAATGGCCTTGGAGTAGAAAAAAATGTCCAAGAAGGCTTGAAATGGTTAAGTAAATCTGCTGAGCAAGGACATACTGAGGCACGATATCAATTAGGTATGTTCTATTCTGAAGGTGATATTGTAGAGCAAGATTTCAAAAAAGCTACAGACTTTTTCAGCAAAGCAGCTCAAAAAGGACATATCGAAGCAAATTATTATTTAGCAATTTGTTACAAACATGGTTGGGGAGTAAAAAAAGATCGCAGAAAGTATATAGGGTTGCTCCAGTATGCTGCTGAACATGGTTATAGTCAGGCTCAGTGTGTTTTAGGAATTTACTACAGTCGTGGTGATAGCGGTAAACAAAATTATCTTGAAGCTGTCAGATGGTTTTATGAGTCTGCCATACAAGGAAATAGTGATGGTCAATATTGGTTGGGGACTAGCTATTGTAGAGGTTGGGGCGTAAAGCAAAACTTCGATAAGGCTTTTATGTTGTTTAGTAAAGCTGCTGAACAAAAAAATATTAAAGCGTTATGTGGTTTGGGAAATTGCTATTATTATGGTTATAGTGTAGAGGTAAATTACGAAAAAGCGATTGCTTATTTTAGGGAAGCTTCTGAAAAGGGACTTCCTGAGGCTCAATACCAATTAGGATTGTGTTACGAATTAGGCGATGGCGTTCAAGAAGACTATGCTAAAGCGGCTCAGCTTTACCTTATGGCGGCTAGACAAGGCTATTCTGATGCACAATTAGAGATAGGCATGTGTTTTGAATTGGGGCGCTCATGCTTTGAACAAGACCTTGTGGAAGCGACAAAATGGTATTACAAAGCTGCAGTCAATGGAAATTATTTCGCACAATGGCGTTTATGGATATGTTATAGTCAAGGATATGGTGTGAAAAAAAATTATCGTATAGCAGTAAAATGGCTCCGTAAGTCAGCTAAACAAGGTTATGCTAGCGCACAACAGATGTTGGGTTATTGCTACCATAAAGGAATAGGAGTAAAAAAGAACGACGCTCAAGCTGTGAAGTGGTTTTTAGCAGAATTAAAAAATAAATCAGAATACAGAATTTCTGATAATTAGCTCTTAGATAAACTGTATAGTTATAGATTCGTAGAGCAGCAGAACGATAACATCATAAAACATTTCACTAGATAGCTTTTATGCAAAAAAATAGCCTCCCGAGCCTTTCAACTCTGGAGGCAACCTTTATTTACTGTTTATTTGCTCGGCGTTAACAACTAACGGGACCAGCAAATAAAGTTAACTATATCATTGAAATTGGCACCAGCGTGAGTAGGAATTACTCTTACGGAATAGGCGAAAGTACCAGTAGCGTTGGGAGTAATTTTGCCTTCGTAGCAATGAGCGCCATCACGGTAACCAAGGTAGTTGAGTTTAACTACTTGAGGATTGACAATCTCTTCATTGACTAACTTACCGGCATAAAGTTCTACTTCAACTTCTTTAGGATCGAGTTTGCCTAAGAAGGCGCGAGCGCTGACAGAAATTTCCTGACCGCGTTTCACTTCGCCGCGCTGTTGAATTTCGGACTCTAAGCTGACGTCACTCCATACGCCATCTAAGTACTGCTTCCAACCAGCTAAATCTTTGGCCTTAGTGTAGCCATTTTCTCCAGCACTTTCGCCAGCGATACCGGCGGGCACGTAAATTTCATGGCAATAGTCATGAAGCATACGATGAGTGGAGTATTCGGGCACTAAAGTGCGAACAGCGTTCTGCATCATAGCAGTCCAAACAGTAGGAATACCGTTCTCGTCGCGATCATCATAGTAAGCAGGAATAATTTCGTCTTCCAAAGTGGAGTAGAGCGAATTGGTATCGATTAAATCCTGCTCTTCGTTGCTGTTGTAGTGACGGTTTTCGCCAATAGACCAACCGTTCTGGCCATTGAAGCCTTCGGCCCACCAGCCATCCAAAACGCTGAAGTTGAGCACACCGTTCATGGCAGCTTTTTCGCCGGAAGTACCAGAAGCTTCTAAAGGACGACGAGGGTTGTTGAGCCACACATCGACGCCTTGCACTAAGTAGCGGGCCAAATCGATATCATAATCTTCCAACAAAATGATGCGGCCTTTAAATTCGGGCATCTTGCTGTAGTCATGGATACGCTTAATAAATTCCTGGCCGGGACGGTCGGCAGGGTGAGCTTTACCGGCGAAAACGAAGTTTACTTCGCGACCGGGAGTGAGCATAATCTTCTTGAGGCGCTCAACATCGGAGAAAAGCAAGATAGCGCGTTTGTAAGTGGCGAAACGTCTAGCAAAGCCAATAGTCAGAACGCTAGGAGAGAGAATACTCTTGGCTGCTTCAATTTCGAACAAAGGAGCGCTTAAACGGCGCAAACGACGTTCGTGACGGGCTCTAACTCCGTCGATCATGCGCTGCTTCAAAGTCTGGTGTACAGACCAGATATCACCAGCGGGAATCTTAGCTTTATCCCAAAGCTTGTGGCTGTCAGGATTGATGCGCCAATCTTTGGAGACGTGCTTATCGTATAAACGAGCCATTTCAGGAGCAATCCAAGTTCCGATATGGACACCGTTAGTGACGGAAGTAATAGGAATTTCGGCAGCGGGAACTTCAGGCCATACATCACGCCATAAGTGACGGGAGACATCGCCATGTAATTTACTTACACCGTTGCGGAAACTAGCCAATTTAAGGCAGAAGATAGTTAAATTGAAGGGAGCATCGGGCTGGCCGGGGTTCTGACCTAAGCGCATAAACTCGTTACGGGACATGCCCAGTTCGTTACGCACTTTCCAGAAATGCATCTCCATGAGGTCGCTGCCGAAAGCGTCTTGACCGGCGGGTACAGGAGTGTGAGTAGTAAAGCATACTTTGGGGGAAATAGCTTCGATAGCCTGACGCCAGTTGAGACCTTTTTCAGTAACGTATTCGCGCATGAGCTCAATAGTCAAGAAGGCGGAGTGACCTTCGTTCATGTGCCATACCCAAGGATTGATACCTAAGCGACGTAAAGCCTTCACACCGCCAATGCCCAAGATTTTCTCCTGAGCGATACGCATCTGGTTGTCGCCGCCATACAGACGAGCAGAAAGACCACGGTCGGCCACAGAGTTCTGCTCAATATCGGTATCGAGTAAGTAAAGCTTTATGCGACCGACTTGAATAATCCAAACGCGAGCGTTGACAATACGGTCGGGCATCTCAATTTGGACGACAATTTCATTGCCGTTGGCGTCTGTAGCTTTTTCTGCCGGAACCATAGAGAAGTCTAAGGGCTTGTAGCTAGCTTCTTGCCAACCGTCTTGATTGATGGTCTGAATGAAATAACCGTGATTGTAGAGGAGACCTACACCAATCATGGGGATTCCCATATCGGAAGCGGTCTTAATGTGGTCACCAGATAAAATGCCTAAACCACCAGAATAAATAGGCAGACTCTCGTGCATACCAAATTCGGCGGAGAAGTAAGCAATGACCTTATCTTTGCTTTCAGGGAAGGCTTCGCTGTAGCGAGTGCTCTTAGGATTCATGTAAGCCTTGAATTTGGCATATACATCATCGTAAGCTTTTAAGTACTTGGCGTCTTTAGCAGCTTCTTCGAGCTTAGTTTGATCAATGTTGGCTAAAACGGCCACAGGATTGTGACCTACGCTCTTCCAGAGCTCTTGATCTAAGCTGGAAAAGAGAGCCAGAGCTTCGGGAGTCCAAGACCACCACAAGTTGTGGGATAATTCCTGCAAGCCAGCAATACGCTCGGGCAAGACGGGACGAACTACTACGGTGCCTAAAATGTGCACGGTATAAACCTCCGAATGTTTCTTTATTTAATTGATGAAAAAATTGTTTTCTGGAGCCGCCAATCAGCTTCAGAGCAGTTTTGCGAACTGATTTTATTTACAGTCGAAAACTTGCGAAAAGCCGTCCCCCTTCGGCTAAATTACTTTATCCAGGGGTCGCTCGGCTCTTCGAATTGCAAAAGAATATACCTTTCGATATGAAAAAGAAGACGAAAATATTTGTGATTTTTGTGCCTATTTTTGCTTAATAAATGTGGATAAGCTAAAAATGGCCAATTTTTTGCCGATCATGAATATACATAGAGCTAATATTCCTATGCCTAAGAGGGCGGCTACTATCTTATTACAGAGCGTCTTACCCTTGCTGTCGGTGGGCATGATAGGTTTCACAAAAGTAGAGTTCGACTGCACCTCCGTAGAGGAGCTCAAATTTTTTAATAAGGCACTACCGCTGGAGGCAAGCTTTTGGCAACTATTGACTAAATTGGAGAAAAAGCTTCCGACTCGGCCAACTGTCATGCCTTGGGCTGTGCCGTTCTTTTGCAAGTTGTTTTTCAAAACTTGCGAAGCAGTAGTGGGCAAGGTGGCCTTAGTGTTGTTGACAGGTAAATTGAGTTGAGTGGAAGGCTCGTTTGAAGTACCAGGAGCAATTGCATTGTTTGGTGTTTGCATAACCGCTTGCGACTGCACTTGTGCTTCATTGGAGATACACTCAGACTCTGCAGGCGAAGCTGGTAAAGTGCCGACAGTTTTCTTATTGGCTTCGGCTAGCTTAAAGCCGCATTCATCACAATAAAGTGAATTTGGCAAGTTCTGAGCATGACACTTGGGACACTCTAACATATCGTTTGGCTACTCCTATCTGGCGGCAGAAACCTTGTTTTGGGTATCTATCATAAGTGTTGCGCCTGCAACTACAACATCAAAACCTTCGTCCAACATTTGCTCGTCTTGGTTGTCAAAGAAGCTTTGCATTTTTTTAACTCCTCTGGACAGAGTATTTAAGCCAGTCTCCATATCGTTATAGAGCGCAAGTATGGCCTCTCGGCTATTCTCTTTGCCTTCAGTTTGAGCAGCGGCTTTCTTCTTCATTTCGGCAAATTGGGCGAGGCCATCAGCTACTTTCTTGGCAAAGAAATCTATCTCTCGTTTAAGATCTTTTTGATCCAACAATTGACGTTTATATGAGTTGAGTGAACCTTCTAATCTGGAAATATAAGTATAAGCTGGTCCCTTAGCTTCTTGAGGAACATTTTCTTTTATTTCCATAGTTTGGGTAGAAAGGCCAACAATAGCAGGCATAATTGCATTGCAAGCTCGACATTTTTTAGCTCCACCAGGATTGAGAGCGCCGCAATTAGGGCAGGCAGCAGGCTGAGCTGTGGAAGCTTTTATGAGCCTTTCCTGAACGGCAATAAGCACTTCGCTGCTTTGCAACAGCTCCGAGCAACCTTCTTTCAGGAGCTTCTTGTCGTAACTTCTTTGGAAGCGAGTCATTTTTTCTAAGGCTTGACCCATTTTTTGCAAGGCTTGCTCGGCTATAGGAAGCAGCTTTTCGACATCTTCATTTTCTTTGGGAATGTCTTTTATGCTGGCAAAGTCGTCTTTAAATTCTAAGAAACGATCGCGTAACCAGGCCACTTTGTCTTTAAGCACTTCTGGTTTATATTGACCTTTGGCAACTCCAGTAGCTATGCGGACAATTTCTTGAATGTAGGGAGACTTAGAAAAAACAGGGAAGGACTCTTCTTCCTTTTTCATTTGCTCGAAAATTTCGAACATTTGAGCTAAAGCTTTACGTCCTTGCTCTATTAGCTCAGGGAAAGACTCGACTTTACTGTTGACTAAATTTTCTTTTAAACCGCTCAAAACATTAGTGATAACTTTTAGTTCAGCAGCAAATTCTTGCGGAGCTCTGACTGAAAGTTCCGTTTTGGGGCGAACTTTTATGGCTTCTTGAAATGAAGCGGCTAAATATTGGGTAAATTCTGCCATGTCACGCAGAGTTTGAGAAAGCTCTTCTTTTGCGGAAGGGTCGTCAGGAGCTTCGTAAACTAATTCAGCAGCTCGAATAACTTCATTAAAAACAGGCGATATAGAAAGTTCAAAAGGATCCATGCGACGAGGTTTCTAGCTTACTTATTTACTACCTTTTTTCGCTTTGTGGGCTGAAAATTTTAATTTTTGCTATAGCGAAGGAAAACGGACTTTAGCAACCAAACGATCACAGTTCTAATCTACTTTAGTTTATTTCCGACAAATGGGCTTGGCTTATGTTAAAAGCTACCCTTTTAGCGGAGGAGCAATTCAAAAATGAAACAGATTATTTTAACCGGCGACCGTCCCACCGGCCGTCTTCATGTTGGCCACTACGTAGGTTCTTTAAAAGAACGTGTGCAATTGCAAAACTCTGGACGCTTTGATGAAATTTATATTATGATTGCCGACGCTCAGGCTTTGACTGATAATGCTGAGCATCCTGAAAAAGTGCGTCAGAATATTATGCAAGTGGCCTTAGACTATTTGGCTTGTGGTCTCGATCCGGAAAAATCTACCATTTTCATCCAGTCTATGGTTCCCGAACTGACGGAATTGGCTTTCTACTACATGAATTTGGTGACCGTTTCTCGAGTGCAGCGCAATCCTACCGTTAAAGCGGAAATTCAGATGCGCAATTTTGAAGCTAGTATTCCGGTAGGATTTTTCTGTTATCCTATTAGTCAAGCTTCCGATATTACTGCTTTCCAGGCTACTGCTGTTCCCGTAGGTGAAGATCAACTTCCCATGTTGGAGCAATGCCGTGAAATCGTGCACAAATTCAATACAGTTTATGGTGAGACTTTAGTCGAACCGCAAATTATTTTGCCTTCCAATAAGGCTTGCTTGCGTTTGCCAGGTATTGACGGTAAAGCCAAAATGAGCAAATCGCTGGGTAATTGCATTTATCTTTCCGAAGAGCCGGAAGAAATTCGCAAAAAAGTAATGTCTATGTTTACCGATCCTACCCACTTGCGTCGCGAAGATCCTGGCCATACTGAAGGTAATCCTGTTTTCATTTACTTAGACGCTTTCTGCCGCGATGAACATTTTGCTGAATTTTTGCCAGAATACGCCAATTTAGCAGAATTGAAAGCTCACTATGAGCGTGGCGGTTTGGGCGACGTGGTAGTTAAAAAGTTCCTCAACAACGTTATGCAAGCTGAGCTTAAGCCCATTCGTGAGCGCCGTCAAGCTTGGGAAAAACGCTTACCGGAAGTTTATGAAATGTTGCGTGTAGGTTGTGAAAAGGCTCAGAAGAAAGCTGCTGAAACCTTACGTGCCGTGCGTCATGCTATGAAAATTGACTATTTCGAAGGTAACAATTTATTGAAATAGTCGGAAATTTTCAATTTCCACATAAACAAAAAAATAGCGCCGTAGCTTTCTTGTTTCCGGCGCTATTTTTTTTGTTGTTTCAATATATATTCTCAGTTCAGCTAAGCTCAAAAAGCCAGCATCTGTGGGCTTTAGAATTCTCAAAATCGGGAGAAACTGTTTGAGGAGTTATCTCTTTCCAACTCATGTTAGGATAATCGATTTCTTGCATGGTAAAATTGCGCTTATTAGTGCTGAAATATAATTTGCCTCCTGGATAGAGAAGCTTGAGACAATTCTCGATTAGCTTAACATGATCTTTGCCAACTTCAAAAATATCAGCAGTCATTTTGGAGTTGCTAAAAGTAGGTGGATCGCAAATTATAAGATCAAAGTGTTCTCCGTCTCTAACGGCGTCTTCCAACCAGCAAACTACGTCATCTTCCACTAATGTGTTGGCTTTGTCTTGCAAGCCATTAAGTTGCAAATTGCGCTCTAACCAATCAAGATAGCGTCCAGACAGATCTACGGAAACTGTACTAGTAGCTCCAGCAGCGCTAGTATAAACGGTGAAGCTACCCGTATAACAAAAAAGATTGAGCACTTTTTTGCCTTGGCTTTGTGAAGCTACCAGAGCACGAGTGCGACGATGATCCAAGAAAAGTCCAGTATCGTGGTAGTCGCTTAAATTTATTAAAAAACTGTGACCGCCTTCATGAACGATAAATTCGTGCTTGTCACGACTGCGTCGCCTATATTGGCCGCCAGGACGACGATCTTTAACAAAAAGATTATTTTCGTCTAGGTCTAAGCCTAACAAAGTTTGTCTTATAGCTTCTTGGCGAAAAGCTTGGCGAGCCTCTTCAGAATCGTCGCGGGTGCGATCTGAAATCCAGAGAGCTACTTTCCCTTCATAGTAGTCGGCAATAACGGGAAATTCGGGAATGTCATGATCGTAAATTCTAAAACAGCTTATATTCTGCCGACGGGCCCATTTAGAGAAATGTTTAAATCGCTTGCGAAGGCGATTTGCTAAAATAAGTTCTTGTTCACTCATATCTGTATCTATTTGGTAATTTATTTATTGGAATTAGTTCAGCTTATAGTTATTTTCGGCAAAAACTTCGAGACTGTGCAAGTTTAAAGGCTTTCCAAAGGCATACCCTTCCTGAATTTTCAAGCCTGCTTCAGCCAAGAGTTTTGCTTGCTCAGCATTGCTAACGCCATTGATTATACATTGACAGTCTAAAAAATCGGAAATTTTTAAGCATATCTTGGCATAACGCTCTTTTAATTCGAGACTGCGCCGATCAGAAATTAGATCTAAATAATTACTTTTAATAGCTTTTAAGTTTAGGTCTAACATGTCGCACATGGATAGATAAGTACTACCTAAACGATCCAAAATACAGCCTATGCCATGTTTGGCGAAACTATCGATAATCTGTTTAGCTTTGGCTAAGTCTTTGGTAAAAGTGTCCTCGCGTACCTCTAAGCAAATATGTGAAGGAGCAAATTTAAAATCTTGGCAATTGAGCAAAATACTGTTTAATAAATCATTGTCGTAAAACTGACAGCTACTGATATTAAAGTTGATGGTGAAATTTTTGGGTAGAGGATTTAACGTATCAAGTTTCTTTACTTGCTCAATAGCGGCTTTAATAAGCTCGTAGCCGATAGGCAAGACAAGCTGATCTCGGTCACAAAGGTCGAGAAAATCATCTGGAATGAGAATCTTGCCACTTGGATGGCGCCAACGCAAAAGAACTTCCAAGCCACAAATAGTTTCGTCTTCACAATTAACAATAGGCATATATCGAGGAATAAATTGACGCCCAGCTACAGCGTCATAAAGTTCTTGCTCTAGATTCAAGCGTTCTTGAGAATGTTTTTGATATTCCTTATTACACATGCATGTTTTGTTTTTACCCAAAGTCTTAGCCAAGAGAGAGGCTTTGTAAGCGTCTTCTAATAAGCTCTCGGGAGATTCGTAACTGTCACAGGAGACAGCCACGCCTATGCTGGCATTTACCTCAACTCGATGGCCAAGTATATACAACTGAGTAGATAATGATTTGGAAATGCGGTTAGCTACGCGTAGGGCGTCGCTAACTTCGCGCAAATCGTCCAGGAGAATGACAAAGCGGTTGTGTCCGATTCTAGAGACAAGATCTGAGGCTCTGGAGGAAAGTTGCAAGCGCTTACTAATGGCAGGCCAAATCTGTTCCATTTCGCCATCAGGAAATTTAGCTTTAAGTTGGTCGAGATCGTTGATAGTTACATTTAAAAGGCCGAAAAGATACTTGTCATTGCGGATGGCACGCACCATGGCTCTTTCCAGCAAATCATAAAATACGTGGCGTCCTGGTAAACCGGTTACGCTATCATAGAAAAGATAGTCGCTGATGCCGCTGACACTATCTACTAAGTATTGAGCTTTGTTATTGGCGTGGTCTATGGCCACATCTTTTGTGGCTAGGTGTTCTTCTTTGGTATACAGATCTTGATACGACTTGTGCAAAGATAGACAAAGGTTGACCTTAGCAATAAGCTCTTCTTGGCCTGCAGGCTTAACTATGTAATAGTTGGCCCCGGCATTCCAAGCTGCTACCTTGGTGGCACATTCACTCAATAAGGACACAACAATAATTGGTAATTCGGCCAGATTTCGGTGTTTTCGAATAGTGGCAACTAAGTTTAGGTCGCTTGCCTTTTGGGTAAAATCCTCTATGACAAGCACTCCTATAGATTGCTCCTCGATAACTTTTAAAGCCTCATCATATGAACTAACTCTGGCAGCCTCAAAACTATTAGCTTTAAGATAGTGGTAAACAAACATTTGGTTGGCGCTCTGGTTTTCCAATACCAAAATTCGGTTTGAGCTGTTGTCTTTCACTAAATGAGCCTCCATAAAGTTTGAACTTGCCAAGTTAAAAACTAAACACCTCGATCCAGGCAAAATTACGTGAAAAATCTATTTTTTTCCTGTTCACTCATTAATGTCTGACTGCGTTACTGTTATTTTTTGCTTGAACAGTCGTTGCAAGCACCTGAAACTATAGCGCTTTAAGCTTTCTTTTGTTATACTATGAGAGCAGAGGAGCGCACGGGCGAACAAACAATGCCAACTTGGTAGTTTGTTCAGGGAGTGAAACCTCTGGCGGCTACCCATCGACACGCGGGCGAATGTGTCGACCCAGCGGCCTCTGCGCAACTCTTTTCTATAAAAAGCCCTTGTGGCGTTTGCGGTTAGTTCTTGTATTTTCAGGATTAGGGCAACGCTACGAGGGCTTTCTTTGTGTTGGCAAATTTATACTTTTCTTTAGGGCAAATGTGGACAGAAAGTTGGTGGCAATGATGACAAAATCTGTTGACGGTATTATCTGTAGCTGGTATAATAAAGGTGCATTCGTAATGCTAAAAAATATTTTAACATAGACAAAATGATTAAATGAACCAAAAATATGATATAAAATAGCAGGCGAACGTATGTTCGTTAGCTAAAAGCTGATTTTTATTAAGATTAAACAAGTAAATGAACTAAAAATTATTGTGATGCATAATAACATGCCTACGAATGCGAATTTCCTTGTTAAAAGGAGGCATGAATATGCCTTATTATATGAATCCCTATGATTGGGATAGTGATGGCGGCAATCTTTCTTATGGCCGTACCGAGCCCGATTGTGTTTCACCTTACGGGCAAGGATATGGCGACCTAGAGCCTTTGTTGGAAGAGAATTTCTTGGGCAAAGGACTCACTAAGCTTGATAAGGGTGAAAGAGTCGACTTTTCGTTTTGGTTCGACCCTAAGACAGATAAAATTAAGCACGCTATTAGGGTTAAGATCTGCTGGGACATTGCAAGATTTAACGAGAAAACTTCCTGCTCTCTTGCGCTTCATGGAGAATATAAGTATAAACATTCTCCTAAAGCGCCGCGTGTGAGTAAAAAAAGGATTGATAATGCCATTGAATTCTTTAAGTGTCGTAAGGTTCTTTTTGCGGCTGTTTGGGAAGGATGTTTAAAAATTGGGGACCTTTATGCTTATTTGTGTGAAGATCTAAGCTTTGAACAACTTTTGGACCGTTTCAAATTTGAAGATGTTCACGAAGTTGATGCTAACCGAACTAAAAAACGGCGTAAACGGCAGTCCAACGATGCTGATAAAGGACGTATTATAGAGACGGGGACTTCCAAAAAGAAGAGGCTTTTGTCTAAATACAATGAGTTAAAAACACAGTATCCTCCCGAAAGCCATCATGATGAGGTGCTTCTGTTAGAATCTGTTGTCAACGATTTCGGCCTTTTCAATATGAATGATTAGTTAATAGCTCTTAACTTGCTATATAGCTGCAAGCTTGTAGCAGCCTTGCTTTAGCTTGCAGCCCGGTTTTATTTTAGAGAGGTAGTATATATGCCTGTAAGAGAAAAATCGTATTTGACTCATGAAGATAGTCTTTGGGGATACGAGTTTGTAGATGGAGTTGATATTGAAACCGATCATGTGGATTTTTCATTCTATTATAACTATAATCCCGATTTCCGGTTTAAGGATATTGTAGTTAAAATATATTGGGAAAGAGATACATGGCATTCGTCCAAGGAACTTGAAGAAATTCCTTCAGGATGGATGCATTTGAGCGGCGATTATAAATATGAAGGTGAATCTCCTTCAGAGGATCAAGAGGTCAGCGCAAAACTGTTGGAACAAGCTAGGGCTTTCTTCCGTAAATACAAAGTACTGTTTGTCGCGGATTGGTATGATGAAAGGGGTATAATTCACTCTGTCGCTAGAAATTACTTATTGGGATATTATAAAAATTTCTACGGAATTTTGGATGATTTATGGTACGGCGGCATAGCTGATGATGTTGAAGATGATATACCGGTAGGAACAAGAAAAAATTTTTTAAGGAATAGAAAGCGTTATAAAAAGAGAGCGGCTCGAAATGAAAAAAAATTTTTAAGGAATAGAAGGCGTTTTATAAGAAAATTTGCTCAAGCTAAACGCAAAGGCTCCCATAGCGATTTGCCCGGCGATTTGCAAAATTTGGCCATTTTAGAAGATACGATTCGCCAACAAAAACTTTTTGATATGTGCGACTAATAGAAGGCCCTCGCAGTGATATCAGTTCAGCTGCGAGGGCTTTCTTTGTATCGGTGCAAATTTTGCAGCTACTTTTCTTTAGTACAAATATAGACAAATGCCGGCGGTAAATTGCCCCAAACTATGCGTGATTTTTCTACTTTGGCAAACTTGGAGCGTATCTTTTGGGCAAACCTGTGTCCAGCTGGCAGCAATAACCCTTGAAGATAGGCAAACGTAACGAATTTGCCCCCCGGTTGCAAATATTGCAAAACAGGGGCTAGCAACATATCTTGCAATTGTTCATCGAAAGCAGCCCAAGGAAGCCCACTTACTATAGCGTCTACACTTTGAAGGTTGCGCTCTTGTAAAAGGCGGGGAAGCTCTGCTGCGGAATCACAACATATATCAGCTTCTGGCAATTCTCGCTTAAGCACTTCCACTAATGATTCGTTTTGTTCTATAGAGAAAAAAGCCGCTTCTGTAGGTTTGCGTTTTAAAATTTCTCTGGTAAATACGCCTGTGCCGGCTCCGAATTCAACGATTACTCTAGCTTGTTCTACATTGGCTTGAGTAACGATCTCTCTGGCTAGTTCCTGCGAGCTAGGATAAATAGCTCCTACTTGAGTCGGTTTCCTGAAAAATTCGCACAAAAAAGCTAAAGCGTCATTCATAATATT
Organism: Candidatus Bruticola papionis; assembly: GCA_002407045.1. GTDB lineage: Bacteria > Vulcanimicrobiota > Xenobia > Xenobiales > Xenobiaceae > Bruticola > Bruticola papionis. The sequence goes on along the minus strand of DHKB01000044.1, from coordinate 1,078 downwards.
GTTGCCGGAGAAGGCTCCTAGTTTGGTGTCGCCGCCAATAATAGCACAGAACGATATAGCAGACAAATTTCAATAGAATGCGTTAGGTCTTTGTGGGCAGGTAAAGACAGGCTTTTTAGCTAATTCCGCATCCTTGTCTTTGTGCGGGAAGACCTAATAAAAATCGTTTGGAGTTGCTGATATGGCAGATGAACGTCAGATTTTAGTCGCTAGTTTGCGCGAACATTTTGAAGGTATTATTGAAGCTACCGATCTTTTTTTACAAAATTTAAGCGCAGATAATGGCAGCCGAGAAGAACTGGAGGCAGCTCGCGGTGCAAACAGCGTCCTTAAGTCTGAATGTGCCGATTGGCGCAAACGAGCTTTAGAAACTAACGGAGCGCTCAAAGCATTGAAAGGCCAATTCGCAGAATTAGAGCAACGCTTTGACAAAATGTGCTTACTTTGTACTGTAGCTGTCGGCATCTTGAAAGACTATGCTCCAGACTTATGTGCTAAATATAGCGCAGAACTTGCCGCGTTAATCGGCACTGAAGCTGCTACCGAGCCTGCTGTTGCAACCGCTACTGAGCCTACCGCTGAAGCTTCTACCGAGCCTGCTACTGAAACAGCTACCGAGCCTGCTGTTGCAACCGCTACTGAGCCTACCGCTGAAGCTTCTACCGAGCCTGCTACTGAAGCAGCTACCGAGCCTGCTATTGCAACCGCTACTGAGCCTACCGCTGAAGCTGCGGCTCTACCAAAGAGAGCTCCTAAACATGCTGATCGTAAGGCCGCTTTGCGAGAGCTTGTGAAAGATTCTATGTCTAATGGACGCGGGCTTAAAGGTATTAAAGGAGCTAATGGCGGGCGGCGCTTTAAAAAAGTTGCCAATAAAGAAGCGGCAGTAGAAACCTCAGCTTCACATGAAGCTGCTCCCAGCTCTGAAGATAATTCCGATAAGCCTGACCCGGCTGTGGCGACAATTGCTACAGAGGATACTGAACCTGTTGCTGAAGCTACTGCCGAGCCAAGCACTGAAAACGCTACTGAGCCAGCTGCTGAAGCCTTGGCAGAATCCGCTGCCGCAGCTGCTACC
>DHKB01000034.1 GCA_002407045.1 Candidatus Bruticola papionis | reverse complement strand
ATATCGGTAGCGCAGGCCTCTGGCCGTTAGGCCAGGCAGCCGGAGCGTAGATATGGTAAAAAATGAAGCTAGCACCACATAGTTAACTGGCGGGCGGAACACTAATTAGCGTTTCTACAATGAAAAACTACAAGCCTAACTGTGTTGCGCAGTACAAAAACGTGTTTTGCCTATAAAAACTGCACTTGTTGAAATAAAATTTGTAGCCGCCAAAACGTTCGTTATACCCACCGGAGAAAACTTTATCGCGTTAGCGATCTTTTGAGGAGGGATATAACGAACTAAACAATTAGGCTATAAATTTTGCATAGTATACACAGCTAATGGTTAACCCTCTGGCCTAACATAAAGAGAGGCAGCCCATTTTGCCTGGTTACAAAAACTGTAACCTCATTCTTTGTAGAGCAAGTTTTAACTTTTTGTCTAATGATTTCCGGCTCTATTGCTGAATTGCGTTTTTTAATTTCTAAAATGCCAATATTGAGATCTTTAATGCGTTTTTGCAAAGTTTTTAAAGAAAACTTATGGATTTCGGTAATTAAAAAGGCATCAGCTAAAGGCTCTTCAACTAAATTATCGCTAATGAGCCAGCTAGTTTGCTCGTCAAATAAATGAGCTTGGAGTTTATCGGCATATTTATGCAAAAGACCAGCTCGCAAGAGGACAGGTTCAATTTCGTAAAGATATTGGCCTTCGTGTAAAGAGCCTACAGCCACTGGACTGTCTTGGCCTAAAGGAAGGCTCTCTTGGTGCCAAGTTCCGTCTTTTAAATAAATGGAAGCTTGCAAAGAAGGCTCAGCAAAGCAGTTGAGCCACAATACCGCTTCGCGGCACTGTTTATTGAGCCCAACAAATTCTAAAGAAGCGCCTGGTAAATCCTCGAGTAGAGTTTTATCGAAACTAGGAGCTAATTTTATAGCTGTGGGAATATCTAAAAATTTAGCCAACCCCACAACTTTTTTTAAAGGTGGAAAAGTCTCTTCAACTTTGTAAATGCGTTTACTATCTACGCGGCGAGCTGGATCGCTAAAAGCTGCCGAGGCTTGGGGCAATTTGTTCTTAATATAATCGAGTTGCAAGGTTTGAATCTGGTAAGGCAAGGCTAAATTTTTGGCGTTAGCTTGCAAAATATCTAATCTACTTTGTTCCAAATCTATAGCTATAACTGGACGGTATTGAGCTAGAGCTAAAGCGTCACAACCCATGCCACAACCAAGATCTAAAATGGGACCTTCCGGAGCGATTGCTTGTAGCTTTTGGGCTCTATGTAAAGCTAAAGGCCAGGCTGTCGCTTGCTCTAAGGCTTTCTCTTCAAAATACATTTTCTCAACCATAGTAGAGGGAAATTTGCGCAAAGCTTTTTGACGCAACTTAACTTGGTTGAGCAGCCAAGAGGTTTCTTCGGAAGTAAAATCCTGACGCAATTTTTTTATAAGCTTAAATTCTTCGGTGCCGCCGAGTTTGCTTTGAGATAAGCTCTCTATAGCGTTTTTCGCTTGTGGTTGCTCTAAAAACAGTAACTCTCGATTTTGGCTTTCCATATATAAATTCTATCCTTAAAAGTTTTGTTTTAACTTCCAAAGAACAAAAGAAAACCCTGTAATAATTTTATTATAACAAAACTATTGCAGGGCTATTTTACGGGTATATCAATGTATATAAAGACAAATTAGGCTTGTCTAGCTCCACATTCGGGACAGAACTTAGTGCCTGGAGGCAACTCGGCGCCACAGGAGCAAACTTTCTTATCCGGAGCTATCTTGGTGCCACATTCAGGGCAGAACTTACTACCGCTGGGAACTGGGGCTTGACAGCTGGGACAAGAAATTGTGCCAGGAGGCAACATCTTAGTGCCACAATTGGGGCAGAATTTACCACCGACGGCTACTGGCTGTTGACAATTTGGACAAGGAATAGTAGCTGCTTGCTGAGGCACAGCGGCTTGCTGAGGCTGTTGGATGCTGGCTTGCATACCGCTTTGCATAGCTTGTTGCATCATTTGTGGCATCATCATGCCCATGCCCATGCCCATGCCGGCGCCCATACCGCCGCCGACCATGCCTTGGTTGTTGGCCATGTCGCCCAAAGCATCAGCTGCTTTGAGTTGCATGTAGTTTTGTACTCCCAGAGCACCCATAGTGGCACGTTTGCGGAAAGCGGCCTGAATTTCTTCGGGTACGGAAACATCCTGGATAAAGAAATCACGCAGAGAAACGCCATATTTACCAAAGTCGTCTTTGACTTTGATTTTCATGGCAGCTACCAACTCGTCTAAGTTGCTGCGAATGCTAGCGTAAGACTTAAAAGTAGTGCTTAAAAGATCATTGAGGCGAGTGCGAATGCTGCCTTTGAGAGTAGTATTTAAGTCTTTGGTACTATAGCTGGAGCGAGTGCCCACTAAAGTATTGACAAAGAGTTGCGGATCTTCGATGCGTATAGACATAGTACCGAAAGCGCGCAATTGAACCCAACCTAAGTCTGGATCTTTAAGATCGATAGGGTTGGGAGTGCCCCACTTGAGGTCGGTCATAACTTGCTGATTTACGAAGTAAACTTCAGCAGCAAAGACGTTGTTTCCACCAGCGAAGCGGCTGAGAAACTCGGTAAGAATAGGAATATTAGCAGTAGAGAGAGTGTGACGACCGGCTTTGAAAGTATCCATGGCCTGGCCATCGCGGTAGAAGATAGCTGCTTGGCTCTCGCGGACGATCAACTGGGCGCCCATTCTTATATCGGCAGGGCCTTCTTCAGGAACTCTACCTACCAAAGCGGTAGGATCATTGGGACGCCATTCAATTACATCTAAATATCTAGCCATAGTTTAAGCTTTAATCCCTTTCAAGATAAGTTCACGCTCGTTGAGAGCATTGTCGAAGTTGGTTATGCAATTGGTAAGCGATCTCAAAGCTAACTTGGGATCATTACCTTCGTCGGCAGCGCTCTGTACAGCCATCAAAGCTTCTTCGGCATTGCTGATAATATTGACGAGAGACAAATCGTAGTCATAAATGCGGGCCAGTTCAGCTTCATTGATTTTGACGGCATCAAAGAAACCAGTATAACCGCGGTTGGCGTGGCGTACGCGCTCGATTACGCGATCGAGTTTATTAGCCACTTTATCGAAGGGCTCCATAACTGACAAATTGCCAGCTCCCAAAAATTCTTCCTGAGCAGATTGCATATTGCTCTTGAGGTTGGTCAACCTGGAAGCCATGTATTCGCGTTGAACAGCGTCGCTTTCACGTCTGGCTGCTCTTTCTTGCATACCGGCATAACCGGGAATTTTGTTCATGAGGTTGTTGAGTTTGTCGGAGATATTTCCGAGATTGAGTTTATCCACTGAAAAGCCTCCTTGCTGGCAGAATTTCAAGAAACCCTGAAATAGCTGACGCTAAACACAGGCACGTTTCGTTAAAGAAAAACTCTCTTCCTTTTGTTTTGAGGAGTAGAGCGCTTTCTCTCCGTATTATTCGAAACCAATATGCTTAAGAATGTGCATTTCCCGACGACGTCGTCCGGTTAAACGAGTTGTCCAATGATCTTCTCCCAAAGGGCGGACAAGAATCGTGTAAAGTCCAAGTCTTTTTCCACCTAAAACGTCGGTAAAAATTTGATCACCAATAATAGCTGTATTCTCAGGCTGAGAATTCATCATACGCATTGCTTCCAGGAAAGGTTTAGCTCCTGGCTTTCTTTCCCAAAAGCGGGCTGCGAAGTAGTGCTCAATTTCCAATTGCTCGGCAATTTTACGCACTCGTTCTTCTCGAGAATGGCCCCAAATAATATTGGAGACAATGCAAATATTCTTTATGTGGCCCTTTTTGCGGGCGTTATCTAAAGCTTTAATAGTCTGATAATCAATTAGTAAAGAATCTCGTTTGGCCAATGTGTTATCAACATCTAAACAAATATTGACAATATTTTTTTTAGCTAAGCTAGCAAAAGGTACATCAGCTATATTGTGGCAATAAAGATCTGGTGTATAACGGTGCATACTTAAAGCCTCGATATCAATTTAAATCGATAACTTCACAATTTTTTGAGTCGGTATCGTAAATTACCATAGTAGCTCTGCCAGTTAGCCAGCCACAGCACTCTCCTGGATTAACAATAGTGCAGTTGCTGAGCTTTTCAATTTTTAGTTCGTGGGTGTGGCCATAGACGAGTAATCCGTATGGCTGAGCTTGCAAAATATCTTTAGCTGATAAAGACTGGCCGTTGTGAGGATTTTGTTGGCGCATGTGCTTAGCTGCAGAACTTGAAGTAGCCATGTAAGCCGAAAGTTCGTTAGCTGTATAAGAAAAATGCTGCAAGTTTATGCAAGTGTTGCCGAGAAAAAAGGTTACCGGCCCTTCCCAAAAACGAGCTCCCATCATAGCAAAACGACGTCGCAAGCCGTCTCTTTCACCGTCATTGTTACCTAAAACGGCATGAACAGGTATATTGCTTTCTTCTAAAGGTGTCAAACTAAAAGGCGAGATGAAATCTCCCGCGTGAATGATAGCTTCAACTCCAGCCTTTTGGCAAACGCATACAGCTTGGCGCAATTTATCCAAATTGTCGTGACTGTCCGATAAAATAGCAATTTTCATATTTAAATCCTTGTAAGTTTTGTTTATGGGGATAATTTTTTGCCGCTTTGTCTTTTTCTCCCTTTCTTAAGGCCAATTTTTACTAGGCATTGTTCAAAATGATTTCTTTTCTAGCAGGTAAGGGGTCTTATTTTGCAGTATACCACCAGGCGGAGCGTTCCTTATAACAGGGATTTGGGCTTCGTTTTGCGGTGCGACTTGTCTGTATAGGAAGCACGGATTCTGTCGGCTGGCTGTCTTTCTGAAACTTGCAGCATATTCGACATGTGACATTTTTATTGAGTGCATTTTTTGAGGTTTTATGGCATCTGAGCTACAGGGGCGGTACAGACTTATAAGCAATTTAGGCCATGGTAATTTCGCCACGGTTTACTTAGCCAAGGACAATAAGGCCAACGGTGCATTGGTAGCTGTCAAAGCTATATGCACTGAGGGATTCTCACAAGTCGAATTTAAAGACCTCAATGTGCAATTTGAACTCGAAGCAAAGATATTAATGTCTTTGTCCCATCCTGGCTTGCCTAAAGTTATGGCTTATTTTAACCAAGGCATGTATTTCTACATTGTCATGGAGTGGATTGCCGGTAAAACTATGCACCAAGAAGTGCTTGAATCTGATGGCATTACTCAGGATACAGTGCTGGATTGGGGCATAAAGCTTTCCGACGTTTTGAGCTATTTACATTCTCGCAAGCCTTACCCTATTTTGTTGGGTGACTTGAAGCCTTCTAATGTTATGCTCACTTACAATGGTGACTTGAAAGTCATCGATTTTGGTGTAGCTCGTTATTTTGCGCCCAGCAAGAGTCCGCGCACCTTTACTATGGTAAGTCCTGGTTTTGCGCCTCCGGAGAAATACAATCGTTTCGATTGTGACTTGCGTGGCGATATTTACTCTTTAGGCGCCACCCTTTATTGGTGTTTAACCCAAGCCAATATGGCCAAATTTAATTTTAACGTGCCTCCATTGCGCAAGCTTAAGCCTAACGCCAACCACTGGCTAGAAGCTGTTTTAGCTAAGTGCATGGAGTATGCTCCCGAGCGCCGTTATAGCTCAGTAGCTCAAGTTCGTGACGAATTGGTCTCTGTGCGTAAAGAATTGCAAGGACGTGAAGAAAGGGCTACCGAGAAAAGCTCCAATATTTTAGAACAGCTCTATCGTCAAAAATATGGTGATAGCCATTCTTAGATTTGGCCTCTTGTTGTCTCTTGGCAGCAAAAAGCAGAAATAAATTCGCTTGATTATCGAGACAAAGCTTCTCACTCCGTTTAGTCGCAGAGAGAAGCTCTTTTCTTGTCAAGTTAGTAAACAAAAAAAAAGACAGTTAAAAGATATGAGTAAAACAAACTTTAGAATTATTACCCATAATGATGCTGAAACTGAAAGTTGGGGAGAGCGTTTAGCTGAAGTTTTACGTCCAGCTGATGTAATTGCTTTCTATGGAGATTTAGGGGCCGGTAAAACTACTTTCGTGCGCGGTCTAGCCAGAGCTATGGGAGCTTCTGAACGTGTCTCCAGCCCTACATTTGTACTTATGCATATTTATGAAGGGCGCATTCCTATCTACCATTTTGATGCTTATCGTTTGGAAAATAGCGAAGAATTGCTTAATATTGGTGCTGAAGAGTATATAGGTACCGATGGTATAGCTTGCATAGAGTGGTCGGAGCGCACAGAAGAGCTGTTACCTAAAGATTGCTTACGTTTAAAAATTTATTATCGCACAGATTTAGGCCCTACCGGACGAGAATTAGTCTTTGAGTCTGATGGCGGTCGTGGTCAAAAAATAGTTGAGGCTTTACAAAATGATTCCCAAAAAAATAAATTATAATAAGTCTTTAATTATCGGCATTGATTGTTCCGGTGAAAGTTTCAGTATAGCTTTGGTTCAAGATGGCCGCTGCTTAGCCGAGCGTGGTGGCTTCAGTCCCCGCTCTCATTTATGTCGCCTTTTTCCTTCTATTAAAGGGGCTCTCGAAGAAATCGGCGCTTCCTTTGGAGATGTTGGCGCCGTGGCTGTAACTGTAGGCCCTGGATCTTTTACCGGCTTGCGTTTGGGTGTAGTCACAGCTAGGACAATTGCTCAAACTGTAAGTTGTGCTTTAGTTGGGGTTAACACTTTGGAAGCTTTAGCTGCGGCTCACCCCGGATGCTCTTGTCTTCTAGCCGGTTTAGATGCTAGAAGAGGTGAAATATTCGCTTCATTTTTTGATACTTCTGACGGTACCTTGCGCCGTTTGTGCGCCGATAAAGCCTATTCACCTCAGGAATTAGCTAAGGAAGCAGCTCGTTTAGGATGCCAATTGGCTGTAGGTAGCGGCCCTGTGCGTTATCAAGAAGTGCTGAAGGAAAAAGGCTCAGTCTTAGTCTCTCCAGCTATAGACGCTCAGGTGCGTGGAGCTTGGGTTGCCTCTTTAGGCGAGAGAGCTTTTAAGGCTGGCCACACTCAGGGAATTTTAGAACTTGCTCCCGTTTACTTACGTTCGGCTGACGTTCAGTTAGGCTAAAAAATGGCTCTTCCCAAAATAGAAATTTGCCAATTTACCAAAGATTTTCTCGATCAAGCTTCTGAATTAGAACTTTTAGTCTATGGTGAAAAAGAAGCTTGGCCTAAAGAGTCTTTCGCTTTTGACATCGAGCGCGGTTATGCTCGCTATTTGGTGCTTTTAGCCGATGGTAAATTGATTGGTTATGCCGGCTCTTGGAATTTGTTAGGTGAATTGGAAGTTAGTACCATAACTATTGATCCTCAGTGGCAAGGACGCGGCTTGGGCGTCTATCTTTTTGCCAATTTGATCGCTAAAGGGCTTGAAGACGGAGTAGAGGCAGCCACTTTGGAAGTCCGTTTTAATAACGAGCCAGCTTTATCTGTCTACCAGCGTTTCGGCTTTAAAGCTGTGGGGATTCGTAAAAAATATTATGAAAACCGTTACGATGCTATTATCATGCGAGTTGATAACATGCAAGAGCCAACTTACGTTCGGCAAGTAAAAAGCTTGGCCGAGAATTGTCATTTGAAAGGATTGGACTAAGTAGAAATAATGAGTAATCGCAGCAATGCCAATTATGTTAAGTGCGATCCGTTCTATCCTAAGTATATTTTAGGTTTAGAGTCTTCTTGCGACGAAACTTCTGCCGCTATTTTGAAAGATGGACGTGAGATTCTAGCCAATTTGGTTTCTACGCAAATTCCTTTGCATGCTAAATATGGTGGAGTTGTGCCTGAGGTAGCTTGCCGCGCTCATATGGAAGTTATCAATCCTATGATCGAAGAAGCATTGGAAAAGGCCAACCTTAAATTTAGCGATTTGGAAGCTGTTGCTGTAACTTGTGGCCCTGGTTTGGTTGGAGCTGTGTTATTAGGAGTGGCTGCGGCTAAAACTTTAGCTGGCTGTTTGGATATTCCCTTAATTGGTGTCAACCATATGGAAGGCCATATCTTTTCTGCTCTTCTGGAAAATTCCAATTTGGAATTGCCTATGATTTGCCTTTTAGTTTCCGGCGGTCACACTATGTTGGTTAAAGTTGAGGGGCCCGGATCTTATGAAGTGTTGGGCTCAACTAGGGACGATGCCGCTGGCGAAGCTTTCGATAAAGTTTCCAAAGCTTTAGGTATGGCTTATCCTGGTGGCCCTAAAATTCAAGAGATGGCTCTTAAAGGCGACAAAAATGCCATTCCTTTTGCTCGTCCTATGATAAACCAAGGATACGAATTTTCTTTCTCTGGCTTAAAGACTGCTGTTTTGCTCCATTTACAATCTGAAGAACGTGGCAGTGACGCTGATATTTGTGCTTCTTTCCAGGAAGCTGTCGTCGATGTACTCAGTACGAAAGCTTTTAGAGCTGTGCGTCGTTGTGGAGCTAAGTCTTTGGCTTTAGCTGGTGGCGTAGCTGCCAATAGAGCTTTGCGCGAAAGATTGGCTCAAGGGGCCGAGCGTTTAGGCATAACTTTTGTCTGTCCCAAGTTCGATTTGTGCACTGACAACGCGGTTATGATTGCCAAAGCCGGTTGGGAATTGGCTGCTCAAGGTTGGCGCTCTCCTTTAACTTTGGACGCTAAGCCCAACTTAGATTTGGTGTAGTGGCTGTGAAATTAGGCTTTTGTTTAAGCGCCGAACAATTTGCGCCTGCGCAGCTGATTGAACAAGCTAAAGGGGCTGAAAAGGCCGGATTCGCTGGTTTAATGATCTCCGATCATTTGCAACCTTGGGTGCCGTGGCAAGGCCAGGCTAGCCATGCCTGGACTATGCTGGGGGCCTTAAGCCAATGTACAGAATTGCCCCTTTCTACTGGAGTCAGCTGCGCGGGAGGACGCTGCCACCCGGTCATTTTGGCTCAGGCAGCAGCCACATTGGAGTGTCTCTGCCCAGGGCGCATTACTTTGGGGTTGGGTGTAGGTGAAGCGCTTAATGAGCACGTCTTTGCTTCTTACTGGCCTGAGCCCAAAGAGAGAGTGCAACAGCTTTTAGAGGCTGTCAGCTTGATCACCAAGCTATGGAGTGGTCAAGAAGTTCGCTTTAAGGGCGAATATTTCAAGACTGAAAGCTTACGTTTGTATACGCTTCCTGAAGTGCCTCCGGGGCTTATGATTGCCACTTCAGGCCCTTATTTATGCGCCAAAGCTGCTTCTTTAGCCAATACTTGGTTAACTGTATGGGCTAGTAGAGAAAAATTGCAAAAATTGATGGGCAAATTCAGAGAAAGCTGCGGCTCAGTTAGAAAAGTAGCCCGATTACAAGTGCATGTAAGTTGGGACGTCACTCCAGAAAAAGCTTTGGCTGCGGCTATGCAAGAATGGCCTAATGGCGGCCTCAATTTCCCCAAGGGTGATATCCGTTTTCCCGAAGTACTGGCCGAAATGGCCAAGACGGTACGTCCGGAAAACTTCGATAATCGAGTAATTATCACATCTAGCCCTGCCGACATTTTAGCTATGTTGCAAGAAAGCGCAGCTTTAGGTTTTGACGAAGTGTATATCCACAATTGCGGCCGCAACCAAAATGAGTTTTTGCGTATGTGCTCTGAGGAATTGCTCCCGGCTTGGAAAAGGGCTGAATCTATTTAAACTTAAGGGAAGAAATTCTTTTCTTCCGGCCGCAGCAAGGCTTGAGCTGTTAAAGTGCTAGGCTGCCAATTAAAGCCGCGGATAATAACAAAGGGAGCCCTTTTTAGTTTGCCACAAGCTAGTTCTGCTCCAGAAGCTAGAGCATCGGCGCTGGCCATACGGGTTACCTTCAAAATGCGGCCGGCACTGTCGGCTTGGCCGCGATAGTCTGTGAAAGGATCAAAACCGCAGCATCCTATCGCCACATTTACTATGCCTTCGCGCCAAGGTCGGCCGAAAGAATCGCTAATCACAATTGGCACAGCAAAGCCAAGCCTTGTTTGTAAGCTTGTATACAAACGCTGAGCCGAAAGATCTGGATCTTTAGGTAATAGACAGGCTGTCGGCTCATGATCGGGCGCCGAACCTTGGCCTATATTTGATAAATCGATGCCGGCATTGGCGCAAGTAAAACCTTGTTTGGTCTTTACTATTAGGCATCCGCGGCTCATACGCACAATGGAAGCACTTTCTTGCAACACTAATTCTATTAGCCTAGCGTCTTTATTGTAGCGTTTTCCATAATCTAGAGCTAAAGGTGAAGGTTGCACTTGACTAAGCTTTACTAAGCGGCCTTCAGTTTTGGCTACCGCTTTGTGAGTAATAATTACAATATCTCCCTGAACTAGAGGAATAGGAGCCGCTTCTAAGAGGATAGAAATTAAGTCCTGTCCCGGTTCAAGTTCTTTATCTGTAGTTACAGGAATAAAAGAAACGGCTCCGGGTATAACATTTGGGCAAGCACATTTGTCGGTAGCCAAAACTTTTTTATTTACCTTTCCGGCTCTTTGAAGCCAACATAAAGGCCTTTTGCTTCAACGCTAGTTGGTCGCTGCCCTTGAAAGTGAATTGCTGGAGGCGTTTTCGTGATAAATTTAGCCGATTTTAAGCGCTGGGAAATTATTGGCAGCGGCGGCAAAACTACCTTTATGCTGGAAAATGCCAAACTTTTAGCCAAGCAAAAGTGCGGCCAAGCCAAAGTCATTTTTACTACTAGTACCCATTTGGCTTGGCTCGGCGCCCGGCAACCCAATTTTTATCCCGGCCGACTTTTAGAGTGTGGCGGCCCGGAAAAAGGCAGTTTGGAAGCAGCCGAAGTACGCTGGCGTGAACTAAATTTGCTAACTTCGGCTGTTGGAGCTTCTGCCCAAGAAGAGGCGGGCCGCTTGTGTGGTCTAGCTCGTCTAAATGCAGAACGCACCAAATGGATAGGTTTTACTCCAGGCGAGCTAGACAGAATAAGCTGCTGGCCGGGATTGGACTATTTGCTAGTCGAAGCTGATGGCTCTAAGCGCTTGCCCGTAAAAGCTCATGCTACTCATGAACCTGTTTTTTACGCTCAGGCCGATTTAGGTGTAGCTATTATAGGCATGCAAGGCTTGGGCAAGCGCGTAGAAGAGGGGCAAGTGCATAGGCCGGAGCTTATGTGTCAGCTTCTCCATTGTGAGCCGGGCGCCGTAATAGGCGCAGGCCAGTTCGTGCGTTTGGCCTGCGCCTATTTGGCACTTTTGCCTACACAAGCTAAGGTGCTCGTTTTCAGTCAGGCCGAAAATTCGCAGCCAAATTTTTTGGCCGAATTGGCTGCCCAAGTGCGAAAATATTGGAATACAGTGGCTATTTTAAGTCAGGCAGCCGACAAGCAAGGCCAAATAGTCTACCGCGAATTTTAGACTTTGTCTTAGGGCCGCTCTTCGCTTAAGCCGCTCCATCATGCTTAAACCTGCGGAGTAAACGTTGCTGGTGTAGGCAATTATCGCAATTGCCGCAATACTCTTCACCAGCTTGAGCCAAACTTTGCAATAAGATTCGGCGGCGGCACAACTTGGTGCGACAATAATTTTCCATAATATCTAAGCGCCGTTGGGCCGCCTCTTGTAAGGCTGCAAAGTAATCAAATAAATGCTCAGGTTTAAGCCTAAGTTCGGTGGGAGCGTGGGGATCGGCTTCATATCCCAGAGCGGCCCTAACTAGCATAGCCCAGGCGCCGGAACTCATAGCCCTAAAATTTGTGCGTCTCATTTCTGAGGCTGTGAGCCTTTCTGTAGAAGCTAGACGCACAAATTGATCTATTTCTTGCCCTTGGGGAAATTTATCTTCCAGACAATGTTGCCAATACTTAAAGTCTTCCGGCGCCCACATAAGTAAGCAACGTCCTGGAAGTCTGTCGCGTCCGGCCCGCCCCGACTCTTGGAAATAGCTTTCCGGAGCTGCTGGAGGAGTCATATGGATTACTTGGCGTATGTTTGGTTTGTCTACACCCATACCGAAAGCTATTGTGGCAGCTATTAAGTCGAATTTTTCTTCTAAAAAACTTTGTAAAATTTTTTGTCTAGTTTCAGTAGACAAACCGGCATGATAAGGAGCTGCTCTAAATTGTTGGCTGCTGAAAAAAGTGGCTATTTGTTCTGCTTGGTTGCGGCGGGCTACATAAATTACGGCAGGCAACCTTGTTGAATTGCGCAAGTGAGCCAAGGCCAGCCAAGGGCGCTGCTTAGGAGTGCTCTTTATCACTTTGTAACTTAAATTGGGTCTATCCAACGACAAGCGCGAAAGTAGGGGGCGATCTAAGCCTAAGCTTAAGCTTATTTGTTGGGCTCCTTCGGGATCGGCTGTGGCTGTCACAGCTAATATTGAGCGCGGTCGTAAGAATTTGACAATTTCACCTAAGCGCAAATAGCTACTGCGAAAATCGTGGCCCCATTGATTTATACAATGGGCTTCGTCTACAGCTAGAAGTGAAATTACCTGTTTTTGCAACCTAGCTAAAAAGTCATCTTCTAGCAAACGTTCTGGAGCTGCGAATAACATTTTGAGTTTTTTTTGCTCAAGCTGGCTTAAAATATGCACTTTTTCTGAGGTAGATTGAGAGCTGCTTAGATAAGCTGCTGGCAAGTTGCGCTTTTGTAATTGTCTAACTTGGTCTTCCATTAAGGCTATTAGAGGAGAAACCACAACTGTTAGTCCAGGCATAATAAGTGCTGGCAATTGATAAGTTAAAGACTTGCCCGCTCCAGTAGGCCAAAGGGCTAGTACATCTCGTCCGGAAAGCAAGGCTTCTACAACTTCGCGCTGGCCAGGACGAAAGTTGTCTTTGCCAAAAAAAGATTTCAAAAAATATGTTAAATCGCTCACGACCTACCTCCCCAAAAGATATTTTGGCAGTAGTCTATATCTAAGAACGGAAAATAACCTGAAATATTATGTCGGAAAATAAATGCGCCTTAATTCTTTTAGGCGCTGGAGGCTCTGCTCGTATGCACGAGCCCAAACAGCTTTTGCCTTGGAAAAACGAGAAAAATTTGCTGGAACATGCTTGTCTAACTTGCTTAGCTAGTCAAGCTGTTTGGAATGTTTTTGTGCTGGGAGCGCGAGCCCAAGATATTTTACAAGCTTCTCCTTGGTTGCGAGAGGGGCTTCGGCAAAACAATGGCCCAGTTGAGCATATCGCTAAAAATAAACGTTTCAGTTTGGCTATCAATACCGATTGGGCTTCAGGCATGGCCTCTTCTTTAAAAGTAGGCTTGGAAAAATTATTGAACCTATTTCCGCAAGAAGATGACTTAGATTGTGCCGCCATATGTCTGGCCGATTTGCCTTTATTAAAAGCAGAGACTATCAACAATATTATTAAAGCGAACCATAACCTCACTCAAGCAGAAAAAAGACGCACTATCATTGTTCCTACTTGGCAAGGCAAACGTGGCCATCCAGTAATTTTTGGTCGTGACCTTTGGCCTGAGCTTATGCAACTAAGCGGTGACAGAGGAGGAGGAGCTGTTTTAAAAAAATATCCTTCACGTTGTCTTTTTTATGAAACAACGGGGCCGGAGATCTTTACTGATTGCGACACCTGGGATACTTATGCCAGCTGCTGTCGCCAGGAAAATTTTATGCTCCCGCTATTGAAAAAATAGGTAATGATAAATTATAAAGCTCCTTTAGTTGGTATTCGTGGCGGTGGCGATTTAGCTAGCGGCATCGCTCATCGTCTGTTTAGAGCCGGTTTTCCCATTGTTATAAGTGAATTGGTCAATCCGCGTATGGTTAGGCGCAGTGTTTGTTTTGGTGAGGCTGTATGGGAAGGCAAGGTACAAATTGAAGGTGTCGAGGCCAGACTAATTAGCTCCGAGACAGAATTGCAAGATGTAGAGCAACATCACTACATAGGTATATTAGTCGATCCAGAAGGCAAAATTTTTGACAAATTGCAAGTGCGCTTTTTAGTTGATGCTCGCATGTTGAAAAGAAAAGTAGCTGATCAACGCCATCCGAGCCGTTTAGTTATTGGAGTAGGGCCGGGGTTCTGCGTCGGCAATAATGCTGATCGTATAATTGAAACTATGCGCGGTCATACTTTAGGCCAAGTTATCTATAAAGGTAGTGCACTTCCTGATACGGGGATTCCAGGAACTATTGCTGGTGAAAGTAAGCGCCGCCTTCTTAAAGCTCCTTGTAATGGCATTTTTCAAGCTAAAGCGGAACTTGGAAAAATGGTTATTGAAGGTGAAGTTATAGGGTGGGTAAATAACATTCCAGTGAAAGTATCGCTGAGCGGCAAGTTGCGTGGGCTCATTCGCAGTGGTACTCAAGTTAGCTTTGGGGAAAAAATTGGCGATTGTGATCCCAGAGGGGATAAAGTCGATATATATACTATCTCTGATAAAGCTAGAGCCGTCGGCGGCGGAGTGTTGGAAGCTATTGTTGGAGAGCTATTTAGTTAATACGCTTAACCTTCTGCTTTAACATCTTTTTGCCTAAATATTGCAAAAAAAACTGCATAAAAGGGCAGGAACCGATCTTGTAATTTAGAAACTGAGTGGGTCGTTTGGGGGGAAAAATTTTTGACTTTTGACAGATGATGCCTCGGCCTCTTGGGGCCGTTGCTTTCTGATACAATCGATTTTAGGACTAAGGAGTTCTTCTCTAATATGACTCGTGGTACGGCAATTCGTGCAATGATTATGGGCATTACCGTTATGGTTTTGACCGCTGGTTCCGGCTTTAATGCCGATGCCAAAACTCCCAAAAATAACAGTGCCGATCTGGAAAAAGGACGCAAGATCGTTATCGTACATACTAACGATCTTCACGGCAACATCGAACCGGATAGCAAAAATCGTGGCGGTCTTACCCGTATCGCTTCTTTAATTAAGAAGATCAGAACTGAAAATCCCGGCAAAGTTCTTTACTTTGATTGTGGTGATGTCGCTCAGGGAACTCCAGTCTCCAACTTATTCCATGGCGAGCCTATGTATAAAGCTCTCAGCTACATGGCTCCAGTTGCCGGGACTCTGGGAAACCATGAATATGACTGGGGCATGGATGTTCAGAAGAAGATGCTGAGCAATGCCAAATACCCCATCTTGGTCGCCAATGTAGTCAATAGCAAAGGTCAGAATCCTTACAAGCCTTACATGATCACTAAGATCAACGGCATTAAGATTGGTGTTATCGGTTTAATCGCTCAGGACATCCCAGCTCTGGTTAAGAAGGGCAACACTGCCGATCTTAAATTCTTGGACCCAGCCGAAACTTGCTTAAAGTATATCCCCAAGATGTACAAAGACGGTGCCGAAATGATTGTGGCCGTCAGCCACTGTGGTGTAGATGCCGACAAAATTACCGCTGAAAAAGTTCCCGCTATCGATTTAATCGTAGGCGGTCACTCTCATACCAAGCTTGACAAGGCTATCAATGTCGGTGGTCATACTTGGATCGTGCAAGCCGACCACTATGGCCGTTACTTAGGTCAGATTGAAATGCATGTAAGTCCTTATAATGGTAAGGTTTACGATTTCAATTATAAGTTGATCCCCGTAGACAAAAATTGCACCATTGAAGCTGATCCCACAGTAGCTGCTATTGCCAAACAATATAACGATCAAGTACGTCCTTTGATGGAAAAGGTCGTTGGAAGTTTGAAAGACGATCTTAGTATTAGCAACGCTGAAGGTCAGTATGATTCTTCCTTGGGCAACGCTATTTGTGACGCTATGAGAATAGAGTCCGGAGCCGATGTCGCCGCTTATAACTGGGGAGGCATCCGTCTTGAAAATATTAGCGCTGGAGAAGTAAAGTTAGATACTCTCTTCCGCTTGTTGCCCTTTGATGATCCGGTCGTAGTTATTAAGATCAAAGGTAAAGATTTACTCGATCTTTTCACTCAGTCTATTCGCATGACTGAAACTGGACCTTTGCAAGCTTCCGGTGTGGAAATGGTGGCCGACGGCAATACCAAAGAAGTTATTTCTCTTAAGGTAAATGGTAAGGACGTTGATCCTGAAGCCGAGTATACTGTTGCCACTACAGAGTTCCTTTCTAAGGGCGGTGACAATTACAGCGCCTTAGGTCGTGGTAAAACTATCAAAACTATTGGCATTACCAGAGATGTGTTTGTCGATTATCTGAAGAGCTTTGACAGTATGCCTGCTCCTGCTACTGGCAGACTAATTAAAAAGTAAGGTATTTTTGCTCTAGTTTTTATTTTCCAAACTAGATAAATGAGCTTCGTCTTTGGGCATTTTTAACAATGCGTGAAGACGGAGTTTTTTTTTGCGTGAAAATTTTTCGCGTGTAGATAGCGTAGCTGAAGTGTTAGATAAGCACTCGAAAAAAAACTTTTATTTTTTTGGAAAAGCCCTTGACTAAGCTGTGCTGTGTGTATATAATTCACTCGTTCCCGAGAGATAGCGAGATAAAATGCTACGAACGAGAACGAGAGAAAAACAAAATGGTAGTGAAGACTACGATGCCGAATCGTCTAACGGTAGGACAGCGGACTCTGGATCCGTACGTGAGGGTTCAAATCCTTCTTCGGCAGCCAACTTCACGCCACGTTGGTCTAGAGGATCAGGACGTCGCCCTCTCACGGCGAAAATCGCGGGTTCGAATCCCGCACGTGGTACCATTTAGGGCTGGTAGCGTTTCCCCCCCCCGCGTACCGGCCCTTTTCTCTATGTGTGAGAAAAAAGCTCGACTCCCTCAGGAGTTCGGGCTTTTTTATTTTTAAATTTTGTTTGGCAAGTAAAAAATAAAATTAAGCTATTTTATCTAGGTTAATATTTTTGGCTAATGTTTATAGTACAATATGAGGGTATGGAAAAAGTATTAGCGTTTGTCAAAAAAGAATGGCGCTTAAAGTGCCTATTTGGATTATTCGTTTTAGCGTCGGTTCTATTTAGCTGGGGACCGGCGCTGGCTCAGCAAAAATTAAACTATTACAGTGAAGTATTGCCTAATGGCATGCTTTTGGTCTTGTCTGAAAATTATAATTCTCCGACTTGTTCACTAAATATATTCTGTAAAGTAGGTGGCTTTGAAGAAACGTCGGAGACTATGGGCATATCTCACTTTTTTGAGCATTTGTTCTTTCGCGGCACTCCTACGCTAAATGGCTATCAATTTAAAAGGGCTATCGAGGCTCTGGGAGGGCAAACCAATGCTTCTACAAGTCGCGATTTTACTCACTATTATATAAACTTACCTAGTAAAAATGCTGTCAAGGGTATGCATCTTTTGGCTGATGCTCTAAAAAATGCCGAATTGGATCAAGAATCTATCGACCAGGAGCGCAAAGCTGTTCTGGAAGAGTATCGCATGAATTTGGAAAGCCCCGCGCGTATTATGAATCAGCTAATTAGCGAAATGGCTTATGGTGAGCACCCTTATGCTAGGCCCATTATCGGCACTGAGTATACTATAAAATCTTTTAATCGTCCCGATTTTCTAAAGTTCCGCGATACTTTTATCTCTCCGGAACGTACTAGCGTGGTTGTAGTAGGTGATTTCAACAGTGCAGAAATGCTCAATGTCTTGCGTGAAGAATTTTCTTCTTTTACACGCCCCCAAAAGCGCATTATCAGCAATTACGCCTCTATAAAAAGGCCAGAAAAAGAAATAGTTAATACTCAAGAAGTTAAGACTCAGTCTAGTTTTATTATGGTTGGGTTTGTGGGACCTTCCATCCATGATAAGCCGGATATTTATCAAGTAGATGTTCTGTCTTTCTTATTAGGTTTAGGACGTGGCTCTTTAATCCAGCGTGAGTTAGTCAAAAAAGGCAAAATTCAAGATGGTGGTGTGCAATTTCTGACTCAGCGTTTCCCTGGCTTAATTTCAATTTATGGCATAGGTAAAGTAGGCAACGAAGAGCGGATTAAGCGTGAGTTGTTATCTGTTGCCGATTCTGTATGTCAAGGCAAGTTTACTGAGCGCGATTTGCGTCGAGCTAAAGCCTTTTTGCGCAGCAACTATTCTTTTTCAGAAGAGACCAACGCTGGTAAAGCCGAAAATTTAGGTTTTTATGCTTCTATCGATGATGTAAAATTTACCAATCGCTATTTAGAAGAAATTGATAAAGTAACCAAAGATGATGTGGTAGCGGCAGCCAACAAATATTTAAGCGGAGGGTATTACTGCGTAAAATTGGTCGGTCAACCTCCCAAAAAAACTAACAATATCAATACCGCTAGTAGTGAAGAAATGTCCTCTCCGGGCAATTACGCAAACAAGCGCTGAGGAAAGGCTAGGCTTATGTTCGAAGTTTTTACCAAAATTACCACCAGCTTTGTTTTGGTTGCTTTCCTTACCTCGGCCGTTTATGCTGACCAGATTAAAGAGAGCAATTTAAAACTACCTTCGTTGCCTGGTTATAATCGGCCCACGTCGGCTACTTACAAGATTGACAATTTTTCGCTTTCCGGAACTTCGGCAGCGTCGGCTGCTACTGCGGCGGTGAAAAAATATGTTTTACCTAACGGTTTAGCGTGTTTAACTTTGGAAGCTCCTAACGAAAATTTAGTAGTGTTGGATTACTTAGTGCGCTGTGGAGTTAGCCAAGAAGGCAGCAATTTACAAGGGTATAATTTCTTAATTTTAAAAATGCTCAATAATCGTATTTCCGACGACAGCGAAGGTGATGATGTTGTGGAAATTACGGGAACTTTGGTCGATGATGGGGCTTCGGCCGATTATAGTCGTTTGAGCATTACCACCTCGCCAGTCAATTATATGTTTATGTTGCGCCGCTTATGCAAAGCGGTCTCTAATCCCAATTTTTCCGAAGCTGAATTACAAAGGGCCCGTGAACAAACTTTAAATCGTATGGGAGAGGGCGGTGGTACTTCCGATCAGCTTTATGACATCTTCTTAAGTTGTTTCTATAGGTTGCATCCTTATAAGCGTTCGCCGCAAGTAGTACCGGTAATCTTAAAAAGGGCTACAGCTGCCGATGTTAGCGCTTATTTTAAAAATAATTTTACTCCAGATCGTACGGTAATCACTGCAGCGGGTAGACTTAACGGGCAGAGAGTGCGCACTGAAGTCGCTTCAGATTGCAGCGCTTTGATACCCGCCCGGGAAAAAATTTTGGAAGTTCAGTGGGAGCCACAAGCTTCAGAAAAAGAAGTCTATCTATACTCTCAATCGGAGTTGGCTTGGGTCTTGCTTGGATACCAAGCTCCTTCTTTGCAAAGCTCTGATTATGCACCTATGCAAGTTATTTACGGAGCTTTAGGCGCCGGACTAAGCTCACGTCTTTGGACTCAATTGCGTGAAAATAGAGGTTTAGCTTACGAAGTTGGAGCCAAATATCCCGAGCTTTTAGGTCCTTCGCACCTTTTGTGCCATGTAATTACCAAACCAGGTTCAGTTGGAGTAGCCAGACGGCGTATGCTTGCCGAAATAGATAAGTTAAAAAAAGATGGTATGAGTGAATTGGAACTGGCTGAAACTAAAGAAAAATTGCTGGGTATGTATTTATTGGAGCGAGAGAGTATGAGTGGCCGAGCTTTGCATTTAGGTATGGCTGAGCTTTCTGGCGCTGGTTATGAAAGTGATGCCCGCAAGTTACAAGAATTGCAACGTGTCACTGTAGACGACGTTAAAAGAGTAGCTAACGAATATTTGCGAGAGCCTACTTTGATTATGGCTAGACCTGGTGGACGTTTCTATTTTGATTGGTAAAGAGCTTGCCGAACAGCAGGGGAGCCGATTGTAATAGGCTAAATATTGGCAGTCGGTATTGCTTTTGAGTAAGACGACGGTTACGGGAAAGAAATAAAAGTTAAGTATGATTTGGTTATCGATTTTATTAGTAGTTTGCTACTTATTGGGATCGTTCCCTTCGGGAGCTATAGTAGCTAAACGCTTTAACGGCGCCGATCTTTCAAGTTCAGGTAGTGGCAGTGTCGGTACTACTAACGCCTACCGCGTTTTGGGCTTGAAGGCAGCGCTTATAGTACTTGTTCTAGATGTTTTAAAGGGCTTTTTGGCAGTTTGTCTGTCCTATCTTGTGTTTGTGCCCGATTTTATGCACCCAGTTGTCAAATTGCTTTTTGGCTTAGCCGCTGTAGCTGGTCACAATTGGTCAATATTTTTAAAGTTTAAAGGTGGCAAGGGTGTCGCTACTACGTGTGGTGTGTTTTTGGCTTTAGCTCCTCAAGCTATAGGTATAGCGGCTCTTTTGTGGCTGGGGGTGGCTCTCTTAACCCGCTGGGCTTCGGCAGCTTCTCTTTCAGCAGCTTTTGCTTTTCCTTGCATAGCTTATGTTTACGGAGCTTCGACTTTTGAAATTATTTTTGCCATAATCAGCGCCGCTATTGTTATCTTTCAACATCGGCACAATATTGAGCGCCTTTTGGCCGGGCAGGAAGAGCATATTAATATTAAGTTTTTTTAGCCTGACAGGCTGCTGAAACAACACTTTGACAGCTTCTTGAAGCTGCCGAAATTGCATTTAAAGGAGAGAAAATATGGAATTTGAGAATCTGAGAGCTTTGCTTGATAAGGTATTGGCTCTTTCTTATCAGCAAAAAGCTTCCGACGTTTATATCAAAGCCGATTTGCCTCCTTTCTTGCGTATTACTGGCACTATGTACCCTGTACAGTGTGAAGCTCTAACTCCGCAAATGACCGAATATTTGGCCTTAGCCATTATGCCAAGCCATTTGCGCGAAAAATTTGAAGGCGGTCACCCTGAAGCCAACTTTGTTTATCCTCTGAAACATATTGGACGTTTTCGTGTCAATGCTTATCGCCAAAAAGACAGCGTTGCTATGGTATTTAGGCGAGTGGAAGAAGATATCTTAGATATCGAAACTCTAGGACTCCATCCCGTTCTTAACGATTTAGTTATGGAAAGACGCGGCCTTATTTTGGTGACTGGCCCTACAGGATCTGGTAAATCAACTACTTTGGCTTCCATGATTAAATATCGTAAAGAACATTCCAGTGGCCATATCGTTACTATTGAAGATCCTGTCGAATATGTCCATACCGATACCAACAAGTGCTTGGTCTCTCAGCGCGAAGTTGGTACCGATACTATGTGCTTCCGCGATGCGCTGGAAAGCGCTTTGCGTCAAGCACCCGATGTTTTGCTAGTCGGTGAAATGCGCGACCTTTCTTCCGTAGAGTCGGCTGTATATTTTGCCGAAACTGGCCACTTGGTGTTATCTACTTTGCACGCCAATAACGCTGTACAAACTATCGAGCGCGTTTTGCAATTCTTCCCTGATGAAATGCATAATCCCGTGTTGTACCAGCTTTCCATGAATGTCAAAGCTGTAATAGCTCAGCGTCTAATTCCGGCTATTGGCGGAGGCCGCGTACCTGCCTTGGAAATTATGATCAACAATGCTCGTATCCAAGAATGTTTGCGCGAAAATGCCCTTACTACGATTAAACGAGAGTTGGACTCCTTCCATCCTGACGGTATGCAAAGCTTTGACTACCATTTGTTGCAACTATTCAAGGCTGGCAAAATTACTGCTGACGATGCTTTGCGCAATTCTGATAATGCCAACGACTTGAAGTTAAAGATGCGTCATGCGTTGCAAGAGATGAATGAAGCGAGCAATATTATTAAAAATGATTGGTAAGAATCTGTTTGAGGGAAAAAATGTCTGAAGAAAAAGCTTTTTTAGAAAATAGCGTTGAGGGTGATAATCCCTATATCGTCTCTCCTGATCAGGAATCTACTACCGATTCACTTAGTAATGAAGAAAGTGACTCTTCGCTTGAGCATGCTCCTCTTTTTCACAAGAGAGCTACTCCTTTGCCCAACCGCATTAAGAGCGGATACTTTACAGAGGAAGCTTTAGTGGGAGAAACCTCCAGCGATACTATCGAGGTTCCTTGGGATAGTATTGAGCACGTGGCTTTAGGTATGATTATCGAGCGCAGTGAACAAGATGCTTCCGCCTATAAAATGCAAAAGTTAGTGAAGAATTTCTCTCGTATGGCTCAGGGTAATGTCCGTGATGACGATAAAGACAAAATTGTGACTTTGAAGCCTACTAATTTTTTAGATATTTATAGTTCAAATAGGGAAGAACCGCTGCGTTTCGACTCTTCTTCTATAAATTACAGAAGCTTCTTGAAGGAAAAACTTTCCCACGTTTCTTTCCAGAACTTTTTCCGTTTGGTACGCGAGATTTGTCAGCGCAGTCAAAAAGCTTACTTCACTGAGTCAGTGCAAGCCTTTTTGGCTTGGAAGCGCGATAAAGTGAAAACCTATAATACGGTTCACGATTTTGAGCACGATACTTTTTTATGTTTCTCTCGCGGGCGCCATTTAGTAGCTTGGTCGGATTTAGATTTTACTAGAACTGGTTGGGCTGACGGTTGGCAAGAAGACAGCGATTCTACCAGTGCTTCTCAGACAGAGTAGATTTGCTGTGAAGAGTAGTAGTTTTTAGAGGGCAGGAATGGCTTTAGACTCCACGAATTGGCGGGCGCTATGTGGCTAGCTGCTAATGAAGTTTTTGATACGTTGCGCATGATCGAGAATGAACATCTCGACGTGCGTACCGTTACTATGGGATTAAATTTACAAGATTGTGCTACAGGTTCTATGAGCACAACTTGCGACAAGGTCGTCGAGAAGATCCTGACCGTAGGCGAACGCTTAGTGCCTGTGGTGGAGCAAGTGTCTCAGGAGTTTGGCGTACCTATTGTAAATAAGCGTATCGCTCTTTCGCCTTTGTCTCTTTTGGGCGCTTCTACAGGAGCCGATTCGTATGTGCCTTTGGCTGTGGCCGTAGATAAAGCGGCCAAGGAAATAGGTGTCGATTATATCGGCGGTTTTAGCGCTTTGGTACATAAAGGTTTTACCAATTCGGATCGCATTCTTTTCGACTCGATACCTGAAGCTCTCAATACTACTGACAGAGTTTGCGCTTCAGTCTCCTTGGGCTCTACCAAAGCTGGCATCAACATGGATGCCGTTAAGTTATTTGGTGAAATCGTTCTCAAGACCGCTTTTATGCGCCCTGAATTAGAGGGGTTGCCTTGCTGTAAGTTAGTTTGCTTTTGCAATATGATGGAGGATAACCCATTTATTGCTGGCGCTATGCATGGAGTAGGCGAGCCTGAGTGCTCGATCAATGTCGGTATCAGCGGTCCTGGTGTAGTCAATGCCGCTATCAGACGTCTTGGTCATGGAGCCGACTTAGGTAAGGTTGCCGAAGCTGTTAAGCGTACTGCTTTTAAGATAACTCGTATGGGTGAATTGGTCGGCAGAGAAGTTTCACGTCGTCTTAATGTCAATTTTGGCATTCTCGATTTGTCTTTGGCTCCTACTCCCGAGCGTGGCGATTCTGTAGCTGACGTTTTGGAAGCTATGGGCTTAGAACGCTGTGGTACTCACGGTACTACTGCTGCTCTGGCCTTGCTCAATGACGCCGTTAAAAAGGGAGGCACAATGGCTTCTTCTTACGTAGGTGGGTTGTCTGGTGCTTTTATCCCTCTTTCTGAAGATGAAGAAATGGCCTATTGCGCCCAAATTGGCGCTCTCTCTTTGGAAAAGTTAGAAGCTATGACTTGTGTATGCTCTGTAGGTTTAGACATGATTGCTATTCCTGGTGATACTCCAGCTTCTACTATATCTGGTATTGTAGCTGACGAGATGGCTATAGGTATGGTTAATAGCAAAACTACGGCTGTACGTATTTTGCCTATCCCAGGCAAGAAAGCTGGCGAAAAGGTCGATTACGGCGGTCTTTTGGGTGCTGCTTCTATTATAGCTGTCAATCCGCACAGCTCTTCTGTATTTATCGAGCGCGGAGGCAGAATCCCAGCTCCTTTGCAGGCTTTGAAAAATTAACTTAGCCTTGCTTTCTCCTAAATTTTTCCATCTTTTATATGTTGGGAATATAGGCGAAGGTTTGTCTTTTAGGCTAAAATATTTCGTTGGTAGAAAAGCCTTCGGAGTTCGGCAATATGTGGTAGCCAGCTTCGGCGGCTTTTTTGTATAAAGTAGGGATGGCCTTATTGAGAAAGGAGCAAAACTCCCTATGCCTAAAAATTCCGACTTGCAAGGTGGCTTATTTGCCAATGAGGCGGATTCACCTAAAGAATCAAATAAGCCCAGAGCGCCTCTTTTTCGCCATGATTTTGTGAAGCCAGGTGTTGAAGAAGTTGCTGCCCGTCCTTTGGCGCAATTGAAGGCTGAAAGCGAAAAGAGGGCCGCCGCCAATGAGACTCAGGCAAGCCAAATGGAGGCAGAGGCTTCAGCAATCGATTTCTCTGTTCCGCTTTCAGCTCGTATGAGGCCGCGCACCTTAGATGAATATGTAGGGCAAAAACATTTAGTTGGACCTGGGCGAGTCTTGCGCCGTTTGCTGGATTCTGGATCTTTACCTTCCATGATTTTATGGGGGCCGCCTGGCACAGGCAAAACCAGTTTGGCTCAGCTTTTAACTGCTGGAGCTAAGGCGACTTTTGTACCTATGTCGGCTGTTACCGCTGGAGTAAGCGAAGTGCGCCGCATAGTGGCTGAAGCTAAAGAGCGTTGGCGCCTAATGAAGCGGCGCACTATTGTCTTTCTAGATGAAATTCATCGTTTCAATAAGGCTCAACAAGATGTCGTTTTGCCTCACGTAGAAGATGGATCCATTATTTTGGTGGGCGCCACCACCGAAAATCCTTCCTTCCAAGTGGTGGCGCCGCTTTTATCACGTTGTCGTGTTTTCACACTGTCAGCTTTAAGTACTCAAGATATTACTGTTTTATTGCGTCGAGCTCTAAATGATAAAGAACGTGGCTTAGGCAATTTTAATGTTATAGCTTCCGACGAGTTGTTGGAACTTTTAGCCGGAGCTTGTACAGGTGACGCTCGTACAGCGCTCAACATTCTGGAAGAAGCAGTCAATTCTTTAGAGGCAAATAGCAACGGAGAGCGCGTTTTAACTGAATCGCATATCGCTGAAGTTATGGGGCGGCCTAATTTACGCCACGATAGGGCCGGAGAATCGCACTATGATACGATCTCGGCGCTAATAAAATCGGTGCGCGGCAGCGATCCTGATGGAGCTATTTATTGGCTGGCCCGCCTTTTGGAAGCTGGAGAAGATCCTCTATTTATAGCCAGACGTTTAGTCATTTTAGCTTCTGAAGATGTGGGCTTAGCCGATTCTCAAGGTTTAGTAGTGGCTATGGCTGCGCAGCAAGCGGTCCATTTTGTAGGTATGCCAGAAGGTTTTTATCCTTTGGCTCACGCTGCCTTGTATTTAGCTTTGGCGCCGAAGTCCAATAGCGTAGGCAACGCTTATATGGCAGCTGCTCAAGTTGTACGCCAAAGTCCTGGCGAGCCTGTGCCGCTCCATTTGCGCAACGCTCCTACCAAACTTATGAAAAATATGGGCTATGCAAAGGGATATCGCTATGCTCACGACTATCCCAACCATTATGTTAAGCAACAATTTCTGCCCGACGCTTTGCAAGGCAGTCAATTTTATCAGCCTGGGCAATTAGGCTATGAAAAAAAATTAGCAATTTGGCTGGAACATTTGCGCTCTTCTCAAAATTAGCTACAACATTATCAAAAAAAGGACGGAAAAATGTTTAAAATCGGTTGCCACTTATCTATTTCTAAAGGGTTGACCGCTATGATAAAAGACGCGGTTTCTATTGAAGCTAATGTCTTTCAGTTTTTTTGCCGCAATCCTAGGGGCAAAGGAGCTTTGCGTTTTAAAGAGCAAGATATCGAAAATTTTTGTTCTTTAATAAAAGAGCAAAAGTTAGGGCCCCTTTTAGTGCACAGTCCCTTTATCATCAACCCAGCTTCGGTGGAAGAAAGTGTGCAAGAGCTTACCAGAGAAATTTTGCGCGAAGACTTAAATTTTACCGCTAAAATAGATGGAGCTATGTATAATTTCCATCCTGGCAATTACTTGAAGCGCACTCCGCAAGAAGGTTTGGCCGCTATTGCCGATACTCTCAATAATGTTATTCCGGAAAATTTTCCTGGTTTTGTACTTTTGGAAACTATGGCCGGAAAAGGTACTGAGCTGGGACGTTCTTTTGAAGAGCTAGAACAAATTATAAGTTTAACAAAATGTCCGGAAAAGCTCGGCGTTTGCCTAGATACTTGCCATGTCTGGGATGGTGGTTACGATGTCAATATCGGCTTAGATCAGACTTTGGAAAATTTTGATAAGGTTTTGGGCTTATCCAGATTGAAAGCCATCCACCTAAATGATAGCTTAAATGAGCTCGGAGCTCATAAAGATCGTCATGCTAAGATTGGGCAAGGAAAGTTGGGAATTGAAGCTATGGCCAAAATTATCAATCATCCCTATTTGCGTGAATTACCATTTTATTTGGAAACTCCCAACGAATTGTCTGGCTATGCCGAAGAAATAAAACTTTTGCGCAGTTTGTATAGACAGTAATGGTTAGTAGCGGAAAGAATAAGAAAAAAAATAACCTGTGCCAGTTCAACCCCGGCCAAAATGGAAGCCAAAAGCTCAAAGCTCGAGACAGCTCTATTATCGATTTGGCAGAAAATGTAAAAAATGAAGGCCAAAAATTCCTTTCTCGTGAGTTAGATGTAGTTAGCAGTCCGAACTTTGGTAAAATGCGTTTTTTAGCCTTTTGCTTACTGGCTGCCGGGATGTTGATGATCGCTTTTTACGGCTGGTTCGGCGCTCAAGAGGAGAATAAAGCTTGGCTTGCTGGCAGTAGAAAATATTTAACCGTGGCCGTTCCTTGTGATTTAGTTGATCTTGATCCTGCTGTATCAGCCAATTCTCTTTCTTCTCAGGTTCTTTCTCCTGTTTTTGATACTTTGGTAAAGATCGAAGATGGAACAATAATTCCCAATTTGGCCAAAAGTTGGACTCGTTCAGCTGATGGGAAAGTTTGGACTTTCAATTTGCGCTCTGAGGTATATTTTCACAATGGAACCAAACTTTCTGCTCAAATTGTAGTTAATTGGGTACGACGTCTTATTCTGGGAAAAGATCGGCGTTTTGCCTTTTTTAGGGCAAACTTTGACGGAGAGCGTCCAGTCCTATCTGAAGTTAAAAGCTTAGATGAACAAACAGTACAATTCGTTCTAAATTATCCTTGTGCAGATTTTTTAGAGCTTATGGCCGCGCCGACTATGGCTGTCACTGTATATGCCCAAGGGAGTGATGGCAACAAAAATATCTACGGTAGCGGTCCTTTTACTATTGTTGAATGGAGAAAGGGCCAGCGTTTGACTTTGCGCTCGACGTCCAGATGTTGGCGCGGAAAATCTGCTTTAGACGAAATTGTCTTCATGGTAATAGCTGATCCTCAGAGTAGAGTACGTGAGCTTGAGCGGGGTAATGTTGATGTAATTTTAACTTTACCGGCAGATAAGATCGAAAAAGTAAAAAAAAATAAGGACTTACAACTAATTAAACCACCAACTTTAACAAAGCTGTCCCTCATTCCCAATTGTACTCATCGACCCTTCAACGACGTCCGCGGTCGTTTGGCTTTAGGTTTTGCCATACCTAGAAAGACTGTTTTGCAGCTTTTCTTTGGTGGGCGTGGCCAAGTTTGTCATACTCTTTTTTCTCCTTTAAGTTGGGCTCAAGTACCCTCCAAATTGCAACCCGAATACAGTGCTGTTAAAGCTAAACGTATGTTCAGTCGCATGTATGGCAACGGCAGCGAGTTTGGCAAACTTACTTTGCTATACTGTCGAAATACTTACGCAGCAGCCGATTTGGGGCCTACTGCTGAATTTTTAGCCTCTTGTTTAAATAGTGCGGGGCTCAATATCGAATTATATGGAGCTGCCACTGAAGAGTATAGGCGCAGTTTGTCTAGCAATTTGTATGATTTGTGCTTGCTAACTGAGGAAGTTGCTGCTTGTGATCCTAGCTTAGAAGCTAACAGAATGTTAGCCGATCCTGGTGGAGTACACGACGAGTATAACATTTACAATTACTCCAGTCAGCGTATTTTACGTCTTTTGGAAGCTGCTCGCTCTACAGAAAATAGACAAGAACGCCTCGATTGTTATAAAGCTGTACGAGCTAAATTGGACAACGATGGTATGGAGTTTTGTATTGGTTGGACAGATCTGGTGCACGCTTGTCGAAAAAATGTACATGGCCTAGATTACGACCGCTGGGGCGTTATTCACTTTGAAAATGCTGTTATTAGATAAGTTAAATGAGTAAGTATTACCAAACAGATTTTCTTTCCGAGTCTCGTTCTCCTCAGATTAGTGATAGTTTGTCTATATTTGGCCAACATTTGTTTCGAGCTGTAAAAGAGTGCCTAGTAAGCATGTTATCGCCTTATTGGCAATATTTGCGCATTTGTACAGAGCGAGATATTTTTATTGTAGGCGGAGCTTTGCGCAACTTAGCTTTGGCCAAGCCAGTAAAAGATTGGGATTTAGTTGTCGATTGCGACGATCCTAATGAAGTGTGCTTACTTTCGCGTCAATTTTGTGATTTTGCTAAAGCATCTTGGGTAGTTTTAGATAAAGAACGTGGTTTTTATAGAGCTGTTTTTACTCAGACAAATATCGAAATTGATTTTTGCACCAGACAAGGAAAAAATATTTTCGAGGATTTGCAAGAGCGTGATTTTACGCTTAATGCTTTAGCCTATAGCCTTAAGGATGGTGCTTTGTATGATGTCGGCTCAGGATTAGTGGATCTTTGGAAGCACAAATTGTCACTTGTTTCTCCACATAGTTTAGCCAGTGATCCTCTAAGAGCTTTGCGAGCGGTGCGTTTTCGTTTGCTATATTCTTTAACTATCGACAGTCGATTGGAAGAAGAAATTGCCAATTTTTTGCGCGGTGGTTTAATAAATATAGCTGGTGAGCGCCTTATTGCTGAACTATCTGTCATATTAAATCATACTTTATCAGACCGTAAGTTACTATTGCAAAGTATGGCTTTTGATATATTCTTAGGCCAAAAATGGGATCATAAGCAAAACTTTCTCGGGACGGAACTATCTTGCTGGGAATTACTTACTGGACTAGAAGAACAGCAAAGACTGGCTTGGCCTCTTTTCAAATACAGTGGGCGACTTTTACAACAAAAGCTTAAAGAGAGTCCCAAGGGTGGACGCAATTATTTATCTTTACTAAAGCTAGTTTTTTTGGCTAAATTTGATTCGCTTACTCCTCACAACAATCGTTTTAAATTATCAGGAGCAGAGTTGCAAGTTATTAAGGAAATGAGGACAGCTTCTGAGGAATTGGCCGAACTTTTGGCTAAACCACTTGATAGACGCGAATTTTATTGCTTTTTCGGCAAAGTCAAGTATTTTTTTATAGTTGCATCTGTAAACGGAATTTGGCTTTCATCTTTGATTAAAACTTCTTCTATCACTAAAGGTTCCACTGCTGAGGCCGCTTTTGCTGGGGCAGGCAAGAAAGCACAAATGGAGAATAGCCAAGGGGGAGCTTTTCCAGTTGGCAAATATGCTTCTTGGGCCCTTTACTTGGATTGTTTATTGCTTGATTATTTAAAGGGTGGGATGCTTTCTAAGCCTCTTGTTCCGGTAAACGGCTCTTTGCTGCAAAAAAAACTGGGGATAGAGCCAGGTCCGGGGCTAGGCAGGATTCTGCGCGAATTGGCTGAGGAGTGTAGTTTGCGTGGTATGTCCGAGGAAGAGGCTCTTTCCTGGGTGAAAGATCGGCTTTCGCAAGATGTAGCGTTTTAATCGACGCTTCAAGTATATTATGAGGTTGCTGACCTAATGGGTACCATCTATATTGGGCGCTATAAAGTTATCGAAGAATTGGGCAGAGGCGGTATGGGCGTAGTCTACCGCGGAGAAGATCCCGTTCTGGAACGTCAGGTAGCTATAAAAGTTCTTCCTCCCAAAAAGATGAACCCCAAGTCTATCGAGCGTTTTTTACGTGAAGCCAAAACGGCAGCTCGCTTAGATAGTCCTTATATCGTTAAAATTCACGATATCGGTCAGGTTGATGATATCCATTTTATCGTTATGGAATATGTTGAAGGCAGTTCCTTAAGCGATATGATTGAATACGAGGAAGTACCCACCAACGAACAACTTCGCCAACGCTTAAAAATTTTTCGTCAAGTTTTGGAAGCGGTGCGCTACGCCCATGAAAATGGCGTTATCCATCGCGATTTGAAGCCTGATAATATTATGGTAAGCAAAACCGGACAAGTTAAAGTAATGGATTTTGGTTTGGCCTTCTTCGCTGGCCAGCATTCCTTAACAGAAGTTGGCCAAGTTATGGGGACTGCTGCTTACGTTTCTCCTGAGCAAGCAGTAGGTAAGCTTACCGACGAACGTACCGATATATATTCTTTAGGCGTTATCCTTTTTGAGCTCATTACTGGCCGTTGGCCTTTTAGTGCCAGCAACCCTTTGGAAATGTTCCGCAAAGTAGCCGAAGAACCGGCTCCTTCACCGCGCCTTTATAATAAGAACATTTCTCCTGGTCTAGAGACTTTAGTGTTGCGTTCTTTGCGCAAAAAAGTTGAAGACCGCTTTGCCAGCGTCGCTGACATGATCGAAAGCTTTGATGCTTGTCTCAAACATGAAGCTATTTCTTCCGCGCCGTCTTCCAGTGCCAGTGTGCCTTCTGTTGGCAAATTGGGTGGGACCAAAACTCCTTCGCGTTTGCCAGCTCCTTCTTCAGCGCGTTTTAATGTCTCTAAGGTCAGCACCGCTGATTCGGCTGCAGGCGCTTCTGCTTCAACTGAGACCAGCCCTAAGCGGCTGCCCAGTCCTTCTAGCATTAGACGCCTCCCTATAGGGCAGAGCCATTTAGCGGAAACGGTACAAGCTGCACCTGTTCAGGCCGCTCCTGTTGCGGCTCAGCCTGTTACTGCTGCCTCTTCGGAAAGGCGTCCCGCTTTCCAGACGGTTACTTCCTCTTCTCGCGTATTGCGTGGACAGTCCAGGCCAGCTGTAGTTATAAATTCTGCTGCCGATTATGAAGCTGATGTGGCTCGTCAGCATGAACAAGCTAGAAAAAGGCCTGCTGGAGTAGTCACTATAGGAGGAGAAGCGGCTTTTCGCACTTCAGTTGCTTCCTACGAATCGCAGGAACAGGCTAAAGCTGTGCAAGCCGAAGCGCCTGTCAAACCTGTCATGCCGCCTCCAGGGCCCGCTTTGCGCAAAGTTATCAACGAAACGAGTGTTGCCGCGCCGCTGCCCGACACTTCTTCGAAAAGTGCTGCTTCTGAGCCGGTTAAAATCCCCATTCCCGAAATAAAACCGGCTCAGACTATGCCCAAGGCCACCCAACCGGTGGCGCCATCTTGGGGCGAACCAGAACAGCCTTCCCAAGATGTCGAAAATGCCGAGGGTGGCTCTCCCAATTCCCGACGCTTCGTAGGAGGCAGCGGCGCAGCTGTCGCTTCCAATGATTGGATGGCCAACGTCGAAGAAAAAGCTCCTTCGGCGGCAGAGCGTGCGTCTATGCCAGTGCCCAAAGCCGTCGAAGAAGTTGCCGAGCGCGACAGCGAAACCGTAATCCAGTCTGGATTAAATGCTTTAAAAGAGGCTCGTTTTCAGGAAGCAGCCTCAGAGTTTAATTTGGTGCTGTCTCGTGAGCCCAATAGTGTGCCGGGCCTTCTTGGTTTGGGTCGCGCCCGTCTAGAACTTGGTGATTATGGCAGCGCTCGTTCACTTATTGAGCAAGCCATCCAGGCTGCTCCTGATAGTCACGAGCCCTACGTAGCTTTAGCCGACTTCTTCTCTAGAACTGAACAGCCAGATTTGGTGATCTCCGCTTTACATAAAGCTCTAGATCGTTGCGAATATGACAATGTTTTGCGTTGCAGATTGGCTTTCTTGTATTTTGCTCAAAATCGTCCAGAAGTGGCTTTTGAACAATATTGCATAGCACTGGAGCAAGCTCCGCAAGATTTTCAAGTCAATTATCAATTGGCTCTGTTTTTGGTTACTCAAAATCGCTGTAATGAAGCTTTGGCTTGCTTGGAGAGAGCTTGCGCATCTCAACCGCAAAATGGCGGAGTTTACAGTTTCTGGGCCAATGTATGCTTACAATTAGGTGAAAATTCTAAGGCACAAGCTATTTTGGAAAAAGCTTTGCAAGTTGGCATACGTGTCGATGCTGGAGTCCATACCGATTGGGCTGCTCTTTATATGGCTCAAAACAAAGAGCAAGAAGCTGTCAGCGAATTGAGTGAAGCTTTAGAAGACGAGCCTGGTCACATAGAAGCTTCCATCAAGCTGTCTACTTTATTCTGCCATCACAACCAACTAAATGAAGCTGTCAAAACTTTAGAGCAAGCTTTAAAGTTCCACCCCAACAGCTTAAGTTTGCATCGCCGTTTGGGTGAGGTCTTTATTTTAGGCAACTCCTTGGAAAAGGCCATGGATCACTTCGAACAAATCGTGAAACTTGAGCCTGCCTGTGCTGAAAATTATAATCGTTTGGGTCGTATATATCTTAAAAAGCATTATGATGCCGATTCTGTAGCTCAGTATCAAAAAGCTGTAGAGGCTCATCCTGTAAATCCGGCTTATCGTGAAGATTTAGCTATGGCTTACTATTGCGCTGGCCAATATCAGCCCGCTATCAACGAATTAGTAAAAGCCTGTCGCTTAGATTATACTAATCCTGATTATCCTAAGTCTTTGGGCATCATGCTCTTGGAGCTTGGTGCTTACGAAGACGCTGTGCGTCAATTACAAAGTAGTTTGGCTTTGCGTCCTAACGATGCTCAAGCTAGAGGTATGCTTGGCAGGGCCTTTGCTGGCCAAGGGCTCAGCAATTTGGCAATTATCGAATTTAAGAACGCTATCGATAGCGATCCTGATATGTATTTATTCAATTTGCCTTTAGCTCGCGCTTACTATACTCAAGGGCGCCACGATGAAGCTGTACTTTGCTTCCGTCGTTTCCTTAGCGTCGTCCCCGATAGCAGCGGATTTGCAGTCGTTTATAATGCTTATGTCGGTGCTGCTCGTAATCTTTTAGCCCAGGACCATGCAGTGGCGGCTTTAGAAATGCTCTCTTCTATTTTGGCTCGCGATCCTTACAATGCCGAGGTTTACATAGGCTTAGCTAAGGTATGGTTAAGTAAGAAAAATTATGCGAAAGCTTTAGCCAACGTAGAAGATGGTCTCAAGTCTGCTCCTCGCTATGCTCCTTTATTGTTGGTCAAAGCTGACGTTTTGGGCGCTCAGGATCGCTGGAGTAGTGCCGTATCGGTTTTACTTGAAGCCAGTCAAGAAGCTCCACGCAACCATCGTATTATTGAGCAATTGGGACGAGCCTATCGTAAATGTGGCCGTTTGCAGGATGCTGTCGATGTCTTTAGCAAAGCTATGGAAGATTTCCCCGAGTTGGCTGGTCATTTCGGCTGGCTTAAAGGGCGTGTGCTTTATCGTCAAGGCCAATACGAAGCTGCTTCCTGGGCTTATCGTCAGGCCGCAGAAGCCGATCCAGAAGATTGGCGCATCTATATAGATTTAGGTAAAGCTTACAGTAGTTTGCAACAGCTTGACGAAGCGGCCAACGCTTACAGAAGTGCCGAACGTTTAGCTCCTGCCGAAGAGAAAAAACAGGTAAGGTCTCTTTTGAGTAGGCTGCGTCGTTAAAAAAGTGGGAGGGGAGGATTAGCAGACTGATTTGCAAAAAAGTCTGCCCCTCGATATTTTGTAGTTTATGTGACCGGTTTATTTCGGGCTATTTGGAAAGCTTGTCATAGACTGATCGGAGGTTTCACCTTGAATACAAACTTATTCAGAAGTATTCGCTTCAATATCGCAGCGATTGTGGCTCTGGTATTTGCATTTTTATGCGGATTCGGTTCTTTTCATAAAGCAGCTTGGGCCGCAGAGCCAGAAACTAAAAATAGTGGTTATGCCGTTCTTATTGTTGGCGACGAATCTAAGCCTGATATGGTACGTTCCGAAAAAGAATTGATTTCGGAAATTACTAAGCTTTTAGCGGAAAAAGATGAAAAAGGCGCCTATAAATACAATCGTGCCCGCTCTGGTATGCAAGTTTTTTCTTATCATATTAACCATGACCGTGAGAAGCAGTTCTGTGAGAAAAAACTCAACATTTTAGGTGAAGATTTGCTCTTCTTGGGTGTCATTGCGCTTAATGATCGCTTGCCCAGCAAAGTTATCTACCGCATCGATCGTATAGTTAACGAAAAACGAGCTGCTACCGATGTGTTTAACTATGCCGAAAATCTTTTAGCTGGCGGAGCTCTTCCTGTACCGTCTGTCAGCAAAGCTCAAACTACTACCAAGACTGAAATAAGCTCTACTAGCACCAGTTCTGTTAGTCAATCTAAAAATACCAAAGCTCCCGCTATTAAGCCGTCCGTAAAAGCTCCTTCTACTGCTCCGGCTTCTTCTACTGTGCGCTCTAACGCTTCTGTCAAAGCTCCGGCCGTATCTTCCAGCCAAGCTCCAACTTCCAACAAAAAATACGCTCCTGTTCCCGAGGGTAAATATCTCAGTTGCCAGGTAGGTGCTTTCTCCAACGAAGTTAATGCCAAAGAATTAGTAGATTCTCTCAAAGCTAAAGGTTATGAGGCGATTTATCGCAAGTTCGAACGCTCCGGTGGTAGCTTCTTCTATAGAGTTTATTCCGGTTCGTTCTCTACTAGAGCCGACGCCGAAGCTGCTTTACAACGCCTGAAGGATCACGGCTTCGATAAGGCTATTTTAGTAACTTTAGATAAGT
Source organism: Candidatus Bruticola papionis (assembly GCA_002407045.1). Classification (GTDB taxonomy): domain Bacteria; phylum Vulcanimicrobiota; class Xenobia; order Xenobiales; family Xenobiaceae; genus Bruticola; species Bruticola papionis. The sequence continues at coordinate 81,499 of DHKB01000034.1, read as the reverse complement.
AAACGAGCTTAAGAGTCCGTGGATTCTTTTGGTCACAAGTATGCCCGCGTTGTAGTTGAGTCTTCGGCGCGGGCTTTAAATCGTCTTTTTACCTATGAAATACCTCAAGAATACCAACGTAGTTTGGTCGCTGGCTGCGTAGTTGAAGTTCCTTTAGCTTCTCGCACTCTCAACGGAGTTGTTGTCGAAGTTTGTAACGAGCTTTCTGAAGAAGAACGTCAGTATTCTTTGCGCCCTATTGCCAAAGTGTTGGAAGAAGCTCCCTTTTGGGGTGATGAGCTTATGCAATTAGTTAATATCATGCGTCGATATTATGCTGGCTCTTGGTATGACAGCTTTCAAACGGTAGTCCCCGCTCCGGTAATGAAGCGTATGCGGGCTATGTGGGCCAAAAAGCGAATTTTGTCCAAACGCAAAACAGAAGCTAAAGTAGAGACAGCTGCCTATCCTTTAATACCTCTCACCTCTGCTCAAGAGACTGCTGTAAATATGATTTGCCAATCGGCCCAAGATGGTAAGCCTGTATTACTTTATGGAGTGACAGGAAGTGGCAAAACGGAAGTCTATTTGCAAGCACTACACCGTATTTTAGAACAGGGTAGGCAAGGGATTGTCTTAGTTCCGGAACTGTCTTTGACTCCACAAGCAGTAGAACGCTACAAAGGACGCTTAGGAGACAGAGTAGGCGTTTTGCATTCAGCTTTAACTGAAGCTTCCCGGCGTGATTATTGGTGGGCTATGCGGCGCGGTGAACTCAGCGTGGCTCTGGGGACTAGGTCGGCCATTTTCGCTCCTTTTGACAATATTGGCTTTATTTGTGTCGATGAAGAGCATGAATCTTCTTACAAGCAAGAAAACCAGCCGCGCTATCATGCTCGCCAGGTAGCTTTTATGCGAGCTCAAAGACATAAAGCCGCTTTAGTTCTGGGTAGTGCCACGCCGTCTATTGAAAGTTTTTATTTGGCACAGAAAGGTGTTTATCGCTTAGCTAAGCTAGAATCACGCCCCGGAGGTCGTCCTTTACCTCCAGTACGTTTAGTTGATATGCGCCAAGAGAAGAATAATAGCTTGATCTCTCAGGCGTTGTATGAAGCCTTAAAGCTTCGCTTAGCCCGAGGAGAACAATCTGTTTTATTACTTAATAGGCGCGGTTTTGCCAGCAATTTACAGTGCAGCAAATGCGGTTACGTGCCTATGTGCCCTCGTTGTAGTATAAGTCTGACTTGGCACCGCAGCTCTAAGAGCATGATTTGCCACTATTGCGATTATCACCAGCCTGTGAGCAACTGCTGTCCCAATTGTAAAGCAATCAGTTTTAAAGTGGGCGCTCCTGGATCGGAGCGCTTAGCTGCGGAAATTTCCGAACTTTTTCCTGGAGTTGGCATTTCTAGGCTAGATCGAGATACAGTTGGACGTAAAGGCGCTCATCAAGCTATTTTGGAAGAATTTGGCAGTGGCAAGACACAAATTCTGCTTGGCACTAAAATGATTGCCAAAGGATTGGATTATCCGAAAATTACCTTAGTTGGTATTTTGCGAGCCGACGCCGAGTTAAACCAGCCCGACTTTAGAGCCGGTGAGCGTACTTTCCAACTACTTTCTCAAGCTGCTGGACGAGCTGGGCGGGGCCAACTGGGCGGAGAAGTGATTATTCAAGCTTGGAATGTGGAACATCCCATTGTTGAAGCTGTGGTGAAGCACGACTATCAAGCCATGTACGATAGCGAAATAAAAGTGCGTCGCCAGCTACTTTATCCACCCTTTTGCCGTTTGTTACGTTTTATTTTTTCTGGCCCAGAGCCGCAAAAAGTTCAGCTGGCCGCCATAGAAACTGCCGACATTATGCGATCTTCTTTGACAAAAGGAGAAGTGGTTGGCCCAGCTCCTTGCCCTATAGAACGCATCCAAGGTCAATATCGTTGGCACTTATTGGTTAAAGGTCACCCCCATTGTGGCCTTGGTCAGTTTGTCTCTAGTTGTGCCGGAATAGCTGAAAAGCTGGGCAAGAAACATCCCGAAGTGCGTATTTCTGTTGATCCCGAGCCTCAGTCGCTCATTTAAAGAAAAAGATCTAGTCCGGCTGCCAGATCGGAACATGTTTCTATTTTGGCGTAGCGATCATCTTGTAACTTGCTCGCTTCACTAGCTCCATAACCAGTCCCTACTAAAAAGCAGCGACAGCCCAAGGATAAAGGAGCTTCTATATCGGTTAATTTATCGCCAAAAGCTATAGATTGAGATAAGTCCAAGTCCCAGTCTTTCTGAGCTTGCAAATACATACCAGGCTTAGGTTTGCGACAAGAACAATGGCGATCGGCTTCATTTTGAGAAAATACAGGATGGTGTGGACAGCAATACATAGCTTGAAAATGCGCTCCATAAGGGCGCAAAGTGTCTTGCATGTATGCATACACTTTATTGACGTCATCCATAGTAAAATAGCCGCGAGCTACTCCAGATTGGTTAGTTACCATAATTAAACGCCAGCCTTGCTTATATAAAGCGGCCAACCTTTCTCGAACTCCCTCGATCCAGCGCACTTGCTCAGGTTTGTGCAAGAAGTTCACTTCTTCAATAAGAGTACCATCTCGATCTAAAAAAATAGCCTTATTCATAAATAAAATCCTTTTGTCCGGCATTCCTAGCTTACTTTGGGGAATGTATGTTCAAATATGTCAAAATCTCTCGATAGTTGGCGTATTTTCCTGCTGTACTAAAAGCATATGGCCGTTTAAGGCCGTTTTAGTCCATTCTTACTAGAAGCACTTCGCCTCTTAGGTAGGGGATAAAGGTTGGCATGGCGAACCTGTCTGGCGAAAATGCTGCGAAACGCACCGGAATTTGTCTTCTCGCCTCAGTAGGTAGTTCGAGAAGTGCGTTTATTTGCATATATGAGGGACTCCAGAACCATGTGTAATCGCAATATCAATATCGCTATCGATGGGCCAGCTGCCGGAGGTAAAACCACGGTGGCTCGCTTAGTTGCTGCTCGCTTAGGATTGCTCTATTTAGATACCGGAATGATGTATAGAGCCGCAACTTGGCAAGCTCTGGAGCAAAATTGTGCTTTAGATGATGCTAAGTCCTTAGGGCTGTTATCGCAAAATTTAGATTTGCGTCTCGAGCCAGATAAAGACAATGTCGCCGGTTGCAAAGTCTTTGTTGATGGACATGACATCACCGCTGATTTACATAGTCCCAGGGTAAGTGGAGCGGTCTCTAAGGTGGCCAGTTGTTCGGCTGTTAGAGCTGATATGGTAGAAAGACAAAAACAAATTGCCAATGAGGGCGGCATTGTTATGGCCGGTCGCGATATTTGCACTGTCGTTTTGCCTGAGGCTAGGTTAAAGTATTTCTTAGATGCCAGCTTGGAAGAGAGGTCGCGCCGTCGTTTGTTAGATATGCAAAAACGTCCTGGCAACACTCTCACTTACGATGATATTTATAAGCAATTGGCCGAGCGTGACTATGAAGATACTCATAGAGCTGATTCACCTCTAGTAAAAGCGCCAGGAGCTACTTATATAGATTGTAGCTCTCTGAGTGCTGAAGAAGTAGCCGACATAATTTGTCGTGATTATGCTGAGGCCGTCTCTGCCTATGAGTGAGCAAAGCCAGGGTCAGAATACCGACACTTTTTCGGATAAGTCGGTAGCTGTTGCAAGTCTTACCGAGAACTTAGCACCTGCAGATGGCAAAGCTAGCGCTAGCGATACTGTTTTGTCTTCGCTGCGGATAATTCCTGAAAGTTTGCGCAACACACCGTTGGGCAAAGTTTGCTTGAAGCCACCAGACTTTAAACAAACTTTATATAAAGTTGCTCGCAGTGTTGTATATTTATACTGTAACACTTTATTTGGAGTCGATGCTGAAGGACTGGAAAATATTCCTAAAGAGGGTGGGTGCTTAATCGCCTCAAACCATGTGTCTCTATTCGATCCGCCTCTGGTTAGCATTGCTATCAGTTTTAGACAGGTACATTTTGTAGCTAAAAAAGAGCTTTTTATGATTCCTGTTTTGGGCAGAATTCTGGCTGGCTGTGGTTGTGTTTGGGTGGATCGAAGCTCAAAAGATGGTAGCTCTGTCAACCAAGCTATCGATTTGCTTAAGAATGGTCGAATAGTCGGGATTTTTCCTGAAGGTACCCGTTCCAAAGACGGAAAGTTGCAAAGAGGCAAGCTTGGAGTTTCTGTCATGGCCTTAAAAAGCGGTGTGCCAATAGTTCCAGCTTGTGTTTTTAATACTTATGAAATAGGGCACAATCACGGTATTCCTTGCGGACGTCGTTTGAGTGTTCGCTTTGGTAAACCCATACCTGTAGCCTTAAATGAACGTCCCGATCCTAAGGCTATGAAAGAAGTTTGCAACCAGGTTATGAGCTCGATTGCTCAATTGCAAGCTTTAGGGCCGGTGTCTCGCTCTTAATAAAAAGCTCAGACTTTCGCAAAGCCGGGGCTGCAAATGTTTAACTTAATGGCAGTTCTTTTGCAAGAGTTGCCTGTACAAAACTATAGGAAATAAAAATACATGAACAATCAAGCTAAGCCGCGTTTAAACAGCAACGCTATGGTAGCTATAGTCGGTCGCCCCAATGTGGGTAAATCGGCGCTGTTTAATCGTTTGACTGGCGAGCGCAAAGCTATTGTAGAAGATACGCCTGGCATTACTCGCGACCGTATTTACGGTACATGTGAGTGGAATGGACGTACTTTTACCGTTTGCGATACCGGAGGTATCGATCCTAACGACCCCGATATTCTGCGCCGCGATATTCATCAACAAGCTCAAACGGCTGTCGATGAATCTGATTTAGTGCTTTTTGTTGTTGATATTCGTGCTGGTGTCCAACCTTTGGATGAAGAAGTAGCTAATATCTTACGTCGCTCTAAGAAACCGGTATTGCTTATTGCCAACAAAGCCGAAACTCTAGATATTGAAACTCATGCTGTCGAATTTTATGCTTTGGGCATGGGCGATCCCTATCCTGTTTCGGCCATTCACGGTATCTCCACTGGAGATCTTCTTGATGCTATTTTAGAAAGATTGCCTGCCGAGGTTAAGCCTAGTGAGGAGCAGGAAGTCTCTATCGCTTTGGTAGGCCGTCCCAATGTGGGCAAATCTTCTACTATGAATCGCCTTATAGGTCAGGAGCGCAGTATCGTTCACGATCAGGCTGGAACTACGCGTGATTCCGTAGAAACCGTAGTCGAATACGGTGATAGAGTAGTGCGCTTAATTGATACTGCTGGTTTGCGCCGTCAAGCTAAGGTCGATGAGAGTGTCGAGTTCTATTCTAGTGTCAGAGCTTCCCAATCTTTAGAAAAAGCTGATGTAGCTATTTTGGTTATCGATGCCAGAGATGGCGTGGTAGCTCAAGATAAGCGCGTAGCTGGCGATATTCACGAATCTGGTAAGCCTTCCGTTATTGTAGTCAATAAATGGGACTTAGTGCGTGAATTAGCTGGAGAAGAAGGAGAAGGTCTGGCCAACGGAGCTAAAGTTGAGGAATGGAAACAGCGCTTTGTCAAAAAGTTGGGCAAAGATTTGGAGTTTATGGCTTATGCTCCAGTTATTTTCTCTTCCGCTCTGACTGGTGACGGAGTCGATGAAATTTTGGAAGCAGCTTTAGATTCATATGACGAATCTTGCCGCCGAGTTCCCACTCCTGTACTCAACCAAGTTGTTAAAGAAGCTGTAGCTTTAAGGCCACCGCCAAGTTACAAGGGTGAGCGTTTGAAAATAAAATATGTGAGCCAGAGACCCAGCGCTCCGCCTCGTTTTACCTTTAAGTGCAACTCTCCCGATTTAGTTCACTTCTCTTATAAGCGCTATCTGGAAAATCAGTTGCGCGAAGCTTTTGGCTTTGTAGGTACGCCTATAGACCTAAAGTTTGTGAAGTAGTTCGCTGGCTTGGAGCCCTATTTTCAGCAGCGTTTTTATTTGCTGTCAAATTGGGCTCTCTTTTGACTACATTGTTTGTGAGCTGTGGCGGGCGGATATTCTTTGTCTATGTTGAATTTCAAACTTCAGAGATGCTGAGGTGGTTCGGCTGAATTGCTGAAAGGGCAGCGCATTTTATAGCACTTTGTTTTTGCTACCTTTGAAGCAGTGCCGTTCGCTAAAAAGTGCAATTCGGCAGGAAGAAGTTTCTCATATTTTTGGAGGACTAAGAATGAACAAATTTTTCTATGGCTTTTTGACGGCTGCTATTTTACTGGGCTCTGCCGCTTCAGTAAGTGCCGCTGATTACGATTTCTATGTACGCAACCGTCCATTTAAAGGCAGTGCCGTTATTTCCGGAGAAACTGTCAAAGCAAATTTGGACGATTTACTTAAGTCCTTAAATTACACTTGGAATTTGGATGGCAGCAAGTTGTACGTTTATACTGCCACAGAATCTAAGAAGAGTTTTAAAGGAGAAGATAATGGTCCTCTCCTTACTTCGGATATTAGCAAGGTAGTTTTTGGCGGCAAAGAATTTGTTCTGCCTACTGCTCTTAGGGCTGGCCGTTTAACTGTTGATGTACAGACTTTCGCTAAATATTTTGGTTTAAAATATACAGTTTCCTCAGCTATTGGCAGTATCGATTTAATCGTCCCTGTTACCAAAGCTCAAGTAGCTGCAGCTACTCCGCGTTCCAGCGTTTCCAAAGGTGCTGGTAAAAATGTTGATTCAGCTAAAAAAAGCGGTGGTGAAGTAAAGTACAAACTTAACGCCCAGGGCAAAATCGAAACTGATGGCAGTAATTCTCAATCTCCTATTGCTGTCAATAGTATTGATTGGTTTAATAACGATGCCGGTGGTGCCTATACTGCTGAAGTCCACTTTAATAGTGCCAAAATTACCAATACTGGCAATACTTCTCTCAGTGGCGTACAGTTTAACGTCAATGCCGTGCTTTATGATGGAACTGTAGTAAACACTTGGAGCAAAGATGTAGGTATTTTGGAAGCTGGACAAAGCTATACTTTCACTCCTGACAACCCTATTTGGTTCAACTACAATAGAGTGCCGGTCGATTGTAAAGCTCTCATTATGCATGATCCGCCCAAAGTTGAAAAGCCTGCTGAGCAACCCAAAGTTAAAGCCACTCCGGCTCCTGCCGAGACTCAAGCTAAACCGGCAGCTCCTGCTGAAGAAAAAGAGTCTGATCCTATGAATGAGTTCGCTCCTTCTTTCTAAGATGATTCTGCTGGCGTCAGTTCCCTAAGCTTTCGGTAAAATACTGTCAATGGCTATTAGGGAGCTGCGTTGATTAAGCTACGACCGAGTGTCAATTGGTAGCGGGTCTTTTTCCCTAGAAAAAGTTTCTGTAGGCCGACATTCGGTCTTGTTATTTAAGGAAAAGTATTATGTCTACATTTAAAATAAGAATTAACGATGATCCTATTTTACGTCGCAAATGCAAACCTGTAGAGAGAGTCGATCAGAAGGTTCGCGATATCTTTGATCGCATGTTGGAAACTATGTATGCGGCTCCTGGTGTAGGTTTAGCTGCTCCTCAAGTAGGAATTTCCCGCCGTTTAATCGTTATAGATGTAGGTGACGGCCCTATCAAATTAGCCAACCCTAAAGTCACTTTTTTGAGTGACGAAGAAGAATTGGGCATGGAAGGTTGCCTCTCTTATCCTGGATTAGAAGGTGAAGTATGGCGTTGTTCTAAAGTCCGCTTGAGCGGCTTGGATGAGAATGGTCAAAGAGTCAGCTATGAAGGAGAAGGACTCTTCGCTCGTTGTGCTCAGCATGAATGTGATCACTTGGATGGACGCGTCTATATCGATATCGCTGAAAATGTGCATCCAGTAACAGCCAATCCAGAAGAAGAAACAGAAGCTGAACAAGAAGCTTTCAAAGCAACTGAAGAAAGAACGGAAGTCGGGGAGTCTACTGAAATTAAAAATGAAGTAACTTCCACTGAAAATACTTCCGCTGAAGAAGATACGAAAGCTTAATTGAGAGACGAATACATGCGTGTATTGTATATGGGAACTCCCCAGTTTGCCGTTCCTTCTTTGAAAAAATTGGCTGAACGCTTTGAAGTTGTCGCTGTTGTTACTCAACCTGATAAGCCCAAGGGGCGAGGTAACAAACTTACTCCACCTCCGGTCAAAGTTGCGGCTTTGGAGCTAGGTTTACCAGTTTATCAACCTTTAAAAGTACGCGATCCTGAGTTTTTAAAGTTAGTTGAAGAGCTCAAACCAGATATTATTTTGGTGGCCGCTTACGCCAAGCTTATTCCCAAGAGTCTCTTGGAATTGCCTCGCTTAGGTTGTGTCAATTTACATCCTTCGCTTTTGCCTCGTCACCGTGGGGCTATTCCTGTGCAAGCAGCTATTATGGCTGGAGATAAAATTACTGGTGTCTCTACTTTCATTATGGAAGAAGGTTATGATACTGGAGCTATACTCATGCGCCAAGAAGTAGAAATTGCCCCACAGGAAAGTGGCTCTGAGCTTATGGAGCGCTTAGCTGAAATTGGCGCCGATATGCTAGTAGAAACGGCTATTGGGCTGGAGGCTGGAACCTTAAAAGCTCAGCCTCAGCAAGGTGAATTCAACTATACTAAGCCTTTTAAGCGTGAAGATCTTTTTATTGACTGGCATAAGACAGCTGAAGAGACAGCCAACTTTGTTAGAGCGCTCTACAGCGAACCAGAGGCCGCTACCTTACACAACGGTCAAGTGCTAAAAATTGGCCAAGCTCCCGTAGTAGCGTGGGAAGAAGACTCTGTGAGCGCTGTCCCAGGGCGAGTCTTGGGCCAAATAAAAGGACAAGGCTATGTTGTAGCTACTGGCAAAGGAACTGTTGTCTTGCGTTTAGTTAAGCCTGCTGGCAAAGGCTGGATGGACGGAGCAGCTTTTATGGCCGGTCGTCGCTTGGCTGTAGGCGATGTTTTAGGAAATTAACCAAAGATAATTGATCTCTTTTTATTATAGCTCTTGGCTTTAGTTGAAAAACATTTCCGATAAGTAGGAAAAAAACGTTTCAACGTGAACCAAAGGGCCAATGCGATCTAGACATCGCAACACTTAAAGTAGAGGAATTTAGAGAACATGCCTCATGTAATTACCGATTCTTGTATCACTTGCGGTTCCTGCGCCGAGAATTGCCCCGTAGAAGCCATTCACACTGCTGACGGCGAATCCCAGTACTTCATCAACCCCGAAGTATGCATCGACTGCGGAGCTTGCAAGAGCTGCTGTGGCGCCGACGCCATCTATGCTGATGATGAACTCCCCGCTGACAAAGAGCAGTTCATCCAGATCAACGCTGAATTCTACAAGTAATTTCGCGAATTAGATCATCCCTTTTAAGGGTATAAAAGCGGTCTGCACTGAGGCGGGGAGCGGTTTGCCGTTCTCAGCTTCAGTAGAGGTGCCGCTTTTTTTGTGTATTTTTTCCCTTTGTTATTTAGGAGTACGCCTTGAAAAAGCTGATAGAAATTTCTGAGCTCAAGGATTTTTTTTGCACTAATCCGCCTAAAGTTTCTTTTGAGTTCTTCCCTCCCAAAACTCCCGAGGCTGAGCAAACGCTGTGGCATACTATTGTGCGCCTTGAACCTCTGCGTCCAGAATTTGTGGGAGTAACTTACGGAGCAGGTGGCTCTACTAGAGAACGTACTCACAATATTGTAACTCGCATTGCCAAAGAAACTTCTTTAGTTCCGGCTTCCCATTTAACTTGTGCTGGAGCTAGTCGTGCTGAAATTGACGAAATTGCTAGGCGGTATTGGGAAGCTGGCATACGTCATATTGTGGCTTTGCGAGGCGATCCTCCCAAAGGATCTTCTGTTTACGAGCCACATCCTCAAGGATATCGTTATTGCTGTGATTTAGTGGCTGGTTTGCGCAAAATCGGTGATTTTGAAATTAGTGTAGCTGCTTTCCCCGAAGGCCATCCCGAATCAAAATCTCTTGATTTTGATATGGAAGTTTTAAAAAGAAAGATTGATGCCGGAGCTACTCGAGCTATCACCCAATATTTCTTTGATGCTGATGATTATTTTCGCCTTTTGGATAGGGCTGAAAAACATCATATCGAGATTCCCATTGTTCCCGGAATTATGCCTGTAACCAATGCTAAAAGTCTTTTGCAATTCAGTCGTACTTGTGGCGCTAAATTACCAGATTGGATCGTAAAACTTTTCGACGGTTTAGATGATGTGCCAGGAATACGCAATATGTTGGCTATGCAAGTGGCAGCCGGAATGTTATTAATTTTGCGCAAAGCTGGTATCGAATCTTTCCATTTCTTCACTATGAACAGATCGGAATTGACTTGGGCTTTATGTCGTATGCTTGGTATTATGACAAAGCCAGTTTCCGATTCGGAAATTGCTGCTCAAAGTGAACAGCGCGGTTTAATTTAATGTAAATTAGTCTTTTCTGATAAAATCGATTAGTATACTAAAGAATCTCTGCGGCTTATAGCTGCTAGAGGCCAATCTTTTTGGAGGAATTATACATATGCGCAAAGCGTTATGCGGTTTGGCTATGGCCCTTTGTATGGCTGCTGCTCCTGCTTCAGCTCAGGAAGCTGGCGGGGGAGACATGCAAGTCCCTTATACAGAATTTGATTTGCCTAACGGATTGCATGTAATTTTACATGAAGATCACACTATCCCTATGGTTTATACCAATATTTGGTATAAGGTTGGCTCTAGTAACGAGCAAGTTGGTCGCACTGGGTTTGCTCACTTGTTTGAGCACTTAATGTTCGAAGGTTCCGGACATGTCAAAGAAGGCGAATTTGATCGTTTGTTAGAGGGAGTAGGTGGTAGTAACAACGCTTCTACTAGCACAGATCGCACCAACTACTATTGCTCAGTCCCTTCTTGCGCTTTAGAATTGCCTTTATTCTTGGAATCTGATCGCATGGGTTATTTGCTCGATTCTATGTCTCCCAATGTAGTGGACAGCCAGCGCGACGTCGTTAAAAATGAGATGCGTCAAAGCTATCTCAATCGTCCTTACGCTCGTATGTGGTTAGAATTGCCTCGTTTGCTCTATCCTAAAGATCATCCTTACAATTGGCCTGTCATTGGCTCTATGGAAGATTTGAGCGCTGCCGGTTATGATGATGTAGTCAACTTCTTCAAAAAATATTATGTTCCGAGCAATGCTAGTTTAGTTGTGGCTGGTGATATTGATCCAGTAGAAACTAAGCGTTTGGTAGAAAAATGGTTCTCTGAAGTTAAGCCTGGCCCTAAGGTAGAGCGTGTTAAGGCTAAGCCTGTAGAACTTACTGGTGTCGTTAAAAAAACTATTGAAGACAAAGTTGCTTTGCCTTTGCGTTCTCAAAGCTGGCCCACTCCGGCTCTTTACGCTCAAGGCGACGCTGATATGGATGTTTTAGCTTCCATTTTGACCAATAGCAAAAATTCTCGTCTTTATAAACGTCTGGTTTACGAATTACAAATAGTACAAAGTATCCAAGCTGAGCAATCTAGCTCCGATTTAGGTTCTTGCTTTACTATAAGCTATATTCCTAAGCCTGGTGTCAGTCTCGACGAAGTACAAAAAATCGTCAACGAAGAGATTCGTAAAATTCAAAATAATCCGCCCAGTCAGCAAGAAATTGATCGTGTCGTCAATATGACCGAGTCGGCTTTTTATGCCAACGCCGAGTTTATTTCCGAAAAGGCCGACATGCTCAATAATTACTATTGGCACTTTGGTAAGCCTGATTCTTTCTCAACTGATTTAGAGCGCTATCGTAAGGTAACTCCTCAGTCTGTTTCTGATTGTGCTAAAAAGTATCTTGATCTTAATAAATATGTAGAGATAACTGTCGTCCCTGAGAAGAAGGAGGCCTAGTAAAAGATGAAATTTTGGCTAACTTCTTGTATTTTTATGTTAGGAATGTCTCTTATGGCTCATGCTGAAACTCCGGTAAAAACGATCTCTAATGTGCAAGCTCCCAATCGTTTGACGCCTCCACCTATCAGTGCACCTGCTTCTGTTAAAATTCCCAAAATAGAAAAGCGTCAACTTTCTAATGGCATTCCCGTCTGGTTTATGGAAAGGCGTACTACTCCGTTGGTGACTGCTTGCCTTTTTGTTAAAGCTGGAGCTGTCAACGAGCCTTTAGATAAAATGGGTTTAGCCGCTTTAACTGCTGAATGCTTAGATGAAGGTACTGCCAAGTATAGTGCTTTGCAATTTGCCGAGCAAAGTGACAATATCGGTTCCTATTTTGGCATCGATCAGTCTTATTTCGGCTCGACCATTTCTTTAACTGTTCCCGGTAAGCGCTTAGATAAAGGACTCGATCTTATGGCTCAAGCCGTGATCCATCCTACTTTCCCGGAAAAAGAAATTGAGCGTATCAAGAAGTTGCGTTTGACCAACTTTATGCAACAGCGCGAAGATCCAGCTTCTTTAGCTAGTTACGCTTTCAGTAGGCTCATTTATAGAAATGAACCTAATAATAGGCAAGGCTATGGCTTAAACGGTTTAGCGTCTACCTATGCTAGTTTAAATCGTCAAGATGTAGTTAGTTACTATAAGCATTATTACACTCCCCAAAATGCTTTCTTCTCCGTAACTGGAGCCGTTGACATCGATCAAGTAATGCAAGAGTTGGAAAGCCGTTTTGGCAAATGGCATAAGGCTAAACTTACTGATAGCGAAGTTGCGGCTGAATTTAAGGCTGGCTTAAATAAAAAAGCTGAAGATAAGCATACTGTTCCTGTGTCAGCTTTGCCCAAAACAGATTCCGGCGTTGGCAAAGTTGTCTATGTTATAGATCGCCCTGGAGCTCATCAGTCAGTTTTGCGTGTTGGTAAAGTAGGCTTTGCTAGAGACAACAAGCATTTCTTCTCTTTGCAAGTGATGAATACCGCTTTGGGCGGTTCTTTCATGTCTCGCTTAAACCAAAACTTGCGTGAAAAGAATGGCTATACTTACGGCGCTCGTTCTATGTTCGTCTTCCGCAAAGAGGCTGGTCCTTTCTTAGTGGCTACCGATGTGCAAGCTGACAAGACTGTGCCCGCTTTGCGTGAAATTCTTAATGAAATTGGTGGCATGAGTAAAAAGATGGCTGCCGACGAATTAGAACGCACAGAAAATTATATTTGCTACGGTTATCCTGAGTCTTTTGAGACTAGTCTCAAGCTGGCTCAGCGCCTTATGGAAATGCAACTTTATAATTTGCCCGACGATTATTATGCTACCTATGTTGGCAACATCAGAAAAGTTGACGGCGAGAGTATGAATATTCCTCGTCTTTCCTTCTTCCGCCCTGAGCAAATGGTTATGGTCGCTGTGGGAGACGCCAAAGCTATTGCTGAGCAACTTAAAGATGAACCCGGCTGGCGTATGGAAGTAATTCCTATCGACGCCGTCATGGGTGCTGATGTGCCCGTGAAGTAGCGCTGGACCAGGTATTTTGAGCTTTTATGCTTTGGAAAAATGTAAAGCTCAAAATACCCAAAAAAATAAGGCTGTCAGAATGATATTTCCGACAGCCTTATTTTTTATGACGGCAAAATTAGCTAAGCTTATTATTAGCTAATCATAGTGTTTCTTTCGATGGTCATTTTGCCGTCAGTCCAGCGCACTACACCAATGTAAGCGTTACCGTTCTTGTCGAAAAGATCTTTCTTTTCAACAACTTGGTTGGGCTCGGTATAGAGAATAGATCCATTCTGGATATGCATCTTCATATCGTTAATAAGATCTTGTCCGGGATTGTCATTCATAGCGCCAATACCGCTAGATACTTTGGCAGTAACTTCAGCGCCGGAGAATTTGCCAAACTCGGGGCCGTCTAAGGTTACGGTCAGATCGTGAGCGGGAACAGAAGCCATAGATACGCCAGAAGGAGTATCGTCACCCTCAAAGAGGATGTTGCGTTCTTGCATGCAGTTCAAGATAATGTCGTGATTCTTGCCGCCCATTTCTTCGTCGGCTTTGAGCATACAAAGAGCAATGTCGCGATAGGTGGCATTCTCCTTAGGAGACATGTTGATGGCTTTAGCTAAAACATCCATGCTCTCGCTGCCAGCAGACTTAATAGCGGCGGCTGCATCCATACCGTCAGCCATGTTGCGCTGAGTAATAGCGGCCATTACGTCATACTGAGCACCACTGAAAATACGAGACCAGCTGTGCACTTCGGTAGTTAAGGGATCGGTACCGGAAGGATTGCGATCGACAGTGTGAGGGGCTTGCCATTTAAAGTCGTTAATTAAACTGCGCACATGATCGCCGCCAGTTACATTTCGTCCGGCGTCATTGTTGATAGTGCGTCCTAAAAGCTCACCGGTAGCAGATAAGCAATTGGGCTTGTGTAAGTCGCCGCCGCACTCTCTAGCAGCCAATTCGCATACTTGGTCGTTTTGGCTAGACATGTAAAGGGCGGTTAAGTCGCCGAAAGCTTCGTGGAAACCGTTAGTATCGGCGTGCCAAGAAGACAAGAAGCCGGGACGGATAGCGTCTAAAATAGCGTGGCCAGCTTCGTGAGAGACAACTTCGCCGGAGCTTCCGGTATAAACTTGCTGCTGAGTGACTGGATCTTTGGCATGGAAGAAGTTCAAAGACTCGTCCTGGCGAGAATAATAGGCATTGAGCATGACGCCGCCATCGGGGATAAGCTTAATTTGCTTTTCACCGAAAGCCCAATTGATGTCCTGACCGAATTTTTCGCTCATAGCGTTGACGGTGGACTGAATAGTGGCCATAGTGTTGGCAGCGATGTACTGACGGGTGCCAGGCTGGAAGACATATTCGCCGTCTTTGTTGGGGCGTAATCCGTCTCTATCGGCTAAACGCACGTGCTCACCTTCAGGAGCTTTTTTGCTGCTGGTTTTGATGTTGGGCACCTGGATAGTGATAGGATCCATGACCAACTCGTCCTGAGGATTATAAGAAAACTCCGGCCCTCTTACTTCAGTATCAACCTTGGTGGCGCTTACGCCGCTGGTCGGAGCCGTGTAAGCCATAGGACTTACACTACTAATAGAATTTAACATTTTTCAACAACCTCTCGCGAAAATGTATCTGGAGTTCTCCTACCCCTTATCTTATGTTTCATTTTAAGATTAAGAGCGTTACTTCAAGTTACAAATATGTGTATTTTTAACGAATCGAGCAAAACCTTTTACTAAATTGACAAAATAAGAAAAGCCCCCCTAGACTTTGGCAAAATACTGCTGATCTTGCGCTTATCTAGGAGAGCTTTCCCGCTTTCGGAAATTAGACGCTTTCACGTCTAAGATAAAGGAAGACTTAGCTGATCATCTTGTTACGCTCGATAACCATCTTGCCATCAGTCCAACGCACTACACCGATATAAGGGTTACCATTCTTATCGAAGAGGTCTTTCTTCTCGACAACTTGGTTAGGCTCAGTGTAAAGGATGGAACCGTTTTGGATTAAGCGCTTCATATCTTTAGCTAACTTGTCGGCAGGATTGCTCATCATACCGATACCGCTGGAAGCTTTGCCACTTACTTCGGCGCCAGCAAACTTGCCATATTCAGGGCCGTCCAAAGTGATGGTCAAATCGCGAGGCTCAGCAGCAACGCCCATAGTGTCGGCGGGCACATCATCGCCTTCTTCAAGGATATTTCTCTCTTTGAAGGTGTTGAGAATAATGTCGTGGGCCTTGCCTTCGTTGTTGTTAGCATCGACTTTAAGCATGCAAAGGGCGACATCACGGTAGGAGGCATCGTGGCGAGGGGAGATGCTGACAGCCTTGGTAAGGAGCTCCATGCTTTCCTGGCCGGCGGCTTTGATAGCTTGAGCAGCATCCATACCATCAGCCATATTACGCTTGGTAATAGCGGCCATTACGTCGTACTGGGCGCCGCTGAAGATACGAGACCAGTCGTGCATTTCGGTAGAAACTGGATGCTCGGGAGTAGGATCTTCGCCTTCGATATTATTAGGATCCTCCCACTTGCAATCGTTAATCATGCAGCGGACGTAATCTCTATCGGCATCGTGAATATCATACTTATTGTTGATGGCGCGGCCCATGTGCTCACCGGTATCGGAGAGAAGGCTGGGCTTGCTTAAGTCGCCGCCGGTTTGCTGAGCGGCCAACTGGCAAACTTCGTCATTTTGAGTTGACATATAAAGAGCGGTTAAGTCGCCGAAGGCTTCGTGTAAACCGTTGGTATCAGCACTCCAAGAGGTGAGGAAACCGGGACGTACGGAGTCTAAAATAGCGTGGCCTACTTCGTGGGAAATAACTTCACCGGAAGCGCCAGAGTAAACGGTCTCTTTCTTCACGGGATCGAAATCGTGGAAGAAGTTTAAAGATTCTTCGTCACGAGAGTAATAAGCGTTTAAATCGACACCGGCATCGGGAGCCAAACCAATTTGCTTATCGCCAAAAGCGAAAGTAATGTCGTAGCCGAGGATCTTTTCCATGCTGTCGATAGTATGCTGGATAGTGGCCATACTATTGGCGGCTACATAATTTTTGGTGCCTTTATCGAAAACGTAAGAACCGTCGGAATTGGGTTTAAGACGCTCGCCTTTGATGAACTTCACATTTTCGGTGCGGGGAGCCTTAGCGGTTCTTCCATGCTCGGTATTGAGGTCTATGGTAATAGGATCCATAACGGTCTCGTCCTGAGGGTTATAGGAAAATTCCATTTCCCTGGTCTGGGCAGCGTTATTGGAAGAAGTAGCTTCGAGCTTATCGGCAGGAGCTGAATAAGCGGTGTAATTTACACTATTGATTGAACCGATCATAGTCAAAAGACCTCGTATATAAGTGTGGGTATTCCGGTGAGCAAGGCTGCCGGATTCTTGTTTCTGCGAACGCTAAGCTTGTTTCAAAAGACCTAAGCTCGTAGCGATCTCCGCAAGCGTTCTTCATGTTTCCGCATACCCTTGCGGTACAACAAAAAAGTACTGACTTTCCGTTACTACAATTGTAACGCTTTGGGAGAGGTTAAAGTTAATTAAATGTTAATATGTAGCCGCTTTTGTTGATAAAAATGTCGAATAACGGTCTCTTCATGCGAACGTCCTTAAGCAAAAGCTGTATTTTTATTCTTTTTTAACCTTTAGACGAAAAAATAACTAAATATAGCCAAAAGGTAACTTGTATGATACACAATCAGCATTGCGTGTGTTATCTTATGGTATGTAGGTAAAATATTTTTTTTGTGTCAGTTAATGTCTACCAACTACCTATAGTCTGAATCAAGGCAGTAGGGGGGCGTTTAATAAGGCAAGAGGACTCGATTTATGCATATCAGCTCTGTTGGCATGCCTTCCATGCCATCTTATGATTTTAAAGTTGACGGTACTCCCAAAGCCGTTGAAAATACTGCAATTCAGCAGCCTGCTGCCGACGTCTTTGAAAGCTCTTGGGAGAATTTAAGTGAGCAAGGCTTAGGGGAAAAGGCAACTTTGCCTTCAGCTTCGGCCGACAAACATAAAGTGCAACTTTCTGATGAAGCTGTAGTAGAAATTCTTGGACAAATTGTCTCCCAGGACGAAGAAGGAGAAACTTCTCCAGGTACTGTTAACATCGCTAGTACCGCTTTAATGGACGAAGATGAATTTCAGTCTGCTGGCTTAGGCATTTTCTGTGTAAAAAAAATGAAGACAGATCGTCTTCCTTCGCTGGATATGGTAAAAGATTATGCTTATATCAAGCCTGAAGACGCAGTAGAAAATTATCAAACTAATGTTAGGCCCGATCTAAATATTGTTGAGCGCGGCTGTATTAAAGCGTATTGTAGCGTAGCTTATTTGCAAATGAATGGCTATTTGCTTGGCAACAAAAAGAGTCCCTTAGGTGTTGTGCGCCGGGCAACCGAATGCATGAGTGGTGCTTTGGAACGCCATGAAGTACCTCAAGGTTCCATCCTTTATCGTACAGCCAGCTTAGCTGAGTTGCGCAATTATATGAGCTCAGAAGATTATGACAAATTTGCTCAGATGCAAGCAGATTGTAGCACTAAAGAGCTTACCCCTTATCTGGAAGCCAAAATTGCCGGTACACAAACTAAACGCAAAACCTTCTTGTCTACTACGATAAACCCCAAATTTAATTTCCAAGACAAGCCTAAAGTGGCCACGAAGCTTTATATCGGCGAAAATGTTAAAGGCATTTATGTGGCTGCTGACAGGAAATTGTCTCCTTTCCCTGAGGAAGAAGAATACTTGTTAGCTCCCGATACCAAAATGACCGTTATGGGCGTCGAGTATAATAATAAAAACAAAGGTTTTGTACTTCATGTCTTTGCTGGCGATGTGCCCAAAAACGAGGCTTAGTTTATGAGCGAACAACAAAATCAAGCTGAAATAACATTAGAGGAGGCGGCTGCCGCTGCTTCTGAAGATACTGTAGCTTTGCGTCGAGAGAGTGAAATCGCGTCTTTAAGCAAAAGCGACATCAAGGATTTGTTACCAGCAGACGAACGCGCTCAACGAGAAGCTAAAGCTGCTGAGTTTGAACGTCTTTGGCAAGCTAGGCGACGCTCAAAAGAATAAAAAGACAAAACACAGATAAAAAACGGA
Organism: Candidatus Bruticola papionis; assembly: GCA_002407045.1. Taxonomy (GTDB): domain Bacteria; phylum Vulcanimicrobiota; class Xenobia; order Xenobiales; family Xenobiaceae; genus Bruticola; species Bruticola papionis. Next base: position 63,010 of record DHKB01000034.1, on the reverse strand, counting down.
ATGCTAGCATGAATTAACATTCCGTTTTTTTACACGTGATACTACACAATGATGTAGAAAAAGAATCACATATTGGTGCTAATTAGTCTTACACTGCTTTTCGCTTATATTACCCATTCTATCTAAGCTAATTTCAACACCATTATGAATGCCTTTATTTTCGTAATGGAGAACTTTTATTTTACCATTTACGAATGGAGTCCCATTTGGTCTGAAAGCTAAAACAACTAAAGGCCTGGCATTGTTACTAATACCTTTTGTACTTTGGTCGCCTTCGTAGATTCCCAACCAGGCACCCTGGGAAATTTTGTCAGCTTTAGAGGCCAAATCTGAATTTTTTAAGCCGTTAGTTACAGATAGAACCACTTCATCAGAGGAACCAACAAAGCCCTGATTAACTAAAGTCTTCCCATTATAAATGCGCCAAACGAAGCATTTGCCACCATTAATTCGCGTATAGTTGTCGGTTCTGTTAAAGCCACTTTGGGGGGCTTGAGGGCGAGTACCATCACTTAAGACAAATTCTCCAGCGGACTGTGCTGTAGGTGGAAGTTCGCGAATCGCTCCGCAAAATCGTTCCATTTCTTGATTCACATTTGTCCTGGCAATATTACGCCGGTGGTTGCCTATGCCTATGGCTGCCAATATACCTATAATGGCAATGACTACCATTAGCTCGATAAGGGAAAAACCAAACAGCTTTCTCCGGCAGTGCGGTGATGTAAATAATTTCATACCTATTTCTTCTCCCGCGATTTTGCAATATATAGGATAACACCTAAGCCTATTATAATGGCAATAGCTCCAATGACAATAAATAGAGTGTTATTGTTTTTCTTGGGCTTTGGAGCTGGCGCCTCGACTTCGGAGTCAAAATTAGGAGCTTCGGGAATGGCTGAAGCAGTGGCCTTCTCTTTATGAGGCCTTTTCGACAGATTGCTAGAGCCTTGTGGTATGTAACTGCTTTCTGCTTGATCTTCTGGGACAGGTGCTGTATCTATAGCTGTTCCCTCGTATAGTATTGTCCCGGTGGGGGTGTCTACATATCTAACGACTTGATCTCCCTCAACCACAGCAGCTAGAGCTGATGGAGAAACAGTGGTAAATCCGTAAAATACTATTGCCAATATAACTGATAGAAAAAAAAATCGTTTAACCAACTGTATTCACTGCCTTTATGATATTGTTATCATTTCGAAGCACATTAGATTAGTATATTAGCATTTATTAACTCTAATGTAATGGACTTCGTACATACTTTTATTTTATACTATAGGTACGTAGGATGGAAGAGAGGTTTGTCATCATATGAAGTTAAAATTTAGAAGAAAGGGACAGCGAGGTTTGACCTTGTTGGAAATTATGGTTGCGATAGCAGTTTTGACCTCTACCCTAGTGGCTTTCGCTTCCGTATTTCCTGCTGCATTTAAGCTCAATAGACAATCGCAAAATTCAGTCAAGGCTGCTAAGCACGCCGCTGCTGTGGCTGAAGAGCTTAGAGCTATGCCTATCGCTTGCAATTCGTCTCTTATTTCTGGTTTGGTTTCCGGTGGAAAACAGCACTATTTGGAAGGGTATTCGTCCCATCCAGTAAGCGGCAATTTTGATAACTATTATAGTGGTTTAACTGCTGTTCAGGAACTGACCGAGGACGGATTTAGCTTAGATTATACTAAGTTTGGAGGCAAGGACGGCCTTCCCGGAGTTTCTTTCTATCATCTCGGTAGTGGGGGAAATAACGACTCTCGTTTTTGGGAAATTTTTGTAAACGTTTATTGGCCGGAGACAATTAATGGCAGAACAGTTGTACGTTCCGCTTCTTTAGTTAGTGCAAGGACTGGTAATCGCTAATGAACGTTTCTAAGCTCAAAAAAACAAGCGGTTTTACTCTGATTGAAGTTTTGGTGGGTGCCGGTTTGCTGGCTGTAATGGTGGCGTTCATAGCTTACTTGCTCATTTCTAGCTTGAGAGCACAAGAATTTGAGCGTAGCGTGCGTACTGCCACTGTGGCTACTCGTGAAGCTATGAACCGCATGGCTGACGAGTTGCGTTTAGCTGTTGCATTGCCTGCTGTCGGAGCTACTGGCGTTAGCTTTATGGGAGCCAATACTCTTCCTTCTGGCGTACTTCTTCCCGATAGCTACGGAACCGACGTTGGAACAGTATATACTAATAACGGTGGTGAGTATGCAGTCACCAAAACAAAGGGGACAAATGGTAAATGCAGTATTGCCAATCATTTAATATTTACTAGGCCTAAGTTGGGAATTAGCATGTCGAATGCTACGCAATCCTCATATCAGTTTAATCCCTCTCAACTTAGCAATTATGTATACGTTGAATGGATGGTTCCCCAATCTACTCCAGATAGATTATGGAGACGTGTGTATACTATCAAAGATGGAGCCACGGGAAATGATATTGGTCATAGTGCCAGAACCCAGGATGGCATTAACATAGGACTTGGACGTAGTGTACAGGGCGTGATTTGGGTGCTGAACACAGCTTTTTTCACTACTGAGCATATTTTCTACCCTGCAGGTAGCAAGCAAAATGACGAGTCTAATTGGCTTGTTTGTGCTCTCAATAGCGAAACCGATAGCAGTCACTTCAGCAATGGTGAGCTAAAAGATAAGAGCAGAGGCGAAACTTTTGTTCGTTCTAAAGCTACAATGGAATTTACCGTATCTCATCCTATCATCTTAAACAGTCATGGTGGTGATATAGATTCGCTTTATTACACAACTTACAATCGTAATTTGTTTAATATCGCTTTTAAAACGACTGTTCATAAAGGTAAAGATTCTGGTATCGCTGGAGGGGCTACTGAAATAAAATTTGAAACTCAAGTACGCTTACAAGCCGGTACTTAGAAGGGAGAGTGAAATAAATGAATATTACCCGAAAGCCGAGAGTAAAAAAAGGTGTAGCCCTTATCTTTGCTCTCTTTACAATCGCCATCTTGTTTTCTATCAGTACTACGGTAGTAGCTCTGTCTTTACATGACAGCAGAGCTACTAGAGTCGCAAACTATAACGATGCAGCTTTGCATGCTGCTAACTGGGGAATAGAAGCGGCAATCAACTACATGGGGCAGCCTGGTCTCAATTTTAGACCAGACAAGTCTAGTGCTGGTGCTACTTCTCAGTGGGTAAATTTAGTTTCCACTTCATTCGGTAGCGGTAGAAATTTGGTTCTTACTAGTGGAGACAATTTAGCTTTAAATAACCAAGTCAATGTTCAGGTTACTTCATTAAGCGCTAGTCAACTCAAGAAAGATTATGGGCTTGATTATAGTGGTAAAGTTCTTGGAGAAGATACTTGGAAAGCTGCTCACGGCGGTCAGGATCCTGACACTTTTAACAAGCGTGACGGTAGCGATAGTCGTTTGATCACTTTCCGAGATGCCAATGACCGGAGCAGCAACTATAGATTGTTGCTTGGAAAGGGAGGCAATTTCGCTGAAGTAGAGGTTGTCTGCACAGAATTCCGTTATCCTAGCAGCAATCAACCTAGCCAATATCAGTTATTATCTGTTGCGAGAGTTTTTGCAAATACTGGTAATAGCTCTAGCCATGGGCAGCGAGTCCCTCTGGCAACGCGTGTCGTAGAAGCTAGAGTCCGTGAGAGCGTAGCTTGTGACTTTATGCACTTTATTCAAAATGCACGTTCTTGGGATGCTACTGGTGTCGATTTAGGACCTGGTGGTACCTCTGAGGGCGCCAATATCGCGAGGTCGGCCGTATTCCTTCCTGAAGGGTATATTGAGGCTGGCCGCTTGCGTGTAGATGGCTATGCAGACGACGATCCCGAAGATAATGCTGTTAAGAGATACCTTCATAACTATAAAGGTACTACTCTTGATGGTAAGCTTGGCTTCTTCTCTCCTGATGGCTTTAAGGATAATCACTATATTTTCCAAGGTGATGTAACTACTGCCCAGTCGAGTAAAAACTATGAATATAGAGATTCTAAGGGTGGAGAAGTAAAAAGTTTTGCTCAAGGTGGCAAGAGTACCAAAAACTTATTCAATGGATCTTTGCGTGACGGTGTTCCTTCACTTGGATTGCCGCAAGTTAAAGAGTACTTTGATGAGGTAGGAGATACTCTGGATAGATATGATGGTAAGAAAAAGTTAGAATTCAAAATAGCCGAAAAAAATAATGTGAACCAGGCTAGCGATATAAATGCTACCAAACGCAAGGGAAAGTGTCCTGATATTGCTCAAGCTAACACTACTGTCGTTAGGGATGGAAAAAATGAAAAAGTTCCTTCAGCTACTCCAACCTTTGCCACTGTGCGTGTGGAAATTAAGGGCGATGAAGTTAAGGTTCTGAAATACAATTCCGCTATCACCGAAGGCATGGAACCTGGTGCTCCCGTTGACCAAAATTATGTAGAAGTTCTGCAACCTGCGACTTCTATAGATAAAATTAGAGGTGGCGTTATTAGCGTTGAGGGTGGAAATGTAGAAGTTGTCAATGTTCGAAATTTCAGTGGAGATGGCTTGAGCAGTGACTACATCGACAGTAGCAAAACTACTGGCAATGGACTTCTCAATGGCGCTTTAACTGTTGTTGCCAATGTAAATGAGGCACGTGATAAGAGTTTAAATAGAGAGAACGGTGGCTCTGCTTTGTATAGCGATGCCGCTCGTGAATTGTATGAAGAGAACCCCTATGTCAACGTTCCTCCTTTCAGTCAGCAACAGTTATACGGTACTGGCTCTGACGTAAAGAGCATTTGGCCTACTCCTGCTAATAGTGCTATTGAACGTGAAGGTAATGTCATTTTAGCTAGTGATATAGCTTACGATTCCTCCAATGCCGGAACTAGCAAACTTCCCAGCCTGGGTGTCGTTGCTAAGAACTATGTCTTGTTAAATGACAAGTCTATCAATGGTAGAGTCAAGAATACTACAGAGAAGAAGAACCAATTGCGTATCGATGCTGTATTGATGAGCATGGATCACTCTGTTCAGTTTGACTGGAACAACATGGCCTACAACTCTGCTAGCAATTACCAAGAGTTGATCAAAGATCGTGATATCAAAAAGGAAAGTGATTGTAGAGTTTTTAAATTAAACGGCGCTATAGTTAGCGGCTTCCTCGATACAGAGGGAGACACCAACGGTCGTGGCTATTACGTTCAGAAATTCAGCCATGATGAAAACTTGCGCTACAATTTACCTCCTTGCTTCCCGAGATGGAATATCGGTAAGTTTGCCGAAAGAGGTATTTTCGGTGATTATATGATTACCGCTTACGAAGATAAGGGAGCTATTAGCGATTTATAGTTGCTGATTATTTCTCAAGCTGTAAACATATAGCTTATACCTAAGCGATCGGGCCGCTTCTTCCTTTAGGGAAGGGGCGGCCCGATTATTTTTCGAAGACGAGTCGACCAGTTTTTTTTTCTGAAGGTTATCAACAATATGACTAATTGTGGTTTTGACAATTGGGATCTGAGGCCGTTTTTCCAAGGTCCAGATCAAGAAGATTATTTGGCTTATTTTGCAGCTGTCCAAGAGCAAGTAGGGGAAATGATTAGCTGCAAGCAAGCTCCTCAAAGCTTGGAAGACTTGAGCGCTTTCTTGTTGGAATTTGAAGAACTCCAGGCACGTTTACAACATATGGTTGTTTATATGGAATGTGTACGCTCGGAGGATATTGCCAATGAAGTTAGTGCCCAGGCTCAAAGTCAATTAGAAGAATTGGGAGCCCAATTCCGTCAAGTTGAAGTGCGCCTTTTAGCTTCGTTGCGTCAGCTTGACGAAGAACAATTTAAGCAACTGTGCTCCGATCCAAAAATGAAGGGTGCTGAGTATCAGCTGGAACGTTTGCGTCATAGCGCTTTGCACAGCATGGATTCAGAATTGGAAAATCTGGCTGCGGAACTTGATTTAACCGGTTTTAAAGCTTGGGAGAATTTGTACGAAAATATTGCCGGTTCTCTCAATTTTGAAATTACCGACAGTAAAGGACAAAAGCGCCGCGCTCCCATGAGTTTAAAAGTTAGCTTGATGGAAGATCCGGATCGCCAAGTTAGAACCAGCACTTTAGCTGAATCTAATCAAGCTTGGAAAGGAGCAGCTCATTCAGTTAGCGCTGCGTTAAATAATATTGCTGGTTGTCGTCTAAAATTACAAGCTCGTCGCGGTTACAAACACTTCTTGGAAGAAGCTGCTTTTGATTCTGGTTTGCAACGTTCGACTTTGGAAAAAATGATCGATACCGTGCTCAAGCACGCCGAGTTGCCGCGCCGTTATTTACGTTTAAAGGCCAAGTTGCTTGGTTTGGAGCGTCTCGGCTTCCAAGATTTGGGAGCTCCAGTAGACTTTGCCGCTTATTTACATGAAGCCAAGCCTGCTAAGAGCAAGACATATACTTGGCAAGAAGCTGGAGAGTTAATTGTCAAAGCTTTTAACCGTTTTGATCCGGCTTTTGGTAAATTCGCTCGTGAAGCTCTAGATAATCATTGGATAGAATCGGAAGTTAGAGAAGGCAAACGTCCTGGTGGTTTCTGCACTTCTTCCATTTTGTTGGGCCAGTCGCGTATTTTTATGACCTTCCAAGGTAATTTAGGCGACGTCTTTACTTTAGCTCACGAATTGGGCCACGCCTATCACGAATATTTAATGGATGGTTTGCGCCCTTGTGCCCACAATTACCCTATGACGCTGGCCGAAACCGCTTCTACATTTGCTGAAGCTTTGCTTAGTGATTATTTATTGGCTCAGCCTGGATTGAGTCGCTTAGAAAAATTGAGTATGTATCAGCGCCGCCTCGATGATGCAGCTAGCTATTTACTCAATATTGTCATGCGCTATTTATTTGAAAGATCTTTTTACGAGAAGCGCCCTGATAAATTGTTCTCTGCCTCTGAGCTTTGCCTCCTTATGGAAGAAACTCAAAAGCAAGTCTACGGCGATGCTTTGGATGAAAAACAGTTAGATCCTTGGTTCTGGGCTTCCAAAGGCCATTTCTATATTACGGAAATAAGCTTCTATAATTTCCCTTATATTTTCGGCTATCTCTTCAGCATGGGCATTTATGCTCAAGCGCTTAAGCAAGGTTCTAAATTCTTGCCTACCTTCACTAAGTTGTTGCGTTTAACTGGCAGCGCTTCTTGTGAAGACACGGCTCGCCTCGGATTAGGTGCCGATCTAACTGATAGCAAATTCTGGGAAAGCTCCTTAGACATAATAAATCGCGATTTTACGGCATTTGAAGAGCTTCTCAACTCGTGATAAAATATACAAGTTACTATTTTTAGTTATTTTATATCAACTATCATTGCACTAAGGCGAGTTCATTTTAAAACTCGCCGAGGAGTTTATTTTGGACAAGAAGCCAGTCACTATTTTAGTCGTCGCTAGCTATTTTAAAGGCAACCGTTTTATAGAAGAATGCTATAAAGAGGGATGTCAAGTTTATTTATTGACTAAACTTAGCTTTAAAGACGAACCCTGGGCGCGTCAATACTTAAAAGACGTGTTCTATATGCCAGAATTTACCAGCCGCCAAGAAGTTCTGAATGCTGTGTCTTACTTGGCTCGCAATATCGTCTTTGATCGTATTATTCCTATGGACGATTATGACGTGGAGCTGGTAGCTTCTTTGCGAGAGCATTTGCGCATTCCCGGCATGGGAGACACTACCGCTCGCTATTTCCGTGACAAGTTAGCTATGCGCGTGCAAGCTCGCGATGAGCATATTCGCTGCCCTCGTTTTGAGCATGTCTTAAATTATGGCAAACTTGACAAATTTATGAAAGAAGTTCCCGGCCCTTGGTTTTTGAAACCTCGCTCTGAGGCTGGCGCAGTAGGAATAAAAAAAATCAACAGCCCTCAAGAATTTTGGGATATTATCAGTCAATTAGGCGACGAACAGAGTCATCGTTTATTGGAAGAGTATATTCCCGGTTCCGTTTATCATGTCGATTCTATCGTTTGGGATGGCAAGATCGTTTTTTCTAACGTCTCCCGCTATGTAAAACCTCCTTTTGATATTTGGAACTTCGGTGGCGTGTTCTGCACTCGTACTTTGCCTCAGGGCTTCGAAGAAGAACCGGAAGTAGCTGAAATGAATCGCAAGATCGTTAAAGCTATGAAGCTGGTGCGTGGCGTTACTCATGCAGAGTTTATTCGCTCTTCTAAAGATGGCCAGGTTTATTTCTTAGAAATTGCTGCTCGTGTAGGTGGAGCCAATATTGATATGATGGTAGAAGCAGCTACCGGCATCAATTTGTGGCAAGAGTGGGCTCGCTTAGAGCTGGCTTGTGCTCGCGGCGAAGAATATACTGTGCCCGAGCGTCGTTATGATAGTGCTTCTTTAATGGTTTCGCTCTCTCGCCAGGCCAAGCCTGATACTTCAGCTTATAATGATCCTGAAGTCGTTTGGCGTATGGATAAAGATCACCATGTCGGTATGGTACTTAAGAGCCCCAGCTTTAATCGTATTACCGAACTGACTAATTCTTACATGGAGCGTATGCGCCAAGACTATATGGCTATAGAGCCTCCTAAACAAACTGCTGATTAATTCGCACAGTTTTCAAGAACGTCAATAGTTGTATAAAAATTGGTTCGATTTTCACAAGTAGATCGAACCAATTTTTATATCTGGCTATTAAAGTAATTATCGATATTTTTGAGCAGAGGATAAGTTGTGCTGAAAAAAGTACGCGTTTGGCTAGCCGTTATTATGTTCGGCGGTATGTTATGGTTGTTCACTAATTCAGGTACCAACATTTATGGTCTATCTTGTTTAGCTAAATTGCAAATAATACCAGCCTTATTAAGCCTTAATTTGTTTGTTTTGGGGCTGTGGTTAGTTGCAACTGTATTAGGCGGCCGTCTTTACTGTTCTTTTATTTGTCCTTTGGGCATTATGCAAGAAATTTTTTCTTATTTGGGAGCAAAGTTCCGACGTCAGCCCAAATTTGTTTTCCGCTCACCTCGAAGTAAGGTTAATAATGCTCGCTATATTTGTATATCCATTTGTGCTATTGCCTTAGTTGGAGGATTGAGTTATATAGTTAGTTTCCTAGATCCTTATGCTATATTCGGTCGTTTGGCAGCCAATTTCTTTAACCCTGTATCTATTTGGATCGATAATAAAATCGCTGCTCAATTGGCAGAAACAAGTATTTCTAGTACAACTCAAGTACAATATTTTACTATCGATTGGCTGAATTTCGCTATTTCTGGTTTGTGGGGGATAATTATTATAATAATGTCATTTTTCTCGGGCCGTTTGTACTGTAATAGTATTTGTCCAGTGGGAACGGCGTTGGGATTTATAAGTTGTAATTCACTTTATCAAATAGAAATTGAACGACAAAAATGTATAAAATGTGGACTTTGCGCTCGTAATTGCCAAGCTGAATGTATAGATATAAGTTGTGGAAATGTAGATAACAGCCGTTGTATAAAATGTTTCAATTGTTTGGATATTTGTCATAAAGGGGCTATTAGCTTTAATCGTACGCCGATAATCTTCCAAATGTCTAGTAAAAACGATCAAGTAGAAAAGTAAAACTTGGAGGCAAAAAAATGAGCAATTGTGATAATCAATTAAAAGGGCTCAACTTGGTCGAAAAAGAGGCTGAATATGAAGAAATACAGCATGATCAAGCTTTGTTGTCTAGACGTAAATTTCTTTCTGCGTTAGGTACTTTGTTTTTTGTTGGCTGCAGCCTGGGAAGTAGCATTTTTAGTATGACTAAACTTGCCCAGGCCGATACCGCTTCGAAAATAAAGCGTCTCGATCCTGAGCGCCAAAATTATATTTTACCTGCCGGTGCTCAAAGTTATGAAAATTTTCATCGTCGCTGTGTAGGTTGCATGTTGTGTGTCAGTAATTGCCCAGGCAAAGTTTTAAATGTAAAAGCGGCTCATAAAATTATCGATAAGCGATATGGAGAATTAAACTTTTCCCAACCGGCCATGTCTTTTGCTCTGGGATATTGCTTGCCTAGGTGCACCAAATGCTCACAAATTTGCCCTTCGGGAGCTATTAGGCCTATTTCCGCAGCCGATAAATCCTCAATATGCATCGGTTTAGCAACTTGGCAAGCCATGAATTGCCAAAATAGCCAGGGACGCTTTTGCCAAGCGTGCGTTAATGCTTGCCCGCATGGGGCTTTAAGCGTAGCTGAAGTTGACAACCACTCGTCTAGACAAATTATGGTCAACTCACGGTTATGTGTTGGCTGCGGAGCTTGTGAACATGCATGCCCGGCGCGTCCCTATCCGGCTATTGTTGTGAATGGCTTAGAAGCACATCGTCTTTTACCTTAGCGTTAAATTTAACGCTCTGCCAAAAGTTGCTGGTAATGCTCAGGCAATTGTAAGAGGCTGTCTAATTGCAAATCGGCAATAGCAAATTTTTTATTGTTGCGTAAGGCTTTTTCTGGAATAGCGACACAAGCCATACGCGCAGCCTTAGCAGCAATTACTCCATTTATGGAATCTTCTATGGCCAAGCAGTCGATAGGTTCGACGTTAAGTAATTTTGCAGTATTTATATATACAGCCGGATGGGGTTTACCATAGGGCTCTTTTTCGGCTGAACATGTTATTTCAAAGAAGCCCTGAAGTTTGAGAGCTTCTAAAACAGCCTCAATGAGCATACGTGAAGAAGATGAAGCTAAAGCTAAAGGCAATTTTTGCTCTTCTTTTAAAAAGCGCAAAGCTTCCAGCACCCCGGGCAGTAGGGTACCCTTTTCTCTAACTAATTCAGCTACGCGCAATTGAATTTTGTTGGCTATTTCAGTACAGCTTGGAGTAGCCCACGGTTTCTGACTATGGCGGTAGACGACTAATTCATCTATACGCACTCCCATAGTTTCCATGCAATCTTCTTCAGTGAGATTGAGACCGACGGTAGCAAAAATTTCGCGTTCGGCTTGGCGCCAAAAAGGTTCGGAGTCTAAAAGCACTCCGTCCATATCAAAAATACAAGCTTTGAAAGGTTTATGTGAATTAACTGTCATAACGCGCGGCCTTTTCGTTAGGAGGACAGTTTGTCCCCCTTGGCTAGAAATTGGATTTTTTTGCTTGCCTTTTTGCTAAGTTTGGCTATAATTGGGGCCGCTTCTTAATATCCGACAATTCACTTTTTAGATCTTAATATGATTTCTAATACTAAAGAATTTCGTACCGAAACAATGAAAAAAGGCACCTTTTGGAATCAGCGCACCGCTGATTTAACTATGATCTGTATATCTATGGCTTGGGGAACTTCGTATCTTTTTATGAAATTGGGCTTGGGGGTATTACCTCCATTTACCGTTTTGGCCTTACGCTTTTGTATTGCTTTTTTAATTGTAGCTTTAATATTTTTTAAGCACCTTAATCATACTTGGCGTACTATTGGCAATGGAGCTCTATTAGGCATACTTACCTACGGTATGTGTGCCTTGCTTATTTTGGGATTAAAGACAACCACAGCATCTAACGCTGGCTTTTTGACAAGTACTGCTGTAGTAATGGTGCCGATCTTTCACGCTTTTCTCGTTAGAAAATTGCCCGATCTTTCGGTAGTAATAGGCACAATTTTGACAACTGTGGGTATTAGTTGCTTGACTTTGCAACAATCGTTGGTATTCCATAGCGGAGATATACTTTGTTTTATTGGAGCCGTTATTTATGCCGCTTATATTATTTTAACTGATAAGCTTAGTAAACAGGATGACGGTTTACTTTTAGGCGTTTGGCAAATCGGTTTCGCTGGTCTTTATTCTTCTATAAGCGCTTTGCTTTTTGAAACTCCCTCTTTGCCTTCAAGCACTATTGGCTGGGTGGCTGTTTTGGGATTGGCTGTGTTTGGTAGTGCGTTTGCCTTTGTGGCTCAGCCTGTAGCTCAAAAATATACTACTCCGGAGCATACTGGAGTGCTTTTCTCTTTAGAACCGGTATTTGCGGCTATTTTTGCTTTTATCTTCTTACATGAAACGATGTCTGGCCGTGGCTATTTGGGAGTATTTTTAGTTATGGCTGGCGTTTTTACTGTGTCTTTGACTGCTAAGAGCCGCAAGGAGAAAAGTTTACAAGGCTGACTTCACGCAGCGCATTAACACATAACAGAAAAGCGCTCCTGGCTAATACCTTTTTGATATTGCCAAGGGCGCTTTTTTTGCATTCCGCTAGCTCAAATTATAATCGATACAACTCTAATTTGAGCTATTATTCACAAACTACCATCCGGGAGGAGGTCCACCGGGACCGCCAGGGCCACCAGGACCAGGTCCCCAAGGATCGCGGTGATGAGGTCCGCCGGGACCACCAGGGCCACCAGGACCAGGACCCCAAGGACCATGGTGACGAGGACCGCCGAAGGGATCGTGGCGAGGAGGACCGCCAAACGGACCACCAGGTGGTGGTGGAGGGAAGCCGCCAAATAAGCCTCCACGTGGAGGAGGCGGCGGGAATAAGTCGCCAGGACGACCGCCGGGAGGGGTGGGGAAGGGGCTGAATAAATTGGCGCTGACAGTTTTTTCTGCCGCTTTAGAAGCAGCACTAGAAACTGCGGCAGCACCTAAGCCAACTGCGGCTCCGCCCACAGCGGCTTTGCCTAAGTTGCTGTATAAATTGGAAGCTTCGGCGCTACTGAAGCCGTTATGTCTTTGAGCGGCTTGAGCTTGCTTAGCCATTTTTCTCTTATCGATGGTACTACCGACTTTAGAGCCAATGCCACCACCCAAAATGGAACCGAGCACACCGCCGCCCATCATACCTAAGGGACCGCCCAATTTCATGCCGAGGCTGGTACCAAGCATACCACCGATACCTTGACCTACGATAGAACCAGCAAAACCGCCCATGCCGAAACCAGCAGCGGGATTTTGAGCTCCATCAATAGGAATGCAACTATCTAATGCTGCAGCCATAATGGGCACGCCAACTACTGCTCCAGCTAAGCCGGAGAGGCCCATCATTAAGGTTGCACCCATACCGGGGGCGAATATCGAGCCTGGGCCCAGAGGGCCTCCAAAAGGACTGGGGCCGCCGAAGTGGCCCGGGCCTCCGAAAGGAATGCCAGGAGTGAACATACTAGAACCTCCGTTAAAAATGTCTCCGTCCATGATAGCATACATATTAAAAGTATGGGGCGCTTTAATGTGAACATTTTTGGCAAAATAGTGCCTAAAGTAAAAAAACTGCCCTCTCAAGCTGTTGATACATTAAGTATTGAGCTAGAATGGGCAGTTTTTTATGAAAATATTGACATCAAGCGTCAATTAGCCAAGAGAGCTAAGCCAAAATCCTTAAGTTCGTAGATAACTTTTCCGTCAACTTGCAAGAAACCATCGGCTTTGATATAAGGATTGGGCCCTTGGCCTATCTCTTTAATCTCCGCCCTGACAGTTGTCTCTTTGTTGGCTTGAATTACTTGGCCTCGATAGAGCCACTTATGAGTGCTATTAGGCAAAATGGCTGAAAAATGATGGCTGTCCTTAAGATTGGGCCACAACTTTAGAGCAGCCGCTTTAAGAGCTTGGATAAAAGCCTCCAAACCTAAAGAGCCTGGCATAACTGGATCCTGGAAGAAATGGGCTTTGAAGAACCATTCTTGAGGATCGATCTTCTTTTTGCCAACAATAGCTCCCAAGCCGTGGTGACCGCCTTGTGGATACCAAGCGTATTCATCGAGCATGAGTAAAGCTTTACCAGGCATTGCCAAAGAGCACTTCTGGGTATTGCTACCATCATCGGGAGTTAAGGGGGCCAGCCTAGGCAAAGTTTCCCAAGGCTCTTCTTGTTGGTGATGCCAAATGCGTTTTTCAGCTCCACGTACGCCCACTTGATCGGCTAAAGCCTTTTCGGTAAAGAATCCAAAGGTAGTTTGGCCTTCGTAAATAGTACGTCCTTGCTGACCAAGCCACATATCAAAGTCTTGAATAATCAAGCCACCAGCTTCTGATGATTTGGTCATGCGTACTTTAATGGTAACAGTACCAGTTTGAGGTGTAATCTCTTCATAGAGACGAGAAGAACCGCCCAAGTTGCGATAATGCAAATTTTCTTCACTGTGCATGGAAGAACCGGCATAACTTGATACCCAGCCGCAAACTTGCAAAGCTATTTCGTTGAGAACGCAGAATGGCATACGTCCAGTGTGGCCAGCTTTAAAGTACCAAGCGTCGACAGGAATATCGTACTGAGCTTCAACCCAACCTCCAGGTACAGCCTTAAGGAAAGGATGATCGGCACTGACAATACGACTGACAAACTGATAAGGCGGGCCAGGCAAGCGAGCGATAAAGCGTGAATCAAACTTGGCAAATTCAGGGCCAAAAGCCAGAGAAGGACGACCAATTGCAAATTGCATAAATTGTTCTTCGTTGAAGATGCCAGGCTTGATAGGATCGCCTAAATGCTGGGAAGAGATAGCCGCTTTGGTTTTAGGTTGGCGAGAATGCCACAGCTCTTCCAATTCCTGTCCTGTCGTACCAGTAAGTTGCATTGAGACATTCTCAAAACCTACTACGCGCTTATTGTCGGCGTACATAATAGCATCAGCTATTACATAAGGCTGAGGGTTATAACCTATCTCTTTGATCTCTACTTGATAGCGCACAGTTTTGGTGCTTTGTAAGACAGGACCGCGACATTTAAGGACAGCCTTTACGCCCACGACAGGTTCGTAAGCAATTTTGTCTTTTTCGCCAACCCAGCCTAAGCGAGCCAGCAAGAAACGCAGGGCATGAGCACAGCACTCATACATTAAGGTGCCAGGCATTACCATATCGTCAACAAAGTGGCAAGTTAAGTACCAGTCTTCGGGATGAACGTCAGCTTCGGCTACAACTTTACCTAAGCCCCAACGTCCACCGAAAGGATCGCATTCGGGAATACGATGAATTAAACGCAACAAATTGGAGGAAGGCAAACTGACCGGATTTTTTAAAGCCAATCCGGCAAAATCTTCACCGAAACAAGCTTCTAAATCACCACGACGCAAAGCTTCAACTTGTTCAAAGTTGTAACTGCTGGCGCTTAGAGGCACTAAGTCTTTCATGTGGGGATCTTTTTTGCCCTGTTTAGGACGCAAATTCTCTTCAGTTAAGACTAAACCGCCATTATTGCGTATCTCTTGCGGAGTGAAGAAACCGGCGCAACCATCACGCATAGTTAAGAAGATTTGATTATTTATAGTGCCTTCGTATTCGAAGAAGAAGAGCCACGTGTCTCCTTGGTTGATAAAGCGTTTAATGCGAATATCATAATGGATAGTTTCGCCAGGCTGAGGCAAGCCACGGTGGAAAGTTACATTGGCATCTAAGAGACGGTAGACGCGTTTGCCCTGAGCTTTAAAGTCAATTCCTAACCAGCTGCAAAGGAAAAGGTCGGCTTGTCCAGCTTCCACAGAAATAAAGACCGGAGCTCTGTTGCCATCCAAATACCACATACCAGGCACTACGTCGTGTTCGGTAACTACGCGGCCTGAACCCAAAGATAGCGGCTCTCCTTCTACGGAAATAATACGATCGACAAGCATAAGCGGTTCGGCTGGCAAGCGTACACGTGTAGAGTAATTATCGATAGGAGCGAACTTATCACCTAAAACTTTGCCTATTTTACCTATAGCAAATTCCAGACATTCATCTCTATCTAAAAATACTTTTTGATTTTTGGGAGCTAAGGAAGGTTTGCCTCCACATACATAGCCATCGGAAGTAGTAAATTCGACGCCATGAAGTTTTGTTGTATAAGCATGTGCTTCGATATTGCTATTTTGTCGTAATTGTGGAACCGCTTGTGTATGATCTGGCAAACGAATCTCACTTGGCAAAGTGGCTCCGGGCACAGTCGATAATTGCTGAATTAAAACGCTTTGACGATTCATTAAAGAAGCTATTGCTTGAGAGCTGTCTTTAACAAATTCCAGCCATTTGGAGTGGTTTTGTTGTGAAGATTGGGAAACTTCAACTAAAATTTGCTCCAGTTGTTGCATTGGCGTAGGAGAAGAAGCGGGAGCAACTTGGCTGCTGATCTTTGGGGTGGTAGTTGCTTGGGTAGCAGCTACAGAAACTGATGGTTGGTTTTTATATTGAGGAATACTCATATTTACAGCTCTTCTTTCCTCGGTAGGAATGACAGGCTCCTGAGGAACCGACGCGGTTTTCAAGATCGTCTGGGAAGGCGTGGTAAGAGCAACTGGCTTAGAAGAAGGCGAGTTCTCTATTTTGTTTGGAGTGGGCAAACTAGCTTGGGTTGATTGGGGAACTGGTGGGTTAAAAGCAGGTCTGCCCAAATAAATATCAATAGTTTTGGCTTCTGCATCGTTTTGAGGCATAAGCTCCGCTGGGAAAAGTTTGCCTAAGTCGGGACGTAAGCCATGACTTATGGCTCCAGCCAACAGACATTCTAAAGAAGCCAATTCGGCTTTGCCTCTATTGCTTAAGCTGATAGCAAAGTGGGGCTTGTCAGCCAAGATATTGTTAATCATACGGCTGCAAGCTGTGCCAGGCCCCATTTCTAAGAAAAGGCGCACGCCATCTTGCCAAGCTTGGCGAATAGTTTTCGTGTAATCAAAGCCAAAACGACCGTGGGCAACAATAGAGTCAGCAATTTTTTCCGAAGTCAAACCGTAAGAACGATGATAGTAGCCACTATAGAAGTCTATACCCTGGGGAGGAGTGCAAGGAAGATGGTGCATATCCCAATATTCTTTAGCTACTGGATCAAGACAATCGCAATGTACCGTATCAACGCCACTTACTAAAATTGCTTTAGTATGCAATTGAGCGCAAATGGCGCTAATGGCTTCACGTGTGCCACCAATAACGCATTCATTATCGGTATTGACTATTAGCAAGCGCACTTTGGAATTTGTTTTAATCGCTTCTTTTACTTGAGAAGCAGGCACTCTAATAAGGCCTACAGTCCATTCAAAAGGAGCGCCCGAAGGAATATTCCAAGCCCGTCTGGCAGCTAGACACGGACCGGAAAGTTGCTTGCGGAATAAGTCAGAACTTTCCATGCGTTTATACATTAAGTCGCGTTCTGGCCAAGCTCTGAGGGCAAATAGAGCAGCTGATTCTCCTAAGCTATAGCCGATAGCCGCTTGAGGCTCGATACCTAAATAACGGACTACATCAGTAGAAAGCATAGCAAAGGTAACTTGGCTAAACATCATCTTGTGGGTGTCAGAAGCTAAATTTTTCAGAGAATCATGTTGCCAACCTTCCTCCCAATTTAAGCGGTAAGGCTGGTTCCAACGAGCCATAAATTCGTCGGCCATGTAAAGATTTTCATTATCGAAGCGATCCATAAGGGCCGGGAATTGCAAAGCCAGCTCGCGTCCCAAACCGAGGAAATTGGCTCCTGAACCGGGATAAACGAAAGCTACTTTGCCATTTTCGGCCAGAGGCTCTGGAGTATAGAAAATAGAGTGATTGGCTAGAGCTTTGTCGGCATAATCTTCTAAATGCTTTATGGCCAGCTTGAGGCGAATTTGAAACTCATTCCAGGGCTCTTCGGTAGTTAAGTCGATAACAAAAGCCATAGCCAACTTTTGCTTCATATCTTGACGTTGCCACCAAGAAGCACCCAACTTGAGCAAAGCTTTGGCAGCTGACACTCCGCTTTCTCTAGCTAAGTTGGCTTCTTGTTGCAATTCTTGCAATTTGGCTTTTAATTCTTGAGGTTGAGCGGCTAAAGAAGCGAAGATAACTGATTTGGCCGGTTCAATAGCTTCATTCTGGCTTACATAATTATCGGTTGGCGCTTCTTCCAAAATAGAAGCACAAACATGACCAGGATAAGCTGTGCTAATTACGGCAGCGCGGCGCGGCCCTTCGGCGCGATTGCGGAACCAGAAAGAAGGCTTACAATGAACACATAAACGGCTCTCTGAAGCGTTCAATTCAGCAATAGGCTTAATATATTCTGGAGTGCCAGGCAAAATATGGCGATCCAAACTTAAAGCTGCTTTGGCTATGGAAGCTAAGGCTGAAGCGGCCCCACATTTACCAACTATATCGCTGACTGTACCAACAGAAAGAGGAAGCTCTCCTTGATCGAGTTTGTGGCGTAATTGTTCTAAAACTTGGGATTGGCTTGAATTAGTCAGTAAGTTGCCATTGCTAAATTCCAAGTAGCTGATCTTTTTAGGCTCTATCTTGGCTTGATGGCAAGCTTGCTCCAAGGCTGTTTGAGTTGCTGGCTGCTCTTCAGCTTCATTTTGGCTATTCTCTGCTTGGCCTAAGCCTTGTATTAAACAGTAAATATGATCATGATCGCGCTTGGCGTCGCTCAAACGCTTTAAGACTAAACAACAAGCACCTTCTCCATAACCGTCAACTTGGCCATCTAAGTGGTTGTGAGCTTGACGAACGTCTCCTTGCAAATCGATAGCTCCGACCAGAGCTAGATTCAAGTCGCCTCTCTGTAAAGCTTGTACACCAAGTTTCAAAGCTGTAAAGCCAGAAACTTCTTGGGCTGAAACTGTAAAAGAACAGCCTCCGAATTGAAATTCGCGAGCGGCACGGCTGGCCGCGATACTACCTAAAGCTCCCATAGTACGGGTAGAGTCTAAAGGCTTAGAAATTTCATTCTTAAGCTCTTTAAGCCAAGACTTCGCTTCTTCGGCCGTTAAATCCAAAGCTTTAGCAAGTTGCTGGGCTTTCTTTTCCAATTGCCAACGCAAGTTAAAGTTGGTGGAATTTAAGTCTAAAGCTATACCTATAAAGGCAGCCGCCTCATTGCGCCGTTCGCGAAGAGGCTGTCTGGCGTCGGCCATAGCCTGAGAAGCCACATTCAACAACAAAGATTGTTGAGGCAAAATATTGGGAATATCCGTAGGCGGAATACGGAATTTGCCTAAAGGTATAGATACTTTATCAATATAGGCTTGCTTAGCATTTGTTTTTGCGTTTTCACTTTCGCCTAAGCCTTGCCAACGATTTTCAGGCAAATCGGTTAAAGCTGAAAGTCCGTTAAAGATAGCCTTTTTAAATTTATCAGTATTATCTAAAGAGCCAAAATGGCAAGCTAAGCCGACAATAGCTATACTTTCAGCTTTTTGTTCGGAGTTGTCGTTGATAAGGCTTTCATCTAAACTTTTGACGCTTGTATCTGAAGTAGATGAATCGTATTCTTCCACAATAAGGTGAGCGTTGATGCCGCCAAAGCCAAAACCGCTGACCGCTGCACGGCGAGGACGGTTAGGGTGCTTAAGCCAAGCTACTTCTTTATTTTCTACGCGGAAATGACTTTCTGCCAAAGGTAAACCGGGAGTTGCAAAATTTACCTGAGGAGTAATCAAGCCATTTTGCATATTGAGCAATACTCTAATTAGTCCGGCCGAACCAGCAGCGGTAAGCAAATGGCCAATCATAGATTTAACAGAACGCAATTGGCATAAAGTGCCCTGAGGGGCTTCTTGCCAGAGTGTTTGCAAACTGTCAAACTCAACTTTATCTCCTACAGGAGTGCCAGTACCATGACATTCGATTAGATCAATATCCCAAGGTTGCAAACCGCAAGCGGCGTAAGCTTGGCGCAAGCTACGGATTTGGCCTTCACTTGAGGGTGCCACTAAGCTACCTTCAATATCGTTTGATAGACCGACGCTTTTAATAACGCCGTAAATTTTATCACTCTGAGCTACGGCGTCTTCCAAGCGCTTGAGTATTACCAAGCCACAGCCTTCGCCTACCATCAGGCCGTCGGCTTTAGCATCAAAAGGAGAACATACGCCGCTTGGTGAGAGAGCTCGCAAAGCTGAAAAGCCCATTTGAGTATATAGACAATCGGGACGGGAAAGACCTCCGGCTAACATGGCGTCGGCTCGGTGGGCTCGCAACTCATCGCAAGCTAAGGCAACGGCCACTAAAGAGCTGGCACAAGCTGCGTCTAAAGTGTAACCTCCCAAGCCTAAGCCCAATTTATTGGCAATTAACTGAGCTGGCAAACCTACTGGAGCAGTGTTAGCTGCAGTGGTTGGCAAATTGGCTGGTTCAGTTTGTTTATCGACAGTTGACAAATTGAAAGCAGCGCTTTTTTCTGGAAATGCGGCAACCAACTTTTGGCGTAAACGCGTTTCAAAGTCACCGCCCAAAATGTCTTCGCTAAGAGCAGAAGTAGTGTCGGTGGGTAAAGCTATAGCCGCCATCACTACACCGGTGCGCTGCTTGTTTATATTTGAGCAATCCTTGAGCGCTTGTTTGGCTGTGTTCAAGCCTAAGGTAAATACAGGATCAATCCCTTGTGGCAAGCCTTCTTCCTCAGGAGTGGGAAGATTGTGCAAATAATAACCACGCAAGCAGCGCAAAGCGTCGTCTTGGGGAGTTTTACTAAGGTGCTTTTCGGCATCTATGGGCCAACGATCTGGCCCCGGTTGCTCGGAAAGATCTTTAGCTTCTTTGAGACGCTGCCAATATTCTTGGACATTAGCGGCACCGGGAAAGTGGAGTCCCAGACCGACTATGGCTATATCTGTATTACGTGCTGCCATTTTACTTTAACAACCTATATCTAAAAGCTCAAAATAATAATTTATAACTTATTGCTGCGAAAAGACTTGGCCAAGGTTGAGCTCATAACCCAGCGCACGTCTTGCCACTCAGCTAAAACTCTGCCTTCTTCGTCTACTACAAAGACATCGCCGCACATTTGGCTTTCGCCAACTTCTTTGGGATAAAGCAATATTTGTGCTTTGGCAGGGAACTTGTCTACGTATTGACGATAGCGGCCGCCAAACATGGGTAAAGAACAAAGTCCGCACTCGGCTCCGCTCCACAACAAACCGCTTTGCAAAGCACAATCAAGGAAAAGCGGATTGGTAATAGGCTTATCCTGGGGATGATTTACCAAAGCGTGGCCCATATCTTCTACGTTGGCGGCCAGCCCATGTTTGTTACAAGAACGTACTTTGTTTATGCCTCGCAGCTTAGGGCCGTGGAATAAATACTTATCGTAAGCTTCCGGCATAGTGCAAGGATAGCCATTTTCTTCCAGTGGCTGTCGATTATGCTTTTTTAATGGCTTAGCTTGAGGCTGAGCCGTTAAAACGGCCGTTCCCTCTACACATTTGACGGGACGTGCGTTTGGTTTGTAATGCTCAATAGCAAAAGATACTAACAACTCTGAATCGATACGTTCAACTTTTTGAATAACGATGGCTATGTCTGTATCTACAATGTTCTTGGCGGGGTCGTCATGCTCTTCGCCTCGCGGCAAAGTAACTGGCTTAAGTACCCGCAAATTGTCACATCCTAAGAAGCGATACTGAGGAAAGTATTTATGACAAGCTTGGGCAGCCAATTCGACCATTAAGGCCGTAGGCATAACGGAATGGCCGCCTAAAACATGATCTTCTAAAAGCGGATATTGCTCCGCATTCAGAGTCCTACTGTAAGGATCGTCCTTGCTGCGCTTAGTCCAATTAGCAGAGAGTTCGTCTGTGTCGACCAAAGATACGCGACTTTGAGACTGGACGGGCTTTAGGCCCGTCGACGCAAAAGGGCGCTCTGACTCCTTAGCTTCTTCATCTTTATCTAAACCTAAAGACTGAGCCAAAGGACTAACTTCTTGGTTACCTTCTGAAGCTGGTGAGGCTTCTGATTTTGTTTCTGAAGAGGCGTCGTCTTCGTGAGGTACGTCAAAACCTGCGCCCATAATGAGTTCGCAAGCTTGTTCATGACCAGCCAAAATTTCGGCTGTTAAAGCTCTGGCTCCACGTCCACGTTCAATTACCTCTACGCCGAGTTGCTCAAACTTGCGCTTGAGGCTTTCGTCGACCATACCACCTTCCCAAGGACCCCAGCCCATAGCGTTAAAGCGAGTTTTGGGATATAAACTGCTGGCCGCATAAGTAAACTTATTCATTACTTCATTGGCCATAGCATAATCGGCTTGGCCGGGACGGCCGAATCTGGCAGATACAGAGGAGAAGGTAAGTACAAATTGCAAAGGCTCATCATTTAAGGCTTGCATGAAATTGTATAAGCCATTGACTTTAGTATCAAAGACCATATTGAATTGCTCGTCGGTCTTGTCGCAAATGTAGCGATCTGCTAAAACTCCAGCTCCATGAATTAAACCAACGATCGAGCCGTAACGCTGGTGAATATCTTCCACTACTTGAGCGATTAAACTATCGTCGCGTACGTCTAAGGAAATATATTCCACTTGTGAACCTAAAGCTCTGATATCACTGATATTTTGAGCGATCTCACGGTTGACTAAGATGCGTCGGCATTCGCCTTCAAGCTGTTTAGGAGAGAGACTCTTACCACTCTGTTTCGATTGTTGATACAATAAAGTTTTTAAGTCTCTAGCCGTCTTGGCAGACTTAGTTTGAGTCCATTCAGGCACGGGAATAGGTGAGCGGCCTACCAATACAAAGTTGAGTTTGCAATGCTGGGCCAGTAACTTGGCGCAATCAGCAGTCACGCCGCGGGCTCCACCAGTAACAATAACGGTAGAGCCTGGAGCTGGCAAATTAACTTTAGTTAAGTCCAGCTTCTCTTCGCGTAAGACCGGAATACGACGCACGTTATGACGATCGATACCAACTTCGTTACTACCATCTACCATAAGCTCGGCTAAGATCTGAGTAGCAATATGGCCGGGATCGGTATCTACGCAAAAATCAAAGGAACGGCTGCGTAAGCGAGGATACTCTTGAGCTACAACTTTGGCTAAGCCATGTAAGCCAGCTTCTATGGGGTTGCTAGCTTCATCAAAAGTGCCAAAGTGACCGTCCATGCGAGTGACAGTCAGGAAGAAATCGGGCGTTTGGCCAACTTGCTTCCAAAGTTGACACTGTTGACGTACCAACTTAAAGCAATCTTTTAAAGCCTCTTCAGCAACACCACGTTTGAAGAAGAGATCTCCATGCTCATAGAGAGGAAAACTAGGCATGATGGCTATTAAGCCTGCAAATCTGTCAGCTAAACGAAGCTGTTGATCAGTTAAAGGCTGATCTTTACTAATTAAACAAGCTTGCAAACCGAATTGTTGCATAGCTGCACAGAGAGCCGGAGCAATATAACCGTCGTCGGTAATAACATAAAGGCCTTGAGTGTTTAATTCAACAGGCTTGTTAGGCGCGGGCGACTCTTTATAGTAGAGCTTTCTGCGTTTGAGCATCTGACCGTCAGGGGCTAAGCTGGCTGTCAAATCGATTTTTACTTCAGGCTGCTGCTCAGCTTTTGCTTCTGAATTTGAGTCATGGTCGACAGGCTGCGCGACCGCAGTTGCCTCAGCTTCCAATTTAGTGTCGGCTACGGAAACTTCGGTCGCCTTTTGTTCAGCTTTGTCATTTGAAGTCAGCGCAGGTTCTGTGGGCAAATCTACGCTCTGGCAAGCTTCATTTTTTTTTTCTTCCTCTGCGCCTTGATCGTCCTTATGGGGAGCGTCAGTCGGAGGAGTAGGCTTATCGTCGTTACCTAAACGCTTAAGTATATCGCGTACGGTATGTAAAGAGCCTATTTCGTCTGGACCTATGGAAGAAGCGGCGGGAATGACCTTTTGAATGGCGGCCAAAATTTCCACACGTTTAATGGAATCGATGCCCAAATCGTTTTCTAAATCCATGTCCAAGTTGAGCGTTTCCAGAGGATAGCCAGTCATATCGGCTACGATCTGAAGCACAGCTTGCTCTTGGTTTTCAGGTGCAGGGGAAACTTTAGCCTTAGTTTCACTCTGGCTTTGAGGCTGAGCTGATGCACCTAAGCGATTGACGATGTCGCGCAAAGTATGCAAAGAGCCGATTTCTTCGGGACTTATAGCTCCAGCCTGGGGCAATTGCTTTTGCACAGCGGCCAGAATTTCTACACGCTTAATGGAATCGATACCCAAGTCGTTCTCTAAATCCATATCAAGATTTAAAGTTTCTACCGGATAGCCGGTCATTTCAGCCACAATTTTAATAATGGCTTCTTCAGCTGAAGTGTCATTTTGTATGGCGATAGGCTCAGCTTTAGCTTCTCCTGTAGTTGTAGGAGCGAGCTTGTCAAGAATCTGACGCAAAGTACGCAGAGAGCCAATTTCGTCAGGGGCAACACTGTTTGAGCCGGGCAATTGCTTCTGGATAGCGGCTAAAATTTCTACGCGCTTAATGGAGTCGACGCCTAAATCGTTTTCCAAATCCATGTCCAGATTTAAAGTTTCCACTGGATAGCCAGTTGTTTCGGCTACAACGTCAAGCAAAACTTTTTCCGGGTTAGCCACGCCAACTACAGACTTTTCGACTGCGGGAGCAGACTTAATATCAGCTGTCGGAATAACGGTAGATTCTTTGACTGTTGCTGTAGGAGCGACCAATTTATCGGCAATTTGGCGCAAAGTTTGCATAGAACCGATTTCATCGGGAGCGATAGCTGGGGCATTGGGGAAGCGCTTTTGAATGGCAGCTAAAATTTCTACTCGTTTAATAGAGTCGATGCCCAAATCGGTTTCTAAGTTCATATCCAAATTGAGCATATCGGCCGGATAACCGGTCATTTCGGCAACTACACCCAAAATGGCTGCGGTAAGATCGCCACCTTGAGCGGCTTCTTGAGGAGCGGCAGTGAAGCTCGGCTTAAATTCACTTTGCTCGGTAACAGCGATTTTCTCTTCGGAAATAGGCTTAGGCAAAGGTTCTGCCGTGGAAAAAGCGGCCATAGTTTGAGCAATAGGTATGGACGGCTCGACGGCAGCAGGTTGCATTGGAGCAGCGGGAGCGGAAGAGGCTCTATCTATTGTTGGCTGCGCGGTAGGTATGGCTGGCAAACTAAGCTCAAAACCTGGCATATTGGCCAAAGCTCCTGAACCTAAGCTGAGCTGAGCCAGGTTTTGTTGAGAGGTAATAATGCTTTGCAGGGTTTGCTGAATTTGAACTTGGCTATCTAAGAAACGCAAGTGGGCGCTGGCTGTTTGCTGTTGCAAAGTTTGCATAGCTTCTAAGCCAGCTTGAATGGTCTGGAAAGCTTGGCTCAACATAGAAATTTCGCCAACAGTGGGCAAAGCCATTGCTTCATGTTCTTCGTATGTCATAGGAACAGCCTGAGAAGCAGAACCTTTCTGAAGTTTGGCAGCATTATTGGAAGCTGCTATCGGAGCTGGCGAAGAGGCAAAGATGGGAGCATGGGCAACCGCTTCACCATTAGCGCTAGCGTTCACCGGTTTAGTTGTGGCAGTTGGCTCAGTAACCGAAGCCGCTGCCGGTTTGGCGGCATTAGGCGTAGCTACGTGAGCTGGCTCAAAAGCTATCTCGCCCAATTCCGGCGGCGCTGAAGGATGCACTGTAGGGTTGTCGCTGATGAACTTTAATGGCTGGTAACCTTCTACAGGCTTGATGGGATCGCAAGAAGGAGCGGGAGCATGTTTACCTGGAGTGCGATAGTTGGCGCCGCAAATAGGCACACTCATGCGTTTGTGGCGAGGCTCGGCGACGGGCTCTTCCCATTTGCTAAGCATGACAGGGTAGCCCAAAGCGGCCAATTGAGCCAAACTTTGAGCCAAGCATTGTAATTCGCCGCCGCCTTTGCGCCCGTCGGTGGCCAGCATATGGTGAGCTTTTGAGCCCAAGATCTTCTTGACTAAGCCGGTGAGCACTGTTTTGGGGCCGACTTCAACGAAAGTACGGAAGCCGTCAGCATACATATTTTCGATAATGTCTATAAAGCGCACGGAGCTAACCAGTTGCTCGCCTAAAATACGGCGCAAAGTTTCGGTGTCGGCTTCATAAGCTTGACCGGTAACGTCGGCATAGACGGGAACTTGTGGTATATACATTTCAGTTTTATGCAAAGCTTCGCAGAAAGGCTCTTTGGCTGTAGCCATGAGTGAACTGTGGAAAGCGGCCGACACTTGTAAGCGGCGAGCGGTAATACGCTTAGATTTGCATAATTCTTCAGCCTGGCTGACGGCTTCTTTAGATCCGGAAATTACACCCTGAGTAGGGTGGTTGCGGTTGGCCAATACCAGATCGCCGCCAACTTCTTTGACGATCTCTTCTATGGTAGCTAGAGGAGCGGAAACGGCTGACATAGCGCCGCGACCTCCATCACCTTTAGCCATGAGCGAGCCGCGCAAAGCGGAAAGGGCGAATAAATCGGCTTGGGAGTAGACGCCAGCTTGTTGCAAAGCAACTAATTCGCCATAAGAGTGGCCTGCCATAGCCTGAGGTTCTACACCGAAATTGCGTAAAATAGCTGCAATAGAAGATTCAACGGCACCTAAGCAAGGCTGAGCTGCTCTAGTATCGGTGATAGCTTTGGTGTTGGCAGCATCTTCGCCTTCAACAAAGCGTTTTATAGGGAAGATCAAGCGAGCTGGATCTTGCGTTTCTTCCAAAGTGTTGTGAGCCGTTTCCAAAGCTTCCAAAGCTTCGGGGAAGATACTAAAGAACTCACGATCCATACCCACATATTGGCTGCCTTGGCCGGGGAAGAGGAAAGCAACTTTGCCCAATTCACTCTGGGAGTCACCGTAGAAGCATCCGCCGGGAAGATCGCCAGTTGTTTCTTTGTTGGCTTCCAAAGCGTCGGCCAATTCAGTCAGCTTCTGGGCATAGTCGGCCTGACCGCAAACCAAGAGAGCGCGGTAAGGAGCTTTTGCATCGAAATTGCGACGCGACAATGAAGCTTGATAAGCGCTTTCGTAAGCGGCGCAAGCAGCAGCGCTGCGGATATCGGCAATTAAATATTCACGTTCTTTGGAGCTAAAAGCCCAAATTTGTACGGAACCATCCCAAGCTGGAGTAGTGCGTTTGGGAGAGTACTCTTCTAGCACTACATGGAAGTTGCTGCCACCGAAGCCGAAAGAAGAAACACCACTGCGACGTTTTTCGCCTTCTTTGACTACCCAAGGCTTAGTCTGCGTGCTCAAATAGAAAGGAGTTTCCTCAATGCCCAATTTTGGGTTGGGACGACTAATATTCAATGTGGGTAAGATAACTTTGTGGAAAAGAGAAAGACTGGCTTTGCAAAGACTAGCTGCTCCAGCCGAAGCCTTAGTATGGCCGATTTGCGATTTGACGGTGCCTAAAGCGCAAGAATGCTCTTTATTTACATCTTTGAAAACTTTTTTCAAAGCTTCAAATTCTACGACGTCGCCTACTTTGGTGCCAGTGCCGTGAGCTTCGATTACTCCGACAGTTTCTGGACTTACTTCGGCTTCGGCATAAGCGCGCTCCAAAGCTATGCTCTGACCAGCAGCGCTGGGAGCATAAATAGCACCAGAATTGCCATCTGAAGAAGAACCTAAGCCTTTAATGACAGCATAAATTCTATCACCGTCTCTTTCGGCGTCGGCCAAGCGCTTGAGAACCAATACGCCAACACCTTCGCCTAAAAGCGTACCGTCAGAATCTTCCGAGAAGGGAGCAATGTGGCCGGAATCGGAAAGAGCTGGGGTCTTGCTAAAGCAAGTAAACATGAAAATATCGTTAAAAGTATCGGTACCGCCAGTTAAGACCATATCGGCAGCGCCCGCTCTGAGCTCTGATATAGCTAAATGGACAGCTGCTAAAGAACTGGCACAAGCCGCGTCTACAGCACAGTTTGTTCCGTGTAAATCTAAACGATTGGCAATACGTCCAGCTACTACATTGCCCAAAAGGCCTGGGAATGAGTTCTCTTGCCAAGATACATAAGAATCGGCAATACCAGCTACAACCTTTTCGGCAGTAGCTTTGTCGATACCGGCTTCAGCCAAAGCTTTGCGCCATCTAGGATGGCCTAAGCGAGCGCCCAACGGAATAACCATTTCTAAAGCGCCGGTTACACCCAAAATCACACTGGTAGAATCTTTGGGCACTTCTTTGCCGCCGACACCATAGCCAGCGTCTTCTAAGGCAGCTTTAGCGCCAACTAAACCGAGCAATTGGGAAGTATCTGTAGCTTCTAAAATGTTCGGCGGGATATTAAATTCGGTAGGATCGAAGGGGTAGGGCTCCAAGAATCCGCCAACTTTGGCATAGCAACGATCGGGGCTGCTGTGATCTCCGTCGTATAAATCATTTACCGACCAATGGGTTTCCGGAACCGGGCCGATACAATCGGTGCCGGAGCGGAGAATACGCCAAAAACTCTGGCGACTGTCGGCTTTAGGAAATAGACATCCCATGCCGATAATAGCAATGGGGATATTTTGATTATTATTACAAGTAGAAGACACTACAAAGACTCCTATAACAGCGAAGCTAATTCTTGGAAAGGAAGAGGCTCAAAGCAGCTCCATTGAGCCGGAATTTCAACCCCTTGATTGGCGATTAAGGCAGCTCGAGTAAGAACACAGGCTCCGGCCATGATATTCAGGGCTGCCAAATCTGCGTGGCGCTCTTTTACGTTCTCTAGAAATGTTCCTTTGCACCACTGGTTAAAGCTGCCCATAGAAGGGCCGCACCAGATCTGGTAGTCGGCTCGTCTATCTGGCAAACCGGCGTTGGCCCAACGCGAAGCTTGGCCAAGATAAGAGCGAAATACTAAAGCCATCATATGCTTGGGATCGCTCTCAGCTTTGACAATTTGGCGAGGATCACGTTTGGCAAAAAATGCTTTAGTACTTTGCCAAGCTTCGGCAAAACTGGACCGCAGCATAGTCTTTTCGATTTGCTCTTTTATGGTGGCAGGCACTTCATTGAAAGAAGCGTAAGCGCGGTAAATTTCATAAAGGCGTTTAGCTCGTACTGGGAACATGGTTCCCCACTTCAACACTTGAACATTGACGCCCATTTCAAACATATCGGCAGCTGGTGCCATAGCGACGTCGGCAGGAGAAGCTTTGGCCAGCATTTCTCTGACAGCATCACTAGAGCCAGATTCTACACAAGCTTGGTTTATGGAACCGGTCATTACATAAGCTGCTCCCATGGCAAAAGCGGCTGCGGCAGCTTGCGGTGTGGCAATACCTCCAGCTGCGCCAACAGGAACATTCCAGCCAAAGCGCTCTTGCATGCGGTCGCGTAAGTTTATAACTGAAGGCAATAAGCCGAAGGCGGGACGGTTATCGGTATGGCCGCCGCTATCGGCTTCAGCTGTTAAAGTAGAAGCTGGAGGTACAAAATGGGCTAGTTCCGCTTCTTCAGCCGTCAGCGCTCCTTGGGCAACCAAAGAGGCGATCATTTCAGGCGGTGGCGGAGAGAGCAATTTGGAGGCTACTTCTAGCCTGGAAATTTTGGCAAAGACGTGGTGTGGAGCGTATATACTGCCGTCGGCTCTCCGTTTAAGGCCGCTATACCTGTAGTGGAGTAGCGCTGGAGTAAGACCCAAGAAAGCTGAAGCTTCGATGCAATGGACATTTTCAGCAATAAAAAGCTCAGCGATTTTCTCTTCCAGCTGCGGATCTGAAGGGCTGTGAATTAAGTTGAGACCGTAGGGAAGGTTGCCAAGCTTGCTTTTCAGAGAGTGTATATGTTTGGTTACTTCGTCCAAACTGAGACCGGCCGAGCCGAAAAATCCCATCATTCCAGATTTAGCCATAGCCAGTACTAAATCTTCAGAGGCAATAGCGTTGGCCATAGAGCCGCTCAAGCAAGCATAGCGCAAACCGTAAGTGCGGCGAAAAGATTCTTGCCCTAATGTATTGGGGGATAGAGGTGGAGCTAAGGCTAAAAGGGGCAGGCTTCCTGCCGATGTCGCTGGCGCAAATTGGCAAGAGCCATTTCCGCAAAGAGTGAAAGGAAGATTTTTCCCCTGCCATACTGAAGGTGAAGATACGGCGAAAATGGGATTTTTTAAATTGCGCAAGACAGCAACGGGATCTTGAAAAGCGGCATTGGGGCCGGGAATCCAGCTGCCCATAGCTTTTATGCAGGAATTTGCCATATTGATATAGTTTGTATCCTTTTAGCCATTATTGAGAATGGCCAGTTTTTACCTTAAAAAAAGAGAACGAGAACAGCAAAGCCGTTCTCTATGCGTAGAGCCCTGCCTTCTCGGATTTAGTAGTCGACAATTGGGGGCACTCCCCTGTAATTTACTGAAGTTTGGCTTGACTGTCAAATTTTTTTCATATATGGCGGCTTGCTTGCTTTTTGTGTTGTGGCGAAAAGCGGCTTGATGGAAGAGCAGGAATCAGCCGTGCTTAAGTGCAAACTTATCGCCATGATTACCCGCGAAATTTTAGCTAAATTTTTAAGATATTATGCTGTTGCTTATCGCCTAGAACACGATATCGACTGGGTGAAAGCCGACGCTTCCTTCTGGAGCTACGAGCTGGCCGTACAGCCAGATGACAAATCAAAACTTCCTGTTTTGCTTGAAGCTTTTAAGGGCAAAACCGTTGTCGCTAACGAAGTTACAGGCAGTGTTATTTGCAAGGCTCCTTTTTACAAAATAGATGTCATTCCGTCTCTTGAAGAGATGGTGGGCGGTTTGGAATCAAAAGCTAAAGAGCTGGTTGGCTCTAAATTCCAAATCCAAATACTTATTTCCCATAAAGACAACGAACTGAAAGATAATTTCAGTCGTGAGCAACAGTGGCAGTGGCTCATTTCTTCGCCGCGTATTTGCGAGTTGTTTATTTTGGGTGAAATTACCGAAGATGGTGTCGTTTTCGACTCTTGTTACCATTCTTGTTACCAGTCCGATCACAACCGCGACATCAGTGAAGATATTGCTGTGATTATCGGACAGTGGGAAAAGGTCTACAAAGAAGTCGCTTCGGCTTATATGGCTCCTTTTAACGAGCAAGCTCTGTTGGATGTTTTGAAAAAGGAAAACTGGGGCCCTAGTTCCAGTGAGCATACTTATCCTTGTGAGAGCCAAGAAGAAGCTGACGAAATTTTCGAGACTTGCCAGAAGTTGGGCATTTTCAAAGATAGGGAAATGTCAAAAGAAAAGCATATCTTGCGCAGTAAGCTTGGTTTGATAGAGGTTATCGATTTAGTTTATAGCCGTCGATATGCCAGAGCTTACCAACTTTTTGGCAGTGAGGTTTTGCCTGAATAGCGTTTTTTAGTTCTGCTTGTTGTATAATCAACGCATGTTTATGAAAGGCGGCGCGGTTGTTTAGCAGTCGGCCGTCTGTTTTTTTAGGTAAAAGAGGAGTTAGGTCTATGTCTATTTCCAAGCAAAATGCAAAAAGGTTCGTTTATTCATTGGCTTTTCTTATTGGGGCCGGTTTATGCTTGGCTAATGGTGCTGCTTGCAGCGACAATACTTCTTCAGCTGATTCTATGCAAGCTGGACAGAAAATTCCCCATGTGGAGCAATCTGCTTCTAGCAACTACAAGCAATTGGCTAAAGCTAATAAAGCCAAAAAGGCTGCCAAAAAGTTGGAATCAGCTTCTAAAGAAGATAATGGCGAGCAATTTAATAAACAAGTCATAACTTTGGCTACTTGGAATTTAGAGAACTTCTTTGACACAATCGATGATCCGTATAACGATGATGTTCTCACTGAAGCTGAATATGGCGATAAGCTCACTCGAGTTAGCTCCGTACTCCAAGAAGTAAATGCCGATATTGTTGGTATTGAAGAAATAGAAAACGCACAGGTCATTTCCGATTTAAGTGAGCGCAGCGGCTATCCTTATTATGTGCTTATTCCTGGTAACGATCGTATCCGCGGCATCAATGTGGGGGTACTTTCCAAAGTGCCTGTGCGCAATGCTGTATCTCACATGCAAGACAGATTTACGCAAAAAGACGGTAAGCGCTCTTCGGTATTTTCCCGCGATTGTTTGGAAGTTCATTTTAAGCATAAGAGTAATTTCACTCTTTTAGTTAATCACTTTAAGAGCAAGCGAGGCGGTGCTAAAACTGACGCCAAACGTATTGCTCAAGCCAACCGAGTCAAAGAGATCGCTCGCTCTCTGAGTTATTATCCAGTAGCTATTTGTGGCGACTTGAACGATACTCCTGACGCCAAGACTTTGCGTCCTTTGCTCAGTTGCAATTTCCTCACCGATGTGTTGGGCCATTTGCCAGAAGTAGAGCGGCGCAGTTTCTTCAACACGCGTTATCAGTCGGCTTTAGACTATATTTTGGTGAATAATAAATTGAAGCCCGCCGTTGTGCCCGGTAGTGCTAAGGTGTGTGCCGATATTCCCGAAATAGAAAAAGCTAGCGATCATCGCCCAGTTAAGGTTGTAATGGATCTTAGCAAGATTAAATAGGTCGGTCGCTTGGGAAAAAGCAAATTAGCTTTCACTTGCACATAGCGTAATCATATTAGCAGGAGCTGCACCGTTCTTTCGTAGAGAAAATGGTGTGGCTTTTGCGCATTTTTTGACAAAATTAAGACAAAGTAGAAAAAAAAATGAACATTTTTAGTAAATTTTGGCATAGCCATAAACAATTTTTATTTAGAGCAACTTTTGTCGTCGCTTTAGGAGCGTTGTTTGGCTCTTCTGCTTGGGCCGATCCAACTGACAAATTTGCTCAAGCTGATAATACTCGTCAATATCTTGCTCAAAATTCAAGACTAAAAGTCGACGATTATAATGATTCGACTGCTGCCAAAAAGCAAGTGCAGCGTCTAATTAAAGAAGTACAGAGGGCTAGAGGTTTACACTTTAAAGAAGCTGTCAAGTGCCATTTTTGTACACAAAGTGAAGCTGGCCGCTACTTGGTAGAAGCTAATAAAAAAGCTTCAAAGCCTTATGTGCAAGGCAGACGTGATCTTTTCTTTCACCATCTTGGACTTTTGGAAAACGGCCAAAATTTTCAAAATTATTCCGACTTGCTTTATTCTGAACAAGTGCGTGGCCTTTATGACACTATCAATAAGGTTTTATTAGTAGTAACTGACATTTTACAAGAGCCTAAGCTTGATGGTATGTTGGGCAAAATTCTGAGTCAATTCAATATCGATTTAAGCGATTTATTATTGGTGCACGAACTTTGTCATGCTTTGCAAGACCAAAACTTTAATTTGGGTCAAAAACTTTTGCAAGCGGACGGCAGTCTCGATAAAGAGCTGGCTGTGACGGCTGTGGCTGAAGGTGATGCTACACAAACTATGTTTGATTATTTGGCTTCTTCTATGGGATTAAGTGGAGAGACTGTCACCAAATATGTAGTCGGTTCACCTAAACTTATTGAAAAAGGCATCAACCAATTTCCGCAATTAGAACAAGCTCCTCTTATTGTTAGAGCTGTCACTCTTATGCCTTATCTGAGCGGTTTGGAATTTTGCCAAACGATTCAAGAGCAGCAAGGGTTGCGCGGTATCAATAACGCTTTTGTTGAGCCTCCTGTCTCTACCGAACATGTGCTCCATCCTTTTAAGCATCTCAAAAAAGTAGATTTGCCTAAAAATATAGATTTAAGCGCTTTGCCTAAATCATTTGGCAACTACGTCAGTTTAGGTGATGATACAGCTGGAGAATATGTTATTCGCACTTGGGCGGAAAAGTTTTTATCTACTCAGTCTATGGCTGTGGCCAGAGGGTGGGGAGGCGACACTTGGCGAGTGTATAGTCAAGCCTATGAAAGTTACGGTTTAGACGATAAAGGCCAGCCTATTGCTGATACAATAAAAACGAGCGCTGGACAGCAAAACAGTGACGAAGAGAAAAATATTGATAATAAGACTAAAACCACAGGAGTTCTGGCCGCAGCCAAAGGTAAGAATAGAGACAGTTTTACTATTTGGGCTACAGTTTGGGATAGTGAAGGTGATGCTCAAGAATTTGTTCGCGCTGTCAAACAATCTGACTTAAAAGCCGAAATTATGGCTAAAGATCGCAGCGTAATTGTTTTACTTAATGTTCCTAATAGCCAAATAAAAGCAGTGCGTAAGGCTTTGGCTAAACCTTCTGTTTTGGTGCGCGGTTAGAGATAGTTTAGATAAAAGCCATTTTGAGCGCTTCGGCAATTTATTATAAAATTGTCGAGGCGCTATTCTTTCACGGTGCGCAAAAAAAGGGGAGAGATATATTCTGGGAAGAATAACGAGAATAAGTTGTGGGCTTTTTTGAGTGTGATATTTTGCAAAAAAAATAAGTAAGCTTGATGGCTGGCAACTTGATTTATTTAAAGAGATTTTTTTTATATGAATATTCAAATTCTTCTGCGCATTTGTGATGAAAATGGACAACGTTTTATGGGACCTGGCCCTTATACTTTGTTGCGCGGAGTAGAAAGATATGGGTCTATTCGTAAAGCTGCCCTAAATTTAAATATGTCTTACGCTAAGGCTCACCGAGTTTTGAGCACTTTGGAAAAAGAGCTGGGCATAAAGTTAATGAAAAAGTTTATTGGCGGCCACGATCATGGTGGAGCTGAACTTACTGAGGGCGCTTTTTTACTGTTGCGCCATTATGAAGCTATGGTAGAGAAAATAAATGAAGCTGCTCAAGGGCCGTGGCATGATTTTTTGCAAGCTGTAGAGGAGCTCAAAGTCAAGCAAAGTCTCGACCAAGATACTCATGAGGCTAAGGGCCATGAAGAACCTCTCAGTTAAAGAGCTGACTTTTACGGCTATGCTAACTTGTTGCAATTCCGTACTGGAATTGGTTGTTGGCAATTTGCTTCATTTAATAAATTTTTCCATGAAAGGTTCGGTTTTGGTAGGCCTTAACGTGATGGTTTACACCGTACTTTTCAGTCGCATCCCTCGTTTTGGCATTATTACTTTGTGCGGCTTAGCTACTGCGGCAGTCAATTTTATTTTAACTGGCGGTTTTAAATTTTTCGCCCTTTATTGCATTGTCGTTGAAGCTTTGACTGTAGATATAATTTTTGCGAAATTTGGGCTCAACAAAGTAAGTGTTATGAGCGCTTGTATCATAGCGGGAATTGTGGCCAGCTTGTGCGGCTTCTTTAATGGAGTAGTCTTTTTGGGCATAGACGTCTCTCAAGCAGCCCAGCGCATTTCCCAAAGTCCGCTTACCTTGGGGCAGCCTTTGGCCGTCGTTTTTGCTTTTATTCTCGCTTGGCGTATTGTAGTAGGCTGGGCTTTTGGCTTGGTTTCTTGTAAAATTTTAGAAGTACTCAATCCAGAACTGGCTAGAATTATGCCAGGTGTGGTGCAGAATG
This sequence comes from Candidatus Bruticola papionis, assembly GCA_002407045.1. Lineage (GTDB taxonomy): Bacteria > Vulcanimicrobiota > Xenobia > Xenobiales > Xenobiaceae > Bruticola > Bruticola papionis. Next base: position 28,078 of record DHKB01000034.1, on the reverse strand, counting down.
AATTTGCGTTAGCAAGCTCTAAAAGTGAAGTGGAAAATTCAGAGAAAGAGAAGGCCGTTTAATAATTATGCTTAGAGTGAAAAATTTTTTATTAACATTGGGTGTAGTAGCTTCTTTAACTTTGAGTTGTACGGCTCAACCTAAAGCAATCGATTTACCTAAGCCAGTTACTAGTGGCGGTCGTCCTGTCATGGACACTTTTAGCGCTCGCCATACTGAACGAGATTTTCTCTTGCAAAAAGATATACCTCGGCAAGTTGTGAGCAACTTGCTTTGGGCTACCTGGGGCATCAATCGTTCTGACGGCAAACGTACTGCTCCTACAGCCATGAATAGGCAAAATATCAATGTTTATGTGGCTAGAGCTGACGGACTTTGGCGCTACGAAGCTTCTGAAAATAAATTAGTGCTTATAAAAAGTGGTGATGCCCGCCGCGGTAAATATAAAGAAGCACCCATGCTTTTCTACTATGCCGCGGTGCCAGATAATTTCGCTTATTCTCACGCTGGTTCCTTATATCAAAATGCCGGCCTTTATTGCGCTTCTGTAGGTTTAGGCAATGTAGTAGTGGGAGCTAAGCCTACTATGGATGAAATTAACCGCGATTACGATTTAGGTGGAGGAGTAAAAGTTTTGGTCGCCCAGGCTTTCGGTTGGCCCAAGTCTTCTCAAAAGGTCGATCCTGCAACTTTACCTATAAATCCTGGTCGTCGCAGTCCTGATGCCTATTAGTTTTTAGGTGTGGTAATCAACTATTTAGACTTAGTTCTTTAATGGTAGCTTGGCTACCAATTTAATAATCCGGGAAAAGCTTAAGCTTAGCGCGAATAGCTCCCGGATTTTTTGTTGGAGGAAGTTTTTCTGTGTCTGACACTTTATATATTGTCGATACTATGTATCAAATTTTTAAAAGTTTTTACGGCTTGGGGCGCAATGCCCGTTTAACTAGTCCACAAGGCGTACCTACTGGAGCTGTCTATGGTTTAGCCAGAACTTTAAAAAGCTGGCGCCACAAGTTAGATATGGAATATTGTATTTGCGCTTTTGAAAGTCCGGTGCCGGTTTTTCGCTGTGAACTTTCTCCCGAATATAAAGCTAACCGTCCTCCTGTAGATCCCGATTTAAAAGCACAAATACCTTTAGCTATCGATATGTGCCGCCATTTAGGTTATACGGTTGTTTCTGCTGATGGTTATGAAGCTGACGATATTATCGGCACTCTGGCAGCTAAAGCTTTGCAAAAAGGCTGGAAAGTGCGTATTCTTTCCAAAGATAAAGACTTAGCTCAACTTTTAGCGTTAGAAGGTGATATTGCCGTAATGATGCCTTCCGATGGCAAAGCTAACGATCATTATGTCGATAAAGACAATTGCGCAGAGCATTACTGCGGCGTGTCGGCAGAACTTATAGTAGATTGGCTAGCTTTAATGGGTGACACTTCGGACAATATTATTGGCATTAAAGGCATAGGTGAGAAAACAGGAGCCAAGCTTTTAAATAAATGTGGCAATTTAGATAAGCTGATGGAGCAACCAAATTTAGCTGGCCGCTTTGCTGCTGAAATTGCCACTTCTCAAGAACGCTTGCGCTTAAATAGGTGTTTGGCTACTGTATGCCAAGACGTGCCTCTGCCTTTTGAAGTGGAAAATTTGGCCGATTTTAATATAAAAAATCCCGATAGTGAAGCTGAAAACTTTTGCAATAACTTAGGAATTAACTTAGCTGCGTTAAGTTAAGTAATTTTAATAATTGTTTTTTTAATTTTATAAATTTTAAACTATTTCAATTGTAGCAGGCTCCTTCCACTGCCTTTAGACAGTGAGAGGAGCCTTGTAGATTTTTTAACATTAACTTTATTTTTTTTGTATTTTTTTACAGTAGCTGATGGTAAATCTAAAAAATTGTCTAATTTGATAAGGTCATCTATTTGTGTAATTGATAATTGTAATACTTAAACGTCTCTTTATATATCTAGAAATTTGTATGTAATTTAGAATTTTTTTTATTATAAATGCCTAAATAAACGTAATTAAAATAAAAATATGTACATATTTAATTCTATGTAATATTGATTTTTTTTATATATAAACATTTTTTACTTTTTGTTAACAAAAATGGCAACATTTACTTTTTTTATACTTATAATATGATATAACAATATTTAGATATACATTTTTTATTATATTATTTGTGTATTAAACTGAAATGTTGCTTAAAATAAACTATATGGGGGAAATAAATGGATTATCTAAAAAATAAACATTTGTTAATTGAACGTGAACTAAAAATGGCTAGCACTAAAGACCCTTGGAAATCATTTATGTATAGAGGAGCAAAATTATGCAAATACGATATTCCATTTTGCCCAATTACGGCTACAACTTTGCCATCTGATATCGTTACTTGGGAAGAAGCTAAAAATATACACAAAAAGGCGTTATTGAAACATGATTATGATTATACTTGTGATGCTTTTGTATGCTTTTACATGTTCGATAATAAGTTTGATGGCCCAAGGCGAGGAATTTGGAATGATTGCAAGCATGTTTTAGAAGTTTTGCGTCATTTTGCTGGGGTAATTACTCCAGATTTTTCTACATATCAAGATCTACCAGAGGGGGAAAAAATAAGAAATACTTGCCGCATGAGGGCTATGGGATATTGGCTGGGGCAGTTGTGTGGCTTTGCAGTAATAAATAATGTTAGGTGGGGGACTCAAGAAACGTATAGATACTGTTTTGTTGGCATTCCTTCAAATAGTATTGTTTCTATAGGTACAGTTGGAGGTAGTCCGAGAAAAAAAATCGACAGAAATAGATTCGAGCTTGGGTTGTATGAAATGGTTAAGGTGTTAGTTCCACATACTATTATCGTATACGGATCAGATCGATATCCATGTTTTGACAAATTAAGAAATGAAGGAATAAAAATTATATCATTTCCCAGTAGAACTGCTAGAGTATTTGCTGCGAGGAAATATGAGTAAGGGGAATAGTGGTTATTTTCATAATACAAAGGGATACATAATTGACATAATTTCTTCACTGCCACCTAACCCTAACAAGTTGGTAAAAAGAGGATGGATTGAAACGACTAATCCGAGCCAAGCAGAGAATAGTTCCTCAAGAAGCTTTGTTGAGCCTAAAAGTGGTATTAAAGTTAGATTTGATGCTGGCAAAGAAGGATCACCTGGTCTCAGGGGCAAGGATCACTATCACGTTGAAAACCCAAACTCTACATGCAAAGGGGATAAATATTTGACTAAGGATGGCGAGCCTACCCCAAAAAATTCTTCAGGCTCACATATTATTCCGAATGGAGATTAAATGAATATTACCCAATTTTTAGATCAATACGAGCTACATGATAGTTTGCTTGAATTTGTAAGTTACAATGCCGAAAAAGAAGAGCTAGAGCTACAAATAAATTTTTGTTACTGGATGCAAAGCGATTATGATAATTTGTCTCCGGAAACAGGTTTAGTTTTAGTGAAATTTTATGGTGTAACTGAATATTCAGGCCTTATTGGAAATACTGATGATTTCAGTATTTTAGAGTTAAAATTAGACAAAGATAGCTCTATTATCATATCTGTTCTAGATGATGATAAAAATGAATTTTTCAGCTTAAGTTTCAAAGCTAAGTGTGTAGAAATTTGCAAGTTGTAGTAAAATAAATAACTAAAAAAGCTGTCCGTACTAAATTTTGTGTGCGGGCAGCTTTTCTATATGGCGGCCTTAATGGGGCCGCCTGGTAAATGGTATAGAGCTTATTTCTTCATTTCCGGCAAAGCGGCGATTTCTTGCATTAAGTATGCGGAAGCGGCAATGCCAGCATGGAAGTTCTCTAAAGAGAGGTGCTCGTTGGGAGCGTGAATTTGCTCATCTTCTAAGCCTACGCCTAAAAGGACGGCCGGGATGTTGAGCACTTTAGTAAAGGTAGAAACGATAGGAATAGAGCCACCTTCGCGTACGCGTACAGGAGTAGCGTTCCAGGCTTTCTGGGCAGCTACGTTGGCAGCACGAAGCACCGGATCGTCAGGAGAAGTCATCCAAGCGGGGCCACCGTGGTCGACGCTTACTTTTACGGTGACGGCGGGGGAGGCCAAGCGTCTGATTTCGGCTTCTAAAAGCTTAGCGATCTCTTGGTCATCCTGGTCGGGCACCAAACGGCAAGAAATCTTGGCATAAGCTCTAGCAGGAATAACTGTCTTGGCACCTTCGCCGGTGAATCCACCCCAAATGCCGTTGACGTCTAAAGTGGGACGAGCCCAGCGGCGCTCAATACAAGAGTAGCCTTCTTCACCGCAAAGTTCGGGAGAACCGACCAGCTTGCGATATTCTTCTTCGTCAAAATCGAGGCCTTGCCACTCTTTGCGCTCTTCTTCGGAAAGAGGACGCACTTTATCATAGAAGTGAGGTACGGTAATGTGGTACTTGTCATCTTTGAGATGGGCAATAATACGGCAAAGTTCATTGATGGGGTTAGGTACAGCGCCGCCGAACATACCGGAGTGCATGTCGGTATCTCCGCCTTTAACTTCTACCTCTAAGTAAGTGAGACCACGTAAGCCATAAAGCAAGGAAGGCTTGCCAGGAGCGTACATAGTGGTATCGGAAATAACCAAAACGTCAGCTTTCAAAAGATCGGCATGCTCGACGATCCAATTGTCCAAATTGGGGCTGCCGCATTCTTCTTCGCCTTCAATGCAGAACTTTAAGTTGACAGGCATAGCCTTCAAATCGTTGAGAGTTTTGGCAGCTTTAATGTGTACTAAGAACTGACCTTTGTCGTCGGAAGTACCGCGAGCATAGATCTTTCCGTCGCGAATAGTGGGCTCAAAAGGAGGAGTCTCCCACTCTTCGATAGGATCTTCGGGCTGCACATCATAGTGGCCGTAAACTAAAATGGTAGGGCGGTTGGGGAGTTGCTCGGACTGGGCAAAAACGATAGGATGGCCGGGAGTAGGCATAATTTCAGCCTTTTCGATGCCGGCTTCGTGAAGCTGACGTACTACTTCCTGAGCGCAGGTCAGCATGTCTTGTTTGTGACTTTCGTCGGTGCTGACACTGGGAATGCGCAAAATAGACTTGAGATCTTCCTCAAACTTGGCGGCATTCTCTTTCAAATAGGTGGTGATTTCCGTCATAAATTTCCTCCTGCCTGAATTTTTGAACAAGCAAAACTCACTGTGAACTCGCTCCTGCGCTTGGAAAAAGCGCAAAACAGAATCGATTTTGCAATAAAAAAAACGAGCTTCGGGTCATTCAACCCAAAACCCGTTACTTATAGGGGATTGCTATTCTACAGTGGCGGAGTGACTGGGATTCGAACCCAGGTGGGCCTTTTGGACCCTCACGCTTAGCAGGCGTGCGCCTTTAACCTCTCGGCCATCGCTCCGTGGAACGACGTGATTATAATAAGAACTTAGAAAAAAAGCAAGGGGGTATGCTAAAAAAAGTTGTCGTTAAGAAAAATATCGTCCGTCAGCAACACGGTATCTTGGGATATGTCTTAGTTTTTCAGTAGAGAAATATGGGAGGAATCGAATTTCCTTTTGCAAATTTTCTACGTAGTTGATTCTATGTATTACTATAAATAGTATATGACATATCCCGCTTATGGTAATGTATAGAAAAGCCGCAAACGAGAAAGGAAAATTTGCCCATGATTAGTTTAACTTGTCCCAATTGCTCAGCAGATCTGGAATTGCCGGATGATAAAGATGTAGCCTTTTGCATGTATTGCGGCAAGAAAATTTTAATTGGTGAGCGTGTAAAAGTTAGCGGTACTGTAGCTTTAGACGACAGCAATTCAGCTAGGCGCCGGGCCGAAAATTTTTTAGCTTTAGCGGAAAAATATGCTAGAGAAGATGATAAGGAAAAGTATCAACATTATTTGCAAAGAGCTCTAGAAGAAGATATTGGCATAGAAGATAAGGTGGAAGAACTGAGGGCTCGAGTAAGTAGAAGTTGGGCTGAAAAGTTTTTTGCTCTAGCCCAAAAATATGGCAGAGAAGGCAATTTCAAAAAATATAAGGAGTACTTAAGAAAAACTCTGGAAGAAGATAATAGCTTTAAACCTAAAGTTGAACAATTGAAAGAGAGTGTAAAGAGTACTGCTCAAAAACTTTTTAGTTCTGTAGATAGGAATGTAATAGAGGGTAAATATTCAGAGATTGTAAAAAATATGCATTGGGCTCTAAATACCGAGCCTTGTGTTAATGTAAGGATAGAAGAATATAAAGAGGGAGCTTTGTCTTATTTGTATCCAGATCTTCACCTCAAAGAACAAACATTAACTGATCTAGATAATAAATATGGCAATATGAGAGGGTGTGGCTGTGCTATAGGACTTTTTATACCATTCTTCTTATTGTTGGCATTCCGTAACAACCAAGACTTAGCTGGTAATCTTTTTATATTCAGTGGTTTTGTGGCTGCTGTGCTTTCGATAACTTTTGCAGTCACGGTAACGGGAAAAAAAGGCACAGAAAAAAGCAGACTTGAGTCTCAAATTAAGGAAATAAACCAGGCGATCGATGAATTGCAAAAGTAGGGGCAGCATTACCTTGGCTTGCGTATATTGTTTTGCCTAATGATAACGTGATCTAATGGATGATAATTTTGTTAATGGTGCCGGATTCGTCTACTGACGCCAAAAATGAATTGTCGTCTGAATTATTAGCTGCAGACTGATTTTCTGCGCCGTTGTTGTTCGGCCAAGCTTGTGTTTGACCGAGCGAGTCATTTCCCTTAAGACCAAATTTAGCTGCCAATTTTTGGCACAAATGCCTAGCTGCACCAGCCACGGTAGTACGCTCGGTAAGTTCTTCCCAATCTTCCGTTATTTTCATAGATATAAGTCCTTTTCGATTCTTTCGCATCGTGTGCGCTCAATGTCTCTCTGAGTATACTTCTTTTTTGACGGAAAAGGATCGCTTTTAGATGCTTTGAAAACATTTGGCAAAATTATTAGGGGAGAAAAGCAACGGTGTGGCATAATCCCAACGGCTTGCTTAAGCGGGCCTTCGATATTTTCGCTTCTTTAGCGGCTGTTATTATACTTAGTCCTATTTTGCTAGCTTGTGCTGTAGCTGTTTTTATTGACGACGGTTGGCCTATTTTTTATGTGCAAGAGCGTGTGGGAAAACGCGGCCGCAAGTTTCCCTTTTTTAAGTTTCGCACTATGATTCGCAACGCTGAACACTTAGGCAGCGGCTATGAAATTTCCCAAAATGATTCGCGCATAACTAAAACTGGAGCTTTTTTGCGTCGCTGGTCTTTAGATGAATTGCCTCAGCTTTTTAATGTCTTGCGTGGCGAAATGAGCTTAGTGGGGCCGCGTCCTACATTAGCTTATCAAGTAGAAACTTACAACGAACACCAGCGACGCCGTTTAGAAGTATTGCCCGGCTTAACTGGCTTGGCTCAAGTAAGCGGCCGCAACAGTATTACTTGGCCTGAGCGCATCGAATTGGATATATATTATATAGATAATTATTCGTTTTGGTTGGATATGCAAATTATTGGGCGTACTGTGGGCGTTTTGTGCAAAGGCGACGATGTCTACGGCTATGGCTGGTTGCCTAAAGCCGAACAGATCTTAGCTAAATCAAAAGCTGAAGCCGAGCAAGATTCAGGCAAAGCTTAAGCAGTTTTACTTTTTGTTCGATCGGAGTATATTAGGAAACTAAGAAAATAGACAGAGCGAGGTTGCTTACTATGGAAAAACGTACACCTGCTATTTTAGGCGGTCAAAAAGCTTTCGATCCTGGCATTCCTTTTACTGCGCCCACTACGCCAGCTTGGGAAGAAGTAGCTCCTTCTTTAGAAAAAATGTACCGCAGCGGCTGGCTGACCAAAGGCCCTTATTTGCGCTTATTTGAAGAAAAAATGGCCAAATTATTGGACGTAAAATATGCTATAGGCGTTTCTTCTTGCACTAGCGGTCTTATTTTAGGCTTACAAGCTTTGCAACTTGATAAAGATAAAGGCGAAATTATCGTCCCTTCGTTTTCCTTTATGGCCACTTTCCACTCTATATGGTGGAATGGCTTTAAACCTGTCTTTGTAGATTGCGAGCCCGACACTTTCACTGTTGACGTCGATCAAATGCGTCGCGCCATTACTCCCAATACTGTAGCTTTGGCGGCAGTCAGCGTTTTTGGCAATCCTTTAGATTTTGCCGCTGTGGAGCGTTTGGGCAAAGAGTACGATTTACCTGTCTTTTATGATTCTGCTCACGGTTTAGGCACTATCTACGAAGGCAAACCCTTAGGCGGCCACGGTAGCTTTGAATCTTTCTCTCTGTCTCCCACTAAATTACTTACTGGTGGCGAGGGTGGTTTAGTTACCACTAATAGTGAAAAGATCGCCAAGCATATTATCGCCGGTCGCGACTATGGCAACCCTGGCAGCTACGAATGTCCTTACGTAGGCTTAAATGCTCGTATGGCTGAAGCTAACGCCATTATCGCTGCTAAAGGCGCCGACTATTTAGAGAGTTACGCTCAATATCGCAATAAGGTTGCTCAAGCTTATAAAGAGGGCTTAAGTGATTTGCCTGGTCTTACTTTCCAAACTATTCGCGCTCATTCTCGTTCTTCTTATAAAGATTTTGCGGTTATTGTAGGGCCAGAATTCGGTATCAGCCGTGACACCTTAAGCAAAGCTTTGACTATGGAAGGTGTGCCTAACCGCGCTTACTTTAATCCTGCTGGCCATAAGCTTTCCTGTTATGCTCAGAGCCAAGTGCACTTGCCTGTAACTGAAAAAGTGAGCGATAGCATTGTTTGCTTGCCTATTTCTTCTCATATGGATTTGGAATTGGTAAGTAAAATTTGTGAAGTTATTCATGAACTTTACGAAGTGCGCGAGCAATTGTCTTAAGGAGGCCTAAGTTTGAATTTCCGCCACAAATTGGCTTTGGCGCTGCTGGACATAGTGCTAGTCTTTTTAGGTTTGGTTTTGGCCTTGGGGCTGCGCCTAGATTTCGATTTAGGCGCTATGGAGCGCTTTTTGCAACTAAGCAACCTTTTGCTTTATGTGGGCGTGTCCATGTTGGCTGTGGTTAACTTTTCTCTTTTTGGCCTTTATGATAAAGTTTGGCGCTATGCAGGCATTCACGAGCTATTGTCTGCCTTTTATGCTGTAGCTCTAACCGCTTCAGTGTGGGAAGTTTTTGTCTTATTGGCTGGTGGAGCGGTTTTTCCACGTACTTGCACGGCTACAGCCGCTTTGCTATGGCTGGCTTGTTGTGGCGGAGTGCGCTTTGGGCTGCGCCTTGTCAGCGTGAAAAAAAATGGCGACTTCGCTTTAGCTAGGCGAGCTTTGGTTGTAGGAGCCGATGACAGCGGGGAAGTGGTATTACGCGAATTAGAGCGTGAAAACTCCGGTTTTAAATGCGTAGGCTTAATTGACAACGATCCAGCCAAGCGTAGCTTGCGCATTCATGGCATTCCTGTTCTGGGACAAGTGGTGGATATTGCAGAAATTGCTCAGCAACTTGATGTAAGTTTTGTGATTATGGCTGGTATGCAACCTTCTTTGGTGCGTTCCGTAGTTCAGACTTGTGCTAAAGTTCCAGAAGTAAAGTTACGCGTTATTCCTAGCGTCTCTGAGCTTTTAGATGAACACGTAAAAGTTAGCAATTTGCGAGAAGTACAAATTGAGGATTTATTGGATCGCGATCCGATAGAAGGCGATTTGGAAGCGGTTAAGGGCTATATTCAAGGTAAGTGTGTGCTAGTGACTGGTGCTGGCGGATCTATCGGTTCGGAAATTTGTCGCCAGGTTGTTAAGTTAGGGGCTTCCCGGCTTATCCTTATGGGACGTGGTGAAAATAGCATTCATGAAATTGGCATAGAATTGCGCAATGCTCCTATAGTGCGATTTATTGGCAATTTGCGCGACAAAGCTCGCATGACCAAATTGTTTGAGCAATACCACCCTCAGGTGGTCTTTCATACGGCTGCTCACAAGCATGTGCCTTTAATGGAGCTCTGCCCTGCTGAAGCGGTGGCCAACAACGTGTTTGGTACGCAGCTTTTGCTTGATTTGGCCCAGCAATACAAAGTAGAGAAGCTTATTTCTATTTCTACCGATAAAGCCGTCAATCCAACTTCAGTTATGGGTGCCACCAAACGTATGGCTGAGCTTATTTTGGCTTCACGACGCATCCCTGGATTTGCGGCAGTGCGCTTTGGTAATGTGCTTGGCTCCCGCGGCAGTGTTATTCCTACATTCAAAAAGCAAATTGCCAAAGGCGGCCCAGTTACCGTTACTGACGAGAATATGACTCGTTTCTTTATGACTATCCCTGAAGCGGTCGGCTTAGTTTTGCGCGCTGGTGCTTTAGCTCAAGGTGGAGAAATTTACGTTTTAGATATGGGCAAGCCCATGAAAATTATCGATTTGGCTCGCAACCTAATTCGCCTTTCTGGCTTTGAGCCAGATGTAGATATTCCCATTAAAATTGTCGGTTTACGCCCCGGCGAGAAGCTTTATGAAGAGCTAACTAATACTGGCGAAGAAACGGAGCCGACCGCTATGCCCAAAATTACCAAAGTAACCACCGAAGCGCCTCCTGCAGGCTGGCCCGGAGCCAAGCTGGAAGAGTTGCGCCAGGCAGTTTTGCTCGCTGACGATGAAGCAGCTTTACGCTTGTTAGCAGAATTGGTGCCTCATTTTACCAGCGATCAATTAAAGTGAAATTTACAATTTGCTCTTAAGAGACGTTAGTTTTAAGTGCAGTACCTTCGAGTGAGTCGGCTTTAGTTTTTTTATCTTCTTCCCATACTAAGGGAATTTTGATAGTAAAAGCTGAGCCGACATTTTCTTTAGATATAAGCTCTAAACGAGCCTTTAATATATGTGAATAGTGGCGCACGAGAGCCAATCCCAAACCTGGACCGCCATAACTGCGGGAAATACTGTCATCTGCTTGAGTAAATTCTTCAAATATTTTGGAGAATTTTTCGGAAGTCATGCCTATGCCATTATCTTGGACGCTAAAAATTACGACTTTAGTGCCGGGCTTAAAGTTAGCTTCCACAACAGCGTAACCTGGACTATTAAGATAGTGGACAGGATAAAATTCTTCTTGAGCTTTTTGGCTGTCCCATACTTCAATAGAGAGCTTAATCAAACCGTTCTTGGTAAATTTTACGGCATTGCCCAACAAATTGATTAAAATTTGACGCAATTTAGCATGGTCAGTATTTAAGGTTATTTCTGAATTAGGGCAGTCCAACTTAAATTTATTGTTGTTGACTTGATAAAGTGAATTGGTGGAAGCTTTTAATTCCATAAGAAGTTCACTTAAGGGAAATTTTTCGACAAAGAGATTTACTTTGCCAGACTCCAATTTGGAAATATTCAAAATATCGTTGATATTAGAAAGTAAGTTTAAGCCAGCGATATGAATATTTCGCAAATCTTGGACAGCGTCTTTATCTTGACGATCTTCGGCGTCTTCAATAAGCATTTCGCTATAGCCAATAATGGCATTTAAGGGAGTACGCAACTCGTGGCTCATGTTGGCCAGAAAATTGCTCTTAATGCGATTGGCTTCCATAGCTTCGTCGCGAGCTTTCTTTAGAGCGGCCATAGCTTTTTCTATACGGCTAGCCATAGAATCAAAAGCTAAAGCCAATTGGCCTATTTCATCGCGTCTAGTAATGTGACAACGAGTACTGTGATCGCCACCAGCAATTTGATTGGCTGCTTTACCTAATTCCACGATAGGTTTTATTAAACTATCGGCAGTGAAAAATGCCAAAATCATAAACACAGCCCCTATGGAGATAGTAATTATGATAGAAAAAAGTATCGAACTATGCAGCGAACTTAAAAGCTCTTGCTCAGTTTTTTCGGCCAATACAAACCAATTAATCCGCTCACAGGCACTCCAAGCGCCGATAACTTTTTGACCGAAAATATTATTATATTCTCCATCTATAGCATTACTGGAGTTTAATTCCGGATGGAAATTTGTCTCCGATCCGTTTTTTTGTTCATAGTAATTTAAGTATTCTCTCAGGGGCAGAGTAGGAGTCCCTTCTTTGGTGCGGAGGAAAAAAGTATGTATTGAGGATTTGGAAGTAGTGGCACTGGCAAGTTCGTTAGCTTCTAAAGAATGCAAAGCTTTTTTATCGATATTTCTAGGCATAGCCACAATTTGGCCGTGATTGTCAACTACATAAAAATTCTCGTGAGCGGAAAGAGAATTCATAGTGGTAGGTTTGACGCGAAAACTCAAGATAGCTATGGGAGTACGTTTTTCAAAAGTCGGTTTGTAGGAATTTTCATCATAATAATCAGCCGGTTCTTTATACACAACGACAGACATGTAACTAGCAGTTTGGCGATCTGTAATAGTCTTATCTGGATTGATATCCTGGTTGGGAATTTCTGTGTCTATAATTGAACGCTGAGAAAGAACAACTTCACCTTTATTTAATTTAGTAATTATTTGAGGGTCATTTTTAATTTGCTCTGAAGGTAACCAGGGCATTCCTATATTATTTTGATCAGTACTCATATAAATAAATCCGCCTGGATAGGTAATATGAGTATGCTCATTTGAGTTTGTCTTAGGAAAAGACGAATAAGACATCAATTCATTATTGTAAGGAATCGCCGTACCCAAAGTTGACAAATATATCTCTGTAATTTCAGGCATCGATTTATTCATAATGTCGGCTTTTTCCGAGAATTTGCGCTGTAATTCAGCAATTTTTTTCTGATCGGAACCGGCTTGGGTGTAACTATTTATAAGATCCCTAAGAAAATCACTTTCGGCTACTATGCGCATAGTGGCTTTTTTTCGCAAAATCCAAGAGTCTATGTCTTGGCATATGTGTTTGGAAGAAGCCAGCAAATATTCTTTTTGAGAATCATAGATGCTTTCAACTTCACGATGGCAAAAATATGTTCCAGCTATAATTAAAGGAAGAAATATAGCTGCCAGAGTCATGAGCATTAAGCGGGCACGAAGAGACATATCGTTAAACATAATCTGGCTTTTTTGACTTTTAGATAGTGAACTCCTAGCTTTTTCCGATACTAGCGACGATTCTCTTTTTCTTTTTGGCAATTAAAAATAGGTATGTAAGATTGTAAACGCGAAAGTAGCAGCTATGGCAAATGAGACGATATTAGTTGTTGATGATGAACAATTTAACCGCGATATGCTTTCGCGCCGCTTAAAACGTGAAGGTTACGACACTTTTACTGCTTCTGGAGGACGTGAAGCTATTACTATAGTCAAAGCTTTAGGACGTATAGATATGGTCCTTCTGGATATAATGATGCCGGAAATGGACGGCTTTGCTACACTTAAAGAGTTACGCAATGAGTATTCTGACCAGGAATTGCCTATCATTATGCTGACAGCTATAGGAGATAGTGACAGTATAGTTAAGGCTTTAAATATGGGAGCCAGTGATTATGTTACTAAGCCTGTCAATTTGGAAGTGCTTAAAGCCAGAATGCAAAGTCGCTTTGCCAAAAAGAAAGCTACTCAAGGTGCTGACAATAGTGTAATTACTGTAGGGGCAGGTTCAAAGCTTGGTACTTACTTACTGAAAAGTGAAATAGGTAAGGGAGCCACTTCTACAGTCTATTTGGCCGAAGATACTCGATTAAATCGTCAAGTCGCCATTAAAGTATTGAAGCCGGAATTTTGTGAAGATGAAGAAAGTTTAGGCCGTTTTGTACAAGAGGCAAAAACTGTAGCTAGTATCGATCATCCCGGTGTAGTAGGTATATATGAAATAGCTCATAAGCCTTGCCATTATCTGGCCATAGAATACCTTCAAGGCATCAATATGGCTTCTTTTGTGGGCCTTGAGCCTGTAGATATAAAAACGGCCGTCGATTACGCTTGGCAAATTGCCGATATTCTTACGGCTGTCCATGAAAAAAATATTATCCATCGCGATTTAAAGCCGCAAAATTTAATCGTTGATGGAGAAGGACGCCTCCATTTAATGGATTTTGGCACCGCTAAACTTACTAATAAAGAGAGCAATTTAACTAAAGCCGGTACGGTTTTGGGCACCCCTCGCTATATGGCTCCCGAGCAATTGGAGCCAAAATTGGGTGAAATAGGCGAATATACCGATTTGTTCCCTCTGGGCCTGATTATTTACGAAATGATTTCTGGCCAGTCGGCTATTCAAGGAGACAGCTTTCATTCAATTTTTTACGAATTGCTTTTCCGCCAGCCAAGCAGCCTGAGTGCAATAAATCCTAATGTGCCTGCGGCTTTAGATCAATTGTGTTTACGTTTGCAAGCTACTAAGGCTGCCGATAGGCCACAAACTGCCGCTGAAGTTCGAGACGAATTGTATAACATTAAGCAAAAGCTGTCATAGCCATTTAGCTTGATATCTACTACGTAAAAGAGCTCTGCCTCACTTTTTTGTATAGTAAGGCAGCGCTCTTTTATTGTACTAGAGTAAAAATTTTATTGTTTATGCCAAGCTTCTATATCTGCAGCTGAACGATTACAAGGATTAGGCTTTATTTCAGGGTGCGGATCGGGATTGAGACCGTACATAAGGCGTCCTTCATGATCTTCGGGCAAATATTCAGTAATAGGCAAATTATTAGGAGCTACATAAAGTAGACAGTGGCAATATTTGTAAATTTGCATCTCGTCACAAGGACAAAGCCAGCGTCTGTGTTTAATTTCAGCCTTTTTATCAGCATAAAAATTGCAAGGACACAGAGGGCGGTTCAATTCCTCCAAGTTGCGGGCCAATCCCTTAAGTACAGCATCCTTTACTCCTGGAGCTGTGCTAAATTGCGTACCAGTTTTACGTCGATAATTTTCGGTATAATGGTTTAAACGTTCCATGATCTTGGGATCGGCCATTCTGAAAATGTCTCTACTTTCTTTTTTCGCTTTTAAGTTGCTTTTAAAGACAATCTACTCCATGACATTATCAGGCATAATCAGTATATCTTTGGCCGTAATAGAACCGTTCCAGTCGCGACCTCCGTTCACTCTAATAACATCGCCTTTCTCAATAACGCTGAAAATTTCGCTAACAGGTATACTTTCATCGCGCAGCCAACCATTTTGAGAGAAACGCTTGGTAACTTTGGTTTTTAAACGCAAATAAACCCAATTCTGAGTTACGGTAGGATTGGCGTCCAGCTTAGCAATGCCTATACGCTCTTTGTCTTGATTTAATTCGGTAATACGGTAAGTTCCGGAAGCTAGAATGAGTTGAGCTTGAGCCTGAGGAGCATGGACAAACAAAGCTGTGAGCAAAACAGCCAAAGTAGCTAAACACAAAGACATGGAGCGTTTCATGATATTTTCCTCTTGATTTTTCCTTATTTGAAATAAAACGTCTTAGCCTTTCGGCATAGCGTTATCCTATTCCTTAACTTTTGAAGATTTTTTTTCTGGATTAGTTTCTTATTGGGGAAACATTGGCATTTGTCTAGAATTGAAAGGCTAAGTCAAATGTTGCGCTTTTGAGGTTTTCTAGTGAATTTTTTAGACAAAGTGAAATATCGAGTTGAGACTATAGGGGAGATCTTTTACAAAAAAAGTTTGCGTAAAATTAATTCGCCAGGCAAATTGATTTTATTGTTTTGCTTGTGGGGAGGATTGCTAGGATTGTGCCTTGGTGGCCATAGGGTTGAAGCTCAAGAATTTCCTCAATTGCAAACAGAACAAAACAATCTTCCTGGTGGTAGTATTCGTATCGTAAATTTGAGCTCTGGTGTCAAAGCTTTAATTCAGCGCACCCCAAATTCGGAGGCTGCAGGAGTTAGTTTATCAGTAAAAGCTGGCTCTAAGCTAGACACAAAAGGATCTTGGGGAAGAGCTCACTTTTTGGAGCATTTATTATTTCGCAGAACTAGCGCTTTTTCTGGTGGTAAGCTGACCGTATCTTTAGAAAATGTTGGCGCCGACAGAGGGGCCAACACTACCGAAAGTTGCCTAAATTTTTGGGAAGTAGTTCCGCAAAGCGCTTTGGATTTAACTTTGCAAATAGAGGCTGACCGTTTGAGTGGAGTAGTTTTCACTCAAAATGAATTGGAAATGGAGCGCAAGCTTCTCCTAGGCGAGTTGAGCAAACTTAGATCCAACCCTTGGCGTCTAGTGCAGCAATACTTATTTAGCAATTTATACCCTCATTTGGCCGAGGGAGAACTCATTCCCGATGGAGACGCTGAAGATATAAAGAATATCACGGCTAAAGAATTGGTCGATTTCTATAAGCATAGTTTTGTACCAGGTAGAGCTTGGATATACTTAATTACTTCCGAACCTTTTAATCTAGCTGCAGCCAGATTAGAACGCCATTTTGGACAAAATTTGCTGAAAAAAAGAAAAGTTTGGGAAAAACAAAGTGAGGCCGTTTATCAAAAACAAAAAGAGCTTCCCAAGGCCAAGGGCTTCCAAGCTGCTTCTTCCAAGAAGCTGCTTTCTTTTGCTAAAGTCAAAGCCTGTACAGATAAAAGTGGTCAAGGATTGGCCGTATTAGCCTGGCCTGCTCCCAAGCTAAATTCGACTGACTATGCCAATTGGCTGGTATTAAATATCCTTTGGGCAGACAGCTCCGAAGCTTATTTGCAAAAAGTTTTGCGCGATCATGGTTTAGCTTCTCAAGTAAAAATCAATTACGATGTAGATTTTGGCGACTCTCTGTATGTAGTAGGAGCTCATTGCACTCCGGAAGTAGATCCGCAGGAAGTAGCACGCTTATTGGAAGCAGCTGTGGTGGCTCCAGTAGATGAGAGTTTTGTGGCAAAACGTTTGGGAGCGGCCAAGGGTAGAGCAACAGCTCATTTTTATCAATTGTGGCAAAATTATCGAGATCGGCTCTCTCTTTTTCAGGCGTTGGGTGCAGATAAAGAAAATGGGACTATTGCTTCAATTCCTGAAGCTATCTCTCAGGTTAAGGCTGAAAATGTCTGCTCACTTTGGCGAAGATTGGCTTTGAAAAAGCCCCAAAAGTTTATTTCGGAACGAGCCGATTTCTGGAGAAATTTAGAAGCTTCTCCGGGACCGCGTACTGTTTTTGCTGAAGCTGAAAATTCACCGAGCGATTCAAATAGCCAAAACGACAATAGTCAGATCGATATCAATAAAAAACGCCATAACGGTGTCGATTCTGCTGTGAAATGCTTCAAGTCTGCAAACGGAATTAGCTGGCAAGTTTGGACAGACAACGCATTGCCTATTGTGGTTACACGTGGTTTTCTGCCTTTTCCGTTAGATAGTCGGTTTGAAGTTAGTCGGGCTGCTGCCGGAATGTTAGGTCGTCACCTTATAAAAGAAGGTGATAGCTTCGTTCCTCTTGCCGAAGTGGCCGAGCGCGAAGGCATGTCTTTAAGTTTTCAGCAAGGTTATAATGGCGTGGTGATCAATGGCTGGTGCTTATATGAGCAATTGCCTCGTTTTTTGGAATTGCTTAATTCTATATTTGTAGAGCCAAAATTTGAACAGCTAGAAATAGATCGAGCTTTATCGAGATACAGGCGTGATGATAGTGGCTTTAAGTCTAGTGATTGGAATCAGGCGCTAAATATTTTTGCTTCGCAAATAAGTAGCACAGCTCCTAAAAAAAATGAGTCAGCCGATCACTTAGAGCTTAGCCAGGCCGAGCTTATGCAAAGTTTGCGCTCTTTAGTCAATCCAGCCCATCTATATTTGAGCTTATCTGGCTATATCCAAGTTGACGAATTGCAAAAAATGTGTCAACTTGGATCTTTTGCTCAGCCGTTGGATAGCTTTAGTGCGAAAAATACCCACAACACCAACCAGACTGTGGCCTCATCTTCTTCCGGAACTAAGAAAATATATGTAGAGGGAAGGCAACCCGGTGTACTTATTTTGGCTGGCAATATTGGCCCTAGCTCAAATAATCCTGATTATTTCGCTTATAAGGTAATTTTACAAATTCTGGGTGGCAATAGTAGTGCTCGTTTACCTTTAAGGATTGTTCATTTGGAAAAACTGGGCAATCGTGCTGTCACTTACGATTTGACAGCTGGCCTGGGGACTTCGGCCTGGCTGGCTACTTTACAAGTAAAAGAAGGCCAGGAAGGACGAGCAATAGCTATATTGCGTCAAGAATTACAGCGCTTGGCTTCTGCTCCCTCTCAAACAGAATTAAAAAGGGCCGTTTCTGCTTGCAAAGGTAAATTGCAAGTTGCTTGGAGTAGCCCAGCTGGAAAAGCTGAATGGTTGCGCTGGCATAAAGATAGAAGTGAGGCACTTCAAGAACCGGAAAATTGTTTGGCTGCTTACGATAAAGTCAGTTTATCTGACATAAAAAGAGTAGCCAAGAGATGGTTTAATGGACAGTCTTTAACCATTGTGTTTAGTCAGAAAAATTTGAAAAAGCAAAATTCAGCTAATTGATATAATTGCTATAGATAAAGTCAGGTGGGCGGCACTTTCGATAAAAAATAGCAAAATAAAAGCAGACTCACAACCAACCTTTTATAGGTTCTGCTGTGAGTCTGCTTTTATGCACTTGGCTTTTTTAGTCTATAGAGCAAAAAGTGAGCCTAAGCTTCGGCCTTCATTGATCTTAAGTTGTGGATCAAGAATTGCATAATACCGTCAGCCATAGGTAAAATTTTCTCTTCTAAAATGCGCACTAAAGCGTCGCGCATATTGTCTAAGCGATGTTCTTTGGCATAAGCGATAATGTTCTCATCGGAAAGCCATTCGGAAGTGGGAATATAGTATCCAACTTCAATAAAGAAGCGATCGCTCTTACCGGCGTCTTTGGAAGGGCGGACGATCAGGCACTGAATATCTTTTCCGTGAGGGCCGACACTCAAAATTTGCTTAACTTCTTTTTTCACGCGTTCTACCACATCGGCCTCGACGACTTTTTTATCAGTCACTTCGGTGGGCTCTTTGTCTTGGTCGATACTGGCATAAGGAGCGGAGAAGAGGAGGATATTGCCTTTTCCGTCTTCGGATACTTCCGTCTTTTCGAAAGCGAAAGTCTTGGAACTTTCTACGTCTAAAAATCTGAGGCCGCCTAATTTTGTAGGGCTGCCCTGGGCAACGTACTGGCGGAAAATTTGCGTTAAAATAACATTGATCTGATCGGCGACGCGGCTCAGGTTCAGGTTTGTTTGTGCTGACACTTTAGTCTACCTCTTGACTTACTTCTCACGAAAAAAAACTGAGGGATTTTGGCATATTGGCAAACTTATCCGACGCTATGCGATTTGGCCGAATAAATTCCCTCCGCAATGGATAATGCCCTATCTATATACATCCGTCGCCTATTCTGCAGCTTCATTCTTTGTCCTTCTCGGCTGTTTCCCATAATTTACGGCTCTCTACTTCATGTCTAACCTAGTTCTAGATTTGTCAGGCATAAAAAAGCCCTCGGCTCAATTTCTAAATTGCCAAGGGCTTAGTTCTCTTAGTTAAAGCCTAAGAAGCTAAACAGTTTTATACGCCTAAGATTTTATTTAAAGTTGCTTTAAGCTCAGCAGGATTGCGATCAATAGAAATGGCGGAGGTGTGCAAAGCTTTCATAGCTCCGTCGATATCTTTGAGACCGTTACCAGTAACTAGAGCAACAACTTTAGCATCAGCAGGAATTAAGTTGTTTTTGCGAGCTTTAATAAGGCCGGCAATAGGAGTAGCGCCAGCAGGTTCGGCAAAGACGCCAGCGTTGGCAGCTAAAACGGCCTGGCCTTGTTTAATTTCGTCATCTTCGACAACGATAAACTGGCCACCGGATTGATGTACACCGCGCAAGGCTAAGGAGGCTGCTCTGGGCATACCTACGCTAATAGAGTCGGCGTAAGTGTCGGCGTCGGGTTCGGCTACAACTTTGTCACCGTTGGCGAAAGCCTTAGCCAAAACTGAAGAGCCGCGAGCTTGTACACCTATAAGTTTAGGCAATTTGTCGATAAGTCCCATGCGCTTGAGATCTAAGAAGCCTTTACCTACACCGCCGATAATGCATCCATCGCCTACGGAAACGGCTACATAGTCGGGAGCTTGGTAACCGCAATTTTCCCATATCTCCAAAGCAGCAGTCTTTTTACCCTCTAAGAGGTAGGGGTTGAAACCGGTGTTGCGGTTGTACCAGCCGAAGTCTTTAGTCGCTTGTAAAGAGAGTTCGAAAGCGTCATCGTAAGTACCGCGTACGGATAAAACGGTAGCGCCGAACATGAGCAATTGGGCTACTTTAGCTTTGGGAGCTCTCTCAGGAACAAAAATAATGGTTTTTAATCCCATAGAAGCACACATGCCAGAAAGGGAAGAGGCAGCGTTGCCGGTAGAAGCGGCGGTAATAAGATCTAAGCCCATCTCTTTAGCAGAAGCGGCACAAACGGCACTAGCGCGGTCTTTTAAAGAGCCGGTGGGGTTTTGACCATCATCTTTGATGAAAAGATTTTCGTAGCCGAGCACTTTGCCTAAGCGTTTGGCATTGTAGAAGGGAGTTTGACCTACGCGCAGAGGAGGAAGATTTTCCGCACTATGCAGCGGCAATACGGGAGCCCAACGGGCTAAGCCGGGCAAATTGCAATTTTTAAGTTGATCAGGCTGAAGCTTTTGAGCAGCTTGCTCATAGTCGTATAAAACTTCTAAAATTCCGTCGTTACCGCAATCTTCGCAAGTATAACGGAAAGTGTCGGGGCTATAGCTGCGCTGACAGAGAGAACAGCGCAATTCTGTTACAGGAAAAGTGTTTGTCATAGTTGGCCATACTTCGAGTTTATGCGCTGTTCACCCTTGCAAAATAGTCGATAATGTTGTAATAATACCACTTTAACTTGTTTAATTGTGCAGGTAATATTTTTTTTAGCGAAAAAGTACACTCGGTTATGGTTATGGTTTTACGTTTTGTCAAAATAGCATTTTTATTGGCCGTAGGAACTTTGTGTCAAGTAAGTCCCGCTTGGTCATCTGAGCCTTCAGAAAACGATCTTACTTTGGTGAGCAGCGAGCAAACAGCACAAGCGCAAGCTTTTGCTGAGGCTAATAGTATGGACTCTACCTCTTCTATTCAGAGTGAAGTCCAAGCATATGCTATTGAGGATAGCAACGCTTCTGTAAGAGAAGCTTCCCCAACTGAGATTAAGTTGCCTGAAGCTAAAGGAAATCTTGATAGTCTAAACTCTTCTGACAAAACACCTTCAGAGCCGTCATCGAAGCCTTCCAAGGGACAGTGGAAAATAGGAGGTAAGATTGAACTGGAGTATTCTAACGACAAGCATCCAACCATTGTCAATAATGATACTAGTGGCAGTGACACACTTATGTATGAAACTGATAAGTTGTTGCCACAATGTGAACTTAATGCTCAATATTTGCAAGACGATTTTAAGTTCTATACCAAAGCTCGCTACCGCTTTGATAAGAAAAAGGTTGAGTTGCTTGACTTTTATGCCAATGTGCCCTTAGGTAAAGACCAAAAAGTTACCTTGGGCCGTTTTAAAACTCGCTTTGGTATAGAAAAATCGCAATCAAGTAGTAAGAGCCTGACATGTAACGTCAGCGCTGTTACCGACTCGTTGTATCTCGGTCGCGCTTGGGGGGCTAGCTTTGAATTTGCCAATAAAAATGGCGATCAGCTTATGTTTGGCATTATGAACGATCATAATGAGCATCGTTTTACTAGCGCTGATAATGATATTTTTGCGCGCGGTGTCAAACGTCTTTCTAAGCATTCAACTTTAGGAGCTTCAGTTTTGGTAGGACAGCATAGTCTCTCTGATTCTAGCTCTTTACCTATACAACGCTTTGGCATTGATTATCAGCTCAAAACTGACAATCTGCGTCTGGATTCAGAAGTTATTTATAGTAATGGATATAATGGCCTTAGCGAAGTCGAAAACAGGGCTTTAGGGGGGTATATCGGATCGGCTTATACAGTCAATAAAAACGTGGATTTAGTCGGTTTTATTGATTGGTACGATCCAAACTTAGATATGTGTAACCAAGAATTTTATGATAGCGATATAAATGCCTCTATTCGTTATGTACTTGGAGTTAATTACTATTTTAGCCGCAAAAAAGAAAGGCGCCTGATGCTTAATTATGAGTGGAAGATACCTACTGAAGGGCCGAAATTTGAGGGCGAAGGCTTTTATATGCGCTATAGCTTTGAGTTTTAGCTTTCATGCATTGGTAGCTGCGCTGTAACTGCATTGCTTGGGCATTAGATAGGTAAAAATGTAAGTTTTGACAAACGACACTGTCGCTATATATATCCTTGTATAACGTACAAAAAGGTGTGATCATTATGGAAAATAATGCTGAACAGATGAAACTTACGCAAATGTGCTCTTGTGCCGGCTGTGCCGCTAAAATTAAAGCTAAAGATTTGGAAAATTTACTGAAAAAAGTTAACTATCCTTTGGACAGCAGAGCTTTAGCTGGTCAGAGCAGTGGCGATGACGCCGTTGTGGTTAAGCTGAATGGACACCAAGCTCTGGTGCAAACTATCGATTTTTTTACTCCTGTAGTCGATGATCCGCTGCGCTTTGGCCGTATTGCAGCCGCCAACGCTCTTTCCGATGTTTATGCTATGGGTGGCGTCCCTTTTACAGCTATGAATGTGGCTTGTTTTCCCATGAAAACTATGGGAGTTGATATGCTTAGCCTTATTCTTAAGGGAGGCCTGGAAAAAGTATTGGAAGCCGGAGCCGTTATGGCTGGAGGCCACACCGTAGAAGATTCCGAGCCCAAATTCGGCTTAGCTGTGACAGGCTTAATCGATCCTGAGAAAATGGTGCGTAAAGATGGCGCTCGCCCTGGTGATATTCTGGTTTTAACTAAGCCCTTGGGAACTGGCGTTTTAAATACTGCTCACAAATTTAGAGATATTAGCCCAGACGAGCTTGAGTGGGTAATGCGCTCCATGGAAATGCTCAACAAAGAAGCTTCCCAGGCTATGGTAAAAGTGGGAGCTAAGGCTGGCACAGACATCACCGGATACGGATTACTGGGACATAGTTTGGAAATGGCCAAAGCTTCACACACGATTTTTGAGTTTGAGGCCGAAGCTGTTCCTTTGTTGCCTGGAGCTTTGGGGGCTTACATGAGAGGCAATGTGCCCGGAGGTTCGGCAGCCAATTTCAATTATGTTAAACCACATTTGCAAGTAATTGGCCAAGTAGCCGAACCTATGCTTGGCTTAATGGCTGATGCTCAAACTTCCGGTGGTCTTTTAATTGCAATAGCAGAGGAAAAAATGCCTGAACTTATGAAATTATTGCCAGAGTTCTTGGGAGCTCCGGCCGTAATTGGCCGAGTGAAAGCGAAAGAAGCCGATGATCCCGTCTTCTTACATGTAAAATAAGAGAATAAGAGACAACGGAGTTACCATGGCCAAGAGTGGTTTCAAGGGAAGAGAAAGAGTGTGGCAGAGCTATTCTAAGAAGCTTTGGTCACGTATAGTGAAGAATTGCAAGGCCGGACTTATAGAGGTCAGAGCCGACTTGCGCTGGTTTCACGAGCTTTTTGAAGCTGCTCCCTCTGTGCAAAAGGAAATATTTGGCAAGTCTTACCCTGAAATAAAACAAAAGCTGGCTCCTTATGCTCCTTTACGCATGGCTTTGTTAATCATTGCTTTAGTGATAGGAACTTATGGAGCTTACGAATTTGCACAAACTTTTTTTCGTGAAGACTTTGTGTGCTTGGGATTTGCAGCGGTTGCTTTTATTTTAGCTATTGTAGTTTTTACTAATCACGTAAAAGTCGCTTATGAAGATCCTAAAGACTTGCCCTTAATAGGCGTTTTTATTCTGTTTTTTGCTATTGCGGCATTTTTATTGCAACCTTCTAAAATTTTGATCGTTGGCGTATTCCTTTTTCTATGTTCGCTTTTGCTAGCTAATGTTGAATTATGGATATTGCGCAATTGTATAATTCGTCTTATCGGTGTCGATTACGAATTTTTTAAGCAAGTTTCCGGCCGTCCCAACGAAAGCAACGAGAGACCGCCTCTCTGTCTTTTGAAGTTCGTTGGTGAAGAACAGCAGCCTATCGCTTGGGATGAAAATGCTAATCCTGCTTTACCAGAATCTATTACTAGAGTAATGAATAGCATTATTCTGGGGCCGCGCTTCGACGTTTTTATGCCTAAGGGAACGGCTCAATTTTTAGTCTTTGTAGTTGCTGCTCTTATAGCTTTGCCCAACAAAGACTTGTCTTACCAAACGGCTGGCATGTGGATAGGCGGAGCGTCTTTTATAATGACACTCTTTTCTACCTATCTGTGCCCTTCGTCATATTATGCTGAATATCGCGAAGAGGTAGAGCGGGAAAAGAGGCGCACTTCTGAGGAACAGTCCGAAGTCTCTGTGCAACTTGCTTGGATCATTAAAAATACTATTTGGACTTCTATTTGCGTGGCTTTTTGGACTTATTTGCTTTATTGGATGCGTTTCCAAATGCCCACTATATTTTCCTAGAGACAAATATTATCTGGAAAAATCAGCACTTTGCCAATTTCGGCAAGGTGCTTTTTCTTTTCTCTCACTCCTTGCGTTCGTTGTGCTTCTTTGCTATAATAGCCGCCGTGCAGCTCTGTATGAGCGTTGCTTCCGGCTTGATTTTAGCCAGGAAGCTCTTCCTGCCCGTATGTCTGCTTCTTTGTAGAGAGCTTTGCGAAGTTTGAAGCTTTGGTAAAAGAAATGGAAGGCGTCTCCGCAGTAAGAATGGAAACGCCGCGTAATGCGGGCCTGAAAGGCCGAAGGAAGGAGGTTTGCGCTGTGCGCAAATACGAAATTACTTACATCCTCACTCCTGATTTCAGTGAGGAAACTGTCGCTGCCAAGGTTGAACAATATCAGAACCAGGTAGTAAATGAGGGCGGCCAGGTCGTCAACATTAACAATTGGGGCAAACGCCGTTTCGCTTATGAAGTAAATGGTAAAGCCGAAGGCTACTATGTGACCATGCGTTTCGACGCTGAGAGCGCTGTCGCCGATGAACTTCGTCGTGTTATGAAGAACAGTGACGAAGTATTGCGTTGCATGGTAGTAAGCGTCGCCTAGTATTTCAGATTAAGAAGGTTTAAGCCGCTCAATCGTTTTATAAAAAAAGTTTTAGGAGGGTAGTCCACAATGTCAGTGCTCAATAGAGTTGTCCTTATCGGTCGTCTCACCCGTGATCCGGAGAGCAAAACTACTGCTTCTGGTAAGCAGAGGACTACTTTTACCGTGGCTGTCGATCGTCGCAGTAAAAATGCAGAAAAGAGTGCCGATTTTATCCCTATCGTGACTTGGGACTATACGGCCAGCTTCTGCGCTAACTATCTGCGCAAAGGACGTCAAGTTGCCATAGAGGGAAGATTGCAAATTGACAGTCAGCAGCAGCCTGATGGTACCTACAGAACTTTTGTCAACGTAGTGGCTGATGATGTCCAGGCTCTGGGAAGTAAGTCTGATGTTCAGACCAGCGCCGTTGGTGGCTCCCAGTCTTATTCTCGCTCTGCTGCTCCTGATCCCATTGCTGATGATGCGGATGATGATTTTGACGGCGGAAGCGATATGGACAGTTCGATCCCCTTCTAATCGCTACTAATATATTCTTGCCCCGTATGGGTTCTATTTAAGTTCGGAGGTTCGCTATGGCTCGTGGAGAGCGTCGAGGCCGCAGGCCTCGCAGGAAGGTTTGCCATTTCTGCGCTAACAAAATTGAAGAAATCGATTACAAGGAAGTTGCTACTTTGCGTAAGTACACCAGCGAGCGCGGCAAGATTTTGCCCCGTCGCATTTCCGGCACTTGCGCCCGTCACCAGCGTATGGTCACTTCCGCTGTGAAGAGAGCTCGTTATATCGCTTTGTTGCCTTACACCGTATAGTCGATATTAGTGCTCATTGAGAAGCGGCCTCCCTTGTTATCTGTTTAAGGTAGTTGGGGAGGCCGCTTTTTTTAGTCCCGTGAAATAGGCGGGAAGTTTAGCTTAAAATTTATAAAAAACACATTGGAGGTTATCGCAATGCAAGTTATATTACTTAAAGATGTGCCTAAGGTTGGTAAAAAAGGTGAATTGCACAATGTATCCGACGGTTATGGCCGCAATTTCTTAGTGGCTCGCGGTTTCGCTGAAGTAGCCTCCGAAGGGCGTTTGCGTGCAGCCGAAAAAGAGAAAAAAGATCGCCAAGCTCAAGAAAAACGCGAACAAGAAGCTGCCCAGGCTCAGGCTGAACGCCTTCAGGCCAAGCCCTTGGTTATAAAAGCCAATTGTGGAGCTCAAGATAAGCTTTTCGGTTCCATTACTGCCCAAGATGTGGCTGAAGCTGTGGCCGCTCAATTTAACGAAACTATCGATAAAAAATCCGTTAAATTAGATGATCCTATTCGCAAATTGGGTGAGTTTACCGTAGCTATCAAGCTTCATCCCAAGGTAAAAGCCAATTTGAAAATTAAAGTAGAAAAAGCTTAAGAGGCGTAAGTAATAAAAGCGACAGCTTTTAAGGGGCCCGCTTCTGCGTTTGAAGCGGGCTTTTGCATTTAGGGAAGGGACTTTTTATGGGCTTAACTTCTGTGGAAGACCGCTTGCTTTTACCTCCTCACAACGAAGAGGCCGAACAAGCTTGTTTGGGTAGTTGTTTGATCGATCCGGAAGCTTTTGATAAAGTTTCGGAAATTTTGACTGGGCCGGAAGACTTTTACCAAAAAGCTTATCAAGAGATTTATGCCGCTATGGTCTATTTGGCCGAAAATACTGGCGTAATCGATTTGCTTACGGTTTGCAACTATTTGCGTGAGCATGGCAAGCTGGAACATTGCGGCGGTGTAGCCCGCTTAAATGATATTATTGATGCGGTAAGAAGCTCCGCCCATGTAAGTGCTTACGCAAAAATTGTGGCCGATAATGCTCTTTCCAGGCGTCTTTTAAGAGCTGGTGAAGCGATCAGCCGTTTGGCTGTCGACCAGGAAATTGAATTGCCTCAACGTGTCGATCAAGCTGAAGAAGTTATTTTTGGCGTAGGCAATTCGCGCTCTCGCGGTGAGCTTGAGCCCATAGCTGATGCTTTAAAAAACACCTTTGACGAAGCTTACCGCAGGTTTGAAGAAGGCAAAACCGTTTCTGGAGTAGCTACCGGATTTACTGAATTTGATGAGCTTACCAACGGATTACACCCTGCCAACCTTATTGTTGTCGGAGCTCGTCCCAGTATGGGTAAAACGGCTTTTGCCCTTTCTATTGCCGTCAATGTAGCTTTGGCTGAAAAACCCGGTAAAGTAGCTATTTTCTCTTTAGAAATGCCCCGCGAAGATCTTTGCCAACGTATGATGTGTTCGGTAGCTAAAGTTAATGCTCAAAGTTTGCGCAGTGGCAAACTAAATAGTAACGATTGGGGAGCTTTGGCTCAAGCTGTCGATCAACTTAGCAAAGCGCCTATATTTATTGATGACAGCGGCAGTGTAACTATTTTGGATATGAAAGCCAAATTGCGCCGTATGAAAAAACGCAGCGGCGTCGATTTAGTTATTATTGACTATTTGCAACTCATTAAAGGCAGCAGTACCAATAGAGGCAGCTCGGAAAGAATCTTTGAAATTTCCGAAATTTCCCGTCAGCTTAAAGGCTTGTCTAAAGAATTAAATGTACCTATTGTGGCTCTTTCTCAGCTTAGTCGTAATGTAGAAAGCCGTCAGGACAAAAGGCCTTTGCTTTCAGACTTGCGTGAATCTGGCGCCATTGAGCAAGACGCCGATCTTGTGGCTTTCTTGTATCGCGACGAATATTATAATAAACAAAGTACAGAGTTAAATATTGCTGAAATTATTATTGCTAAGCATCGCAACGGCCCTATTGGCAATTTGAAGTTGAAATTCCTCAAGCAATATGGCGGTTTTTATAATAAAGACGAGAATGTCTCTTCGGAAACTTACACTTCCTCTAATAGCGGCGGTAAGCAAACAGTATCTTTTGGCCCCAATAATGGCTTTACTATATCGGTGCCCAATCGCGCTTCTTCAAATCAAGGCCATAATAACAATAGCCAAAATGAAACTGATTCAGGTTTAGACTTATACCCTGGAGATGTCCCCATTTAACTTAGCTAACATAGTTCGCGAGCGCCGTTTGTATTATTTGCC